>NZ_NPFP01000040.1:0-111750 GCF_002259145.1 Rhodococcus sp. 15-2388-1-1a | reverse complement strand
CACACATCCTGGAACAGAAGCGCCTGGGCAAGCTCGTCCGACCGGCCGCCCTCTACACCGGCCCCGAACCCCGCACCCCCGAGTCCGTCGACGGCTGGGTGGCGCGAAACCCATCCTGAGCGGGAAGTTGGTGGTGTGGCGCTATCGTCGTGCTGATGGCTGGGAACGTGCGGAATCCCGGGGCCTCTGTGGCCTCGCGTCTGTTGGCGTTGCTGGCCGTGTTCGACGAGAAGTCCCCTGCGCTGACACTGACCGAACTGGCCGAGGGTGCCGATCTGCCCGTTGCCACCGCGCATCGTCTGGTGCGTGAACTGGTCGATTGGGGCGCGCTCGTCCGGGGCGACGACGGCCGCTACGTGGTGGGACGCCGACTGTGGACGTTGGGATTGTTGGCACGGGATCAAGCCGATCTGCGAGAGATCGCCTCGCCGTTTCTGCACGACATCTACGGCGCGACCCTCGCCACGGTGCATCTGGCCATCCGCGACGGCGACGAAGTTCTCTATCTCGACAGGTTGGCTGGACACGCGTCGGTGCCAGCGGTCAGCCGAGTCGGAGCTCGCCTGCCTCTCTATGCGACCGGAGTCGGCAAGGTGTTGTTGGCCTACGCCCCCCGCGAGGTGCACGATCGTGTGCTGAGGAACCTGGCCCGCATCACCCCGTACACGGTGACTCATCCGGGGAAGTTGGACGTCGAACTACGCCGAGTGCATCGTGAGGGGTATGCGCAGACGGTCGAGGAGATGACGTTGGGGGCGTGTTCGGTGGCCGTACCGGTCCGCGGCGAGGGCGAGAGTGTGGTGGCTGCGCTGGGCATCGTGGTACCGAGCATCGGCCGTGATCGAGCCAGAATGGTTGCCGCTCTGCAGGTTGCCGCCCGAGGAATCGAGCGAAGCCTGCGGGGGTGAGAGGCAGCTTTTCACTGAGTGGAAACTCCGCCTTGTTCGCGGCCAGAACGCGCGGTGTACTCGATGCATGCGTACACAGGTCGCCATCATCGGTGCAGGGCCCGCGGGTCTGCTGCTGTCCCACCTGCTCGGGGAGCAGGGAATCGACTCCGTTCTGATCGAGTCGCGCACACAGGAATACGTGCTCTCCCGAATTCGCGCCGGCATTCTCGAACATTCGACGGTCCAGTTGCTCGACGACCACGGCCTCGGTGAGCGGTTGCATCGCGAAGGCCACGAGCACCGCGGAATCTACCTGCAGTGGCCGGAAGAGCGGCACCACATCGACTTTCGCACCCTCGTCGATCGAAGCGTGTGGGTGTACGGACAGACCGAGGTCACCAAGGACCTCGTCGCCGCGCGCGAGAAGGCCGGCCAGCAGATCTTCTACGACGTCTCCGATACCGCGTTGCACGACGTCGAGTCCGACGCACCGTTCGTGACGTTCACAGACGCGTCGGGAACCCCGATGCGGATCGACGCCGACGTCATCGCCGGCTGCGACGGTTCCTTCGGGCCGAGTCGCGCAGCGATGCCGGATTCGGTGCGCAACACCTGGGAACGGGTGTATCCGTACTCCTGGCTCGGAGTTCTCGCCGACGTCGCGCCGTCGACGGACGAGTTGATCTACGCCTGGCATCAGGACGGATTCGCGATGCATTCGATGCGATCGTCGACGGTGAGCCGACTGTATCTGCAGGTGCCCAACGGAACCGATATCGACACGTGGTCCGACGATCGAATCTGGGATGCGTTGGCCACCAGGCTCGGTCACGGCCAGGACGGGTGGACGCTGAACCCGGGGCCGATCACCGAGAAGAGTGTGCTGCCGATGCGTAGTTACGTGCAGACCCCGATGCGACACGGGAATCTGTTCCTCGCCGGAGACGCCGCGCACATCGTCCCGCCCACGGGAGCAAAGGGTCTCAACCTCGCGGTGGCGGATGTGGCAATGCTCGCGCCTGCATTGGCGGCATTGCTGAAACAGGGCGACGCCGACAAAGCGAATGCCTACAGCGACACCGCCCTTCGTCGCGTCTGGCGCTGCACGCACTTCTCCTGGTGGATGACGACGATGCTGCATACCGGCGACGACCCCTTCGATGCGCAACTGCAACTCTCGCAATTGAAGTGGGTGGCCTCCAGCGAAGCGGGTGCGATGGGACTGGCCGAGAACTACGCCGGATTGCCGATCGGATTCTGACCCCTCTGGAGTGCCGAACTCGAAGTTATGGATGGAATCTGCCCGGAATCCATCCGTAACTTCGAGTTCGGTGGGAAATTCACTTGCGACGATCCAGGACGTAGGTGACCGCGACACCGGCGACCAATCCCCAGAACGGAGCGCCGAGGCCTCCGACGTCGGTGCCGGAGATGGTGACCAGCAGGGTGATCAGGGGCGCGAGCACCGGGCGACCGGTCGGGTCGGAGAATGCAGCCGTGAATGCACCGCGCAGTGCCTCGAGCATGGCGAGGCCTGCGAGTGCGGCGATGAATGTTGCGGGTACCACGGCCAGGCCACGCACCAGTAGCGGAGCGAGCACACCCACCACGATGGCCAAAGCGCCGCAAGTGATTCCGGCGATGTACTGTCGCGACCGTTCGCCGACGGCAACGAGCAGCGCGTTGGTCGGGCCGGCAAGACATGTCGACACCGCACCCAGTGGAGCCACCAGAAGTGACCAGACGCCGCAGGCGATGGTGAGGACGGTCATCGGTGGGCGATGGCCCGCAGAGTTCAGGACGGCAGCGCCCTGACCGTTCTGTACTGCGACCACGGTGATGGCGAGCGGTATGACCAACTGCGCCATTGCTGCCCCACTGAACGTGGGCGCAACGAGTTCGGGCAGACCGATCAGGGGTAGTTCTGTTGCGGGGCCGCTCACTCGGGTATAGCCGCCGGTGACCGCAAGAGCGGCGAGACCGGCGACCAATGCCGCGAGCACCGGGGGTATTCGTTTCGACCACGTATCGGATCGCGTCAGGGCCAACCACGCCGCGACCATGCTGCCTGCGACGAGCACGTGGGACGAAACAGACTGCACGAGTCCGGTTCCGAACGACAGGAATGCGCCGGCCACCATCGCCATCACCACGCTGTGCGGTAGAAACGCCATCAGCTTCGAGACGACGCCGGTGGCCCCGAGCACGATGATGAGAACCCCGGTCGCGAGATAAGCCCCGACGACTTCCGGCCAGGTCAGCGAGGCCAACGACTGACCGACCAGAACGGTGCCCGGAATGGTCCAGAAGAAGCTCAGCGGCATCCGGTAGGCCCAGCTCGCCACCACGGTCAGGATGCCGTTGAGCACGAACACCCCGAACACCCATGACGCCGTCTGCGCGGCGGTGAGCGAACCGGCTGTCGCGGCACCGATGATGACCGCAACGGGCCCGGTCGCGCTGAACAGAACACCGGTTGCACCCGCGCCGACGTACTGCCCGCCGAAGTCGGCGCGCAGAGCACGCAGACCGGGCGGGCGACGGTCGGGCAGTTCGTTCGAGGTGAGACGCTCGAAAATGTCGGTCATTCAGCCACTTTCACTGGCTCGCTCGGTTGTGGATCGGATCGGCGCAGGGACCGAACAGCGGGAACGGCGGTGGTGACGAGAGCTCCGAGCACGGCCACGACCGCAAAGATGTAGAACGCCGTGGACGACGCGATGCCGGCACCGAGCAAGATGCCGCCGAGCAGGGGCCCGAGGATGCCGCCGAGACGCCCGAATCCGGCGCACCATGCAACACCTGCGGCGCGGGCGGTGGTGGGGTAGTAGTTCGAGACGAATCCGTAGATCAACACCTGGGTACCGATGGCACCGATGCCTGCACCTGCCACGGCGACGAGCAGGACTCCGAGTGGGAAGTTCAGCGTCAGCAGAACCAACGACAGCGCGGCGAGACAGAACGTGACCGCAATGACGCGTTGCGGTCCGGTCCGGTCGGCGACACGGGATGCAATCAGACCGCCGACGATGGCACCGCCGTTGAGGACCAACAGGAACGACAGTGATCCCTTCGCGTTGTATCCGGCCTCGGACATGATCTGTGGCAGCCAGGTGTTGAGGCCGTAGGTCAGCAGAAGACCGGAGAAGCTCATCAGTCCGAGGAGGGCCGTCGGGCGCAGCAGTGGTTTGCGGGCCAGTGCGGCGAACCCGACGCGATCGCCGGCGACGACAGGCTCGGCCTCGGGCATCGGAATGCCGGTCCGAGCGCAGATCTGCTGCGCATCGTCGACGCGTCCGTGTGCCAGGAGCCACCGTGGGGACTCCGGCATCCGCAGCAGGGCGAGGGGGAGCAGTACGACCAACGGGAGTGCGCCGATCCAGAACAGCCCGCGCCAGCCGATCGAATCCTGCAGGGTGATCGCGGCCAGTGACGCCAGCACACCGCCGGCCGGTATGCCGCTGTAGACGATGGCATTGAACAGGTTTCGTCGTCCGGGCGGTGCGAATTCGGCAATCATGGCACCGACGGTGGCGACGAGTCCGCCGACTCCGATGCCGGTCAGGAACCGGAGAATGCCGAACATCGTGATGTTCTGCGCCAGTGCGGTTGCCGCCATCCCGACCGAGAACCAGACGATGCACGTCAACATCGTTCTGCGGCGACCTATCCGATCACCGAAGGCACCGGCTGTCAGTGCCCCGACCATGACTCCGATCAAGGCATAGGAGCCGAGTGCGCCTGCGGTTTCCGGATCCAGCGCGCCCAGCTGGGCGGAATCGGCGAGCAGAGTCGGCAGTACGGTGCCGTAGACGACGAGGTCGTAGCCGTCGAAAACAATTGCTGCAGTGGACAGTGCGACGATCCACAGCACGCTTCGGCGGTGTCGGTCGCTGGCCCAACTGGTGGTGGCGGTGGAGTCCGGTGCAGTCATCGGGGATCCTTTTCGGTCAGGGAGTACCGCAGGGAAGCTGAATCGGCGCTGACGGCCGAGCGGGTGAGACAACTGTCGCAAACTGTGTGCCGTGTCACACCAGGGCTTTGCCTAGTGCTTACCTCGACATTGCGAAACTTGTTGTGCTCCAATCATGTTGTCGAGGATTCGTCGGTCGAACGGGCAGCGGCCAATTCGGCCCTGGAACGGATGCCCATCTTGGCGTACACCCTGGTCAGGTGAAACTGAACGGTCTTGACCGACAGGAACAACTCGGCTGCTACCTCACGATTGGTCATTCCTGTGGCGACCAGGCCGGAGACAGCGTCTTCCTGTGGGGTCAGAGCATCGTGTGCGCGGTTCTTCAGAACAGCATGCACGCCACCCGCTTTGAGTTCACGGTCGCACCGTCGAACGTACGTGGTGGCACCCAGTGCGAGATAACCCTCGCGTGCCGCGCTGACGACGGCATCGGCCTCGCGCCTCTTGCCGGCCCTGCGCAGTGTCTGCCCGTAGGCGTAGTTGACTCGCGCGCGGTCGTACGTCAGGGGCAGCGGTGCCAACGAGGCGAGTGCATCCTCGAACGATGCTCGGGCAGAGTCGAGATCGCCCATCGCGCCGTGCAGCCGGCCACGAGCGCACGCCAGGCGCGCGTGTGCCGAGCGATGACCACGATCGCGCACTCTCGCCTCGTGCGGAATCAAGAATTCGTCGGCCTGCTCCAGTCGGCCCTCGACTATCAGCGCATTGGCGTACACGTCGGGCCACGCCCAGAAACCGGGCTCGGACACATCGGCGTGAGCCCACTGCTCGGTCAACGGGGCAAGGGCGCGGAGAACTCCGGCGTAGTCGGCTTGCGCCTCCGCGATGGCGGCTCGGCCGAGAGCCGCTGGCACGCGCATGATCTCGTAGTCACGAGCGCCGGAATCGCCGCGGTGTGCGCTGGTCGCAGCGGCCTCCCAGTCTCCGCGGAGTGCGTGGATCTGCGAGGCGGTCCACTGGAGCAGAGGAACGATCAATGCGGCTCCGGAACGGTCGGCCAGGTCGGAACCCGCTGCGACCAACCGCAGGGCCGCATCCCACTCGCCGGTGACGAAGTAGGTGCGCGCCAGCCAACCGTGTGCCCACAACGAGATTCGGGTCGAACCACCGAGAAAGTCGGTCGGTGCTGCGGCTTCGAGTTCGGAGCGTGCGAGATCGATGTGGTCCGTCGCGAAGTGCAGCCAGCCTGCGCCCATCTGCACCCGTTGTCCGACGGCCCCGGTGCTCGCGTGGCCCCACAGGTCCCGATAGCTGCTCAGTGCTTCGGCGACCCGGCCGGTGCCCGCCAGGCCGAGACCACGAATGGACTGCGCCTCCACCGCTGTTGCGTGGTCGGCTCCGACGAGTTCGACTGCGCGATCGGCCCACAGCACGAGGTTGGCACCGTCGCAGCGCGCCAGATTGTGCAGTACCTGCCGATGGCAGATGACGGCAGCGACCTCGGGTTCGTGCCGCGTCCGTACCAGCTGCCAGGCCCGGGTGAGTCGAGCTTCGGCCTCGTTGGGGCGGCCGCGCAGTATTGCCAGATAGCCGAGAACGGCATTGCGAGTCGGGGTCTCGCGCAGGCTTTCGATCTCGGCGAGGTAATCCGAGGCAGTGCGCATGTCCCCGGCACCGATCAGTGCATCCACCGCGCGAACCAGACGATCCTCGCGTGCGTGCGGTTCCTGGGTGGACCTACTCGACAGCAGGTAAAGGCGTGCTGCCGTTGCCCATTCGCCTATCCCGGCACGGGTCGCGGCCAGGGCGTCCAAGCGGTCCGACAGCAGCGGATCGGGTAGTGGCGACGCTTCGACCAGGTGCGCCAGCCGATCGGCCGGGTCGGCCTCGGCTGCGGCGGCAGCTCGATGTACCTGCGCGCGCTCGACTCTGCTCATCGTCGCGAGCACCGCGGCTCGGACCGCTGGATCGTGAACCTCGAGGATGGTCGCCGCGGAGCTGCGTCGAACGGTCACCAGTGCGAACTGTTCTGCGAGATCGACAGCAGGCCAGGGATCGTCGATGCCGGCGACCTCGCACACCGTGGTCAACGGTCGGCCGTCTTCGAGAACGGCGACGGCCGACACCAGACGTCGAGCTTCGTCCGTGCAGAGAGCGAGAGTGGTCCGAACGTCTGCCTCGACGAAGGCGGGCGCAGGTAGGTCGGGTCGAACACCCTTCCAGCTCTCGCGCGGCACCTCGTCCAGCAGCGCCAAGACGTGTCGAGGACGTCCACCGGTGTGACGTGTCAGGTGAGCAGTCGAGGACGGTGACAGGATGATCCCCTGCAATGCGGCGAGTTCGGCAACGGCCGACACCGTCATTGCCGGTACGGCCAACGAGAGGTCGGCGGCGCGATCGAGAACCCGATGGGCCTCGATGTTGCCCTGGGGCAGTGGTTTTCGGGTACACACCACCGCCAGGCCCGCTGCTCGGTGGTGTCGGACCGCGGAGGCGAGCGCACGGAGCGAGTCCGCGTCGGCGTCGTGCGCATCGTCGATCAACAGAAGTGTCGGACGATCCGGAGGCAACGCGTCGGCGATTCGATTGCCCCACTCGACCGCGTCGGAACTGTCGGCACGGCTTCCGGGTACGAGTTGGGTGACGAGGCCGAACGGGAGCTGTGCTTCCCACGGCACCGCACCGGTGCGCTGCACTTCGGCGTCGACTGTCCGCTCCAGCTCGCGCAGAATCGACGATGCGCCGATGCCCGCCGGGCCGTTCAGCACCACAAAAGCCGATGCCGTCGCGGAGGCGTCGACCGCCCGAACCAGGACGTCCAGCAGTTCACCGCGGCCGATCAACGGTGAGGGGGACATGACGTCACCGTATCCGCGGCGGAAGAGTGCGTCCGGCGATCGAGCCAACACGGTCATCACTCAGCCCGGGTCGCCGCCGGCCACCGGGAGCACGGTGCCGGTGATGTACGACGCCTCGTCGGAGGCGAGGAAGCAGATTGCTGCGGCTTGCTCGTCGAGTGTTCCGTAGCGCTTGAGCAGTGAGGACTCCACGGTCTGATCGACGATGGCCTGGTACCAATTCTTTTCCTGCTCGGTCGAGGGCGCAGGGCCACGGGCGACTCGTCGCGCCGGTGCGTCGGTACCCCCGGGGGCGGTGGCAACCACTCGAACACCGTGCGGCGCTGCTTCGAGGGCGAGCGTGGCGGTGATCGCGTTGACGCCGCCCTTCGCTGCGGCGTAGGGGACCCGGTGGATGCCGCGGGTGGCGACCGAGGAGACATTGACGATGGTGCCGCCGCCGCGTTCGATCATGTGCGGGATCACGGCGCGGCAGGACCACAGCGTCGGGAACAGTGACCGGGAGATCTCCTTCTCGATCTGTTCGGGCGGGTATTCGGCGAACGGTTTGGCCCAGATGGTGCCGCCGACGACGTGAATGGACACGTCGACGCGTCCATGTACCGCGAGTGCGGCGTCGACCACCGATGACGCGCCCTCCCAGGTTTCGAGGTCGGCGATAACGGGTGTGGCCTCGACACCGTCGTGCCGAAACTCCTCGGTGAGCGATTCGACCAACTCGGACCGGTCGGCCAGGATCAATGATCCGCCTTCGGCTCCGATGCGCCGGGCGACGCATTCGCCGATGCCCTGGGCCGCGCCGGTGATCAGCACGACCTTGCCTGCGAACCGACCAGGGCTGACGAACCTGGGGCGCTTGTTCGACCGGGATTCGTGCATGGCGCGTTTCATCGTCGCTTTCGAGCGGTCGGCGTGATCGGCGATCAGCGTTCGTGCGCGCTCACGGTCCCCGGCCTCGAACGCGTCGACGATGTCGAGGTGATCTTGGGCGCACAGCGGATCACACCAGGTCGCGTTGCGCAGCACCTCCTCCATCGCAGCCTTGACCCCGAGGGCCCGATAGGCCTGCAGCAGATGCTCGTTGCCCGTCTGGGTGAAGAGGTAATCGTGAAAAGCGGCATTGGTCTCGGTGTACGCGGCGGCATCGACGAACCGATCGCCGTCGACGTAGCGGGTGGTGGTCTCGGCCAACAGCCGGTATCCGGAGATCTGCTGCGAGGACAGTCGCCCGATCACGAGTTCGAGGGCACCGAGTTCGAGGGCGCGCCTGGCCTCGAACACCGCGTCCGACTCGTGCACGGAGGGATGTTCCTCGCCGATCTCGTACCCCGAACTCGAAGCAGACACCGGGGGAGCTTCGGAACTCCGCACGACGAGCGGCTGGATATCTCGTGAGGACCAGATGCGTTGCGCTGCAACGGAGTGTGCCTCCGATGTCAGGAGCAGATCGGAGCTCTCGTCCAACCCGCCCCGGTCGGCCGTCGAGCCGACCACGGCGACGCGCTGACCTGCGATCGCACGCATGGTTTCCGCCTCGTCGGACGCAGAGAAGCCCGTGTCCCGCTTGTGCAGGGGTTCCTTTACGCGACTTCCGAACACCGCTCGTCCGAAGATGCTCCTGCCATCGAGAGCGGGTTCGAGATCCGCCGACGCCGCAGGAACGACGTCGGCATCGGCCGTGGCGACTGCCGCATCGATGGTCGATGTCCGGTCGTCGTTCGCCAGAACCTCTGTCGCAGAATCGGTGTCGTCGTCGAGACTCTCCTTCGCAGCTGCCGAGGACGGCGCGAACTTCTCGTAGTAGAAGCCGGTCGGTTCGATTCCGGCCTCGGTGAAATGCGTTCTGACGGCCTCGACCATGGGAGGCGGACCGCACAGGTAGACCGCGACATCCCCGCCGTTGAGGTGTGCGTCGTTCAACAGGGTAGTGACGTACCCCTTGTTCGCAGCGGTGGTCGAGGGGTCCGAGACACAGTGATCCCACGTGAATGCGTCCAATGTCGAGGCCAGGCCAGCGAGCTCGTCCAGCTGGACGACGTCGTCGTCGGTGCCGACGCCGTACACGAGATGCACGGAACGAGTGCTGGATTCGGCCGCCATGGTGCGCAGTATCGACAGGATCGGAGCCAACCCGGTGCCGCCGGCCAGCAGCAGTGCAGGTCGCTGGGCCTCGCGCAGAAAGAAGCTACCGTGTGGGCCGGTGAACGAGATCTTGTCGCCCACGGCCGCCGTGTCGCTCAGGTAGGTGGACATCAGTCCGCCCGGGGTGAGCTTGACCAGGAATTCCAACTCGTCCGATCCTGAGACGCAGCTGAAGGAGTAGGACCGGGTTTCCTCGGAGCCGGGGACGGTGATGTTGACGTACTGGCCGGGAAGGAAGGCGAGCGTGCCACCTGCCGGTGCCTCGACAGCGAGCCTGACCGTCGTGGGAGTGAGTTTCTCCACGGCGGTCACGACCGTGTCATGGCTTGCCGCTTGGGTTTTCGCCACCGCCGAGGTGCTGGCGATCTGCAGCACCAGATCGGACGTGGGCTTCATGCTGCAGGGCAGGCAGTAGCCCTCGTCCGATTCCGACTGCGAGAGCGCGTCGTCGAGGTAGGTACCGCCGTCGTACTCACCCGATTCGCACAGAGCCTTGCAGGTTCCGCACGCGCCGTCCCGGCAGTCGAGAGGGATGTTGATCCGCGAGCGGTACGCGGCGTCGGCGACGGTCTGTTCGTCCTCGCACGTGATGAAGCGGGTGACGCCGTCCTCGAAGGACAGTGCGACGGAATGACTCACGATGGAACTCCTCGGGATTACGGCAGGTCGATCAGAAGTGATAGATGTCGACGACGTGGTGGATGTAGTCGTTCTTCAGCACCACGGTCTTGCGCCGAATGAGTGGCGAGTCGCCGGAGAAGTCGATCGTGTAGAACGAGGTTCCGTAATACGGATCGATGGTCTTGTACCGGAAATACATGGTGTGCCAGTTGAATCGGACGTCGACGATATCTCCTCGACGTTCGATGACCTCGACGTTGCTGATGTTGTGACTGGTCCGCGGCTCGGGTATCGATGTGGCACTGGAACGTTCGGTACGGATGCGGAACACGCGGTCTTCCAGGCCACCCTTGTTCTCGTAGTAGATCAGCGAGATGTCGGTCTGAGGATCCTCGGTGAGCAGGTCGTTGTCGTCCCAGCAGGGCATCCAGTATTCGACGTCGTCCGCGTAGCACGTGAGCCACTTCTCGAACTCGCGATCGTCGAGGTAGCGCGCCTCGCGGTAGAGGAACTGCTCGATGGAGGACTGGGTGATCAGCCGAGCCGGGGCGGTCTGCCGGCTGTCGGTGTTGTCGACGGTGGCAGTCATGTCAGACCTCCTGTGCTGCAGCGGGTGCGGAGTCGGCTGCACGCTGCTTGTCGAGGGCAGCGAGCAGGGTCCTGCGCCAGTAGCCGTGTTGAACGGGGAACAGGCCCTCGTCTTCGTTCTTGACACCCGCCGAGATGACACCGGGCATATCGAGTGCCTCGGCCACCGGATCGGGTCCGGTGAGCCAGTGCTCCGCGCCGCGGCTCATGTCGTTCCACGGCGCATTGGTCGCCTGGAACGTCAGCTGGCACGAGCGGAACTCCTCCAGGTCGTCGGGTGTCGCCATGCCGGAGGCGTTGAAGAAATCCTCGTACTGCCGGATGCGATGTGCGCGAGCCTCTTTGCTCTCACCCTTGGGTGCGATGCAGTAGATGGTGACCTCGGTCTTGTTGGGCGCGATCGGCCGGAAGTGCCGGATCTGCGTGCTGAACTGATCCATCAGGTAGACGTTCGGGTACAGGCACAGGTTGCGTGAACCCTTCACCATGAATTCGCCCTTGGCGTCGCCGAACTTCTCCTTCAGCGAGTCCATCTGGTCCCACAGCGGGCGGTCCTGAGGGTTGGCCGCCCAGGTCCACAGGCAGAGATGGCCGTTGGGGTAGGACCAGTAGCCGCCGCCGGACTTGCCCCAGCCACCTGCGTCGAGCGCCTTGGTGGTGTTCTTCGATTCGCCGTTGTTGCGGCGCGAGGTGGTCGCGGCGTAGTTCCAGTGCACGGCACTGACGTGATAACCGTCGGCACCGTTCTCCGCCTGCACCTTCCAGTTTCCGTCGAAGGTGTACGACGAGGATCCCCGCAGAACCTCCAGACCCTCGGGAGACTGGTCGACGAGCATGTCGATGACCTTCGTCGTGTCACCGAGATGCTCGGCGAGGGTCGAGACATCGTCGTTCAGGCTCGCGAAGAGGAAACCACGGTAGCTCTCGAAGCGAGGGACCTTGGTGAGGTTGTGCGAGCCGTCGACGTCGAATGTGTCTGGGTAGCCGGCACCGTCGGGATCCTTGACCTTGAGCAGCGTGCCGTCGTTTCGGAACGTCCAGCCGTGGAAGGGGCAGGTGAGCGTGGTGCGGTTGTCCGTCTTGCGTCGGCACAACATCGCACCGCGATGAGCGCAGGCGTTGATGAGGCAATGCAGCTCGCCGTCCTTGTCACGGGTGATGACAACGGGCTGTCGACCCATGTGCACCGTGAAGTAATCGCCGTTGTTGGGGAGCTGACTTTCGTGGGCGAGGTAGATCCAATTGCCCTCGAAGATGTGCTTCATCTCGAGCTCGAAGACCTCCTCGTCGGTGAAGATGCTTCGGTTGGCGCGGTAGATGCCTGCTGCGACATCGTCGATCACCGCTCTGTCGATCGTGTTCTGTACGTGATCAAGCATGTCGGTCATGTCGGGTTCCTCCAGGCGCTTCGAGTTCGATTACAAGCGACTGTGTCAGGGAGTGGCCGCCGTCACACCAGGGCTTTGCCTAGGCCCAACCTGGGTGGCTATTAATCGCTGTTGCTTATCAATCGACGCAAAATAGGTCTTTGTCAACGATGGATTCCATCCCTACTGTGGTCAGAGTCACCCACCCCGTACAGAAAGGCTCGGTCATGGAACTTCGGCACCTGTACCACTTCGTGGCCGTGGCCGAGACTCGGCACTTCGGACAAGCCGCCACGCGGCTGCACCTGGCTCAGCCGGCGTTGTCGCAATCGGTTCGGCAGTTGGAGGCCGAGCTGGGTGTGACGCTGCTGGCCAGAACGACACGCCAGGTGAGCCTGACTCCGGCGGGGGAGTTCTTCTATCGAGAGACACTGCGCAACCTGGACAACCTGGAGCAGAGTGCGCGGGGAGTACGACGGATCGCCGACGGCCGATACGGACTGGTACGTATCGGCTTCACCGGTACTGCGGCCTTCGATCAATTGCCGCCGATCGCGCGTGCGATCAAGCAGAGACTGCCCGGTATCGCGCTGGAGATCCACGGGGACCTACTCACCCCCGCGCAGGTGGACGGTCTGCGCTCGGAACAGCTGGACGTCGCGGTGCTGCGGCCACCTGTTGCGGGTGACGATCTGGTGTTACGGAAGATCACCACGGAATCCTTGGTGCTCGCGTTGCCCGTCGATCACCGGTTCTCCTCCGAACCGGCGCTCGACGTCGCCGATCTCGCGTACGAGGACTTCGTCATGTACGCCGACACACATTCTGTGGTCAACGAAGCCGTGGTGACGAGTTGTCGCGCCGCAGGCTTCAGTCCCAGGCGCGAGCACGAGGCCCCGGACACCTCGGTGCTGCTCGCGCTCGTCGCCGCCGGATTGGGCGTTGCGTTGGTTCCCGAATCCGTCCGCGCCCTGCAGTTGAACGGCGTCGTGTTCCGCGACATCGCCGGCGCAAGCACCATCGATCTGGCGTTGGCCTGGTGCAGAGACCGGCCGTCGGCCCTCGTCGATGCCCTTGTCGGTGCGCTGGAGGACGCGGGCGTGCTCCCTCGACTCGAATCATCCGTACCGTCTGCACAGCCGAAGGGCATGTCATGAAAATCGTTGCAGTCGAATCGATTCCATACTCGATTCCGTACCGAAAGCCGCTGAGGTTCGCTAGCGGTGAGGTCTCTGCGGCCGAGCACGTACTCGTTCGGGTACATACCGACGACGGGGTCGTCGGTATCGCAGACGCTCCGCCCCGGCCGTTCACCTACGGCGAGACCCAGCGGGGAGTGGCTGCGGTGATCGAGACCATCTTCGCTCCGGCGATCGTCGGCCTCACCCTCGTCGAGCGCGAGGTGGTGCATGCGAGACTGGCTCGTACCGTGGGCAATCCGGTGGCCAAATCGGCAGTGGACATGGCGATCTGGGACGCCCTGGGGCAGACCCTGGACCTACCCGTCACCGAACTGCTCGGCGGATACACCGACCGGATGCGAGTGAGCCACATGCTCGGGTTCGATACCCCGGCTGCGATGGTCGACGAAGCCACCAGGATGCGGGAGACATACGGAATCGAGGTCTTCAAGGTCAAGGTCGGCCGTCGGCCCGTCGACCTCGACACAGCAGTCGTACGTGCTCTGCGAGAAGGACTGGGCGACGGCGTCGAACTCTACGTGGACGGCAATCGAGGCTGGACCGCCGCCGAATCGGCGCGTGCCATGAAAGAGATGTCGGATCTGGGGCTCACTCTCGCCGAGGAACTGTGCCCGGCCGACGACGTCCTCGGCCGCCGCTGGCTCGTCCAGCAACTCGACATCCCGTTCGTGGCAGACGAATCCGCAACCACCCCGGCCGAGGTCACCCGCGAAATTCTCGGCGGATCGGCGACCGCGGTGAGCATCAAGACCGCCCGCACCGGATTCACCACGTCGCAGCGAACCCACCACCTGTGCGAGGGCCTCGGCATCGACGTGGTGATGGGGAACCAGATCGACGGACAGCTCGGCACGGCCTGCACGGTTGCCTTCGGCGCGGCGTTCGACCTGACATCGCGTCGAGCAGGCGAGCTGTCCAACTTCCTCGACATGAGCGACGACCTGCTCACCGAGAGTCTCGAGATTCGCGACGGCGCGCTCGGTGTCCTGCCGGGATCGGGGCTCGGCGTACGCATCGACCCGGACAAACTCGCGAAATACCGCACCGACCAGTGATTTTCAGCCTCCGACAACACGTACCAGACACAAGGAGTTCACCATGAGCATCGACCATGCAGCAACGACAGACCTCCCCGCCGAGGTGGCAACAGCTGCCGCGTCGGGTGCGAACGCCACCCAGCGCTTCACCTCCGACAAGCAGGCCGCTGCCGACACCCCGCCCGAACGCGTGAGTCTGCTCGCCCGTCAGGTGATTTCGGCAATCCACGACACGGTCCGCGAACACAAGGTCACCTACGACGAGTACAACGCCCTCAAGGCATGGCTGATCAACGTCGGTCAGACCGGAGAGTGGCCGCTGTTCCTCGACGTATGGGTGGAACACGTCGTCGAGGAGGTGGCCGGAGAGTCGCGCGAGGGCAGCAAGGGCACCATCGAAGGTCCCTACTACGTTCCCGACGCACCCGAACTCGGTTCCGCGGCGATCCTGCCCACCCGCGACGGGGAGAAAGGCACCCCGCTGCTGTTCCAGGGCCAGGTGAA
This sequence comes from Rhodococcus sp. 15-2388-1-1a, assembly GCF_002259145.1. Classification (NCBI taxonomy): domain Bacteria; kingdom Bacillati; phylum Actinomycetota; class Actinomycetes; order Mycobacteriales; family Nocardiaceae; genus Rhodococcus; species Rhodococcus sp. 15-2388-1-1a. Next base: position 96,625 of record NZ_NPFP01000040.1, on the reverse strand, counting down.
GGCAGTGGACGGCACACCGCTGGCGCACGCCGTCATCGAGATCTGGCATGCCGACTCCGACGGCTTCTACTCTCAGTTCGCACCCGGCATCCCGGAGTGGAACCTGCGCGGCACGGTTACTGCAGATGATCAGGGGCAGTTCTGGATTCACACCATGAAGCCGGCGCCGTACCAGATTCCGACCGACGGAGCGTGTGGAAATCTGATCTCTGCGGCCGGTTGGCACCCGTGGCGTCCGGCGCACCTTCACCTCAAGGTCGCGGCAGCGGGCCACCAGCAGATCACCACCCAACTCTATTTCCCCGGTGACGCCCACAACGACGACGACGTCGCGAGTGCGGTCAAGCCCGAGCTCATTCTCGACCCGCGTGACGTCGACGGCGGACAGGAAGTCACGTACGACTTCGTTCTCGACAAGGCCTGAGCGGCATGCTTTTTGCAGTGAAGATGGACGTCGCACTTCCGCAGAATCTGGACCCGGATGTGCGAACCGACACTCTCGCACGGGAGAAGGCCTACTCGCAGCAGTTGCAGCGCGACGGCGAATGGGTGAGCATCTGGAGACTGGTGGGCCAGTACTCGAATCTGAGTATCTTCGACGTTCGAGACAGCGAGCGACTTCACGAGATCCTGTGGAATCTACCGCTGTTCCCGTACATGAGCATCGACGTGAGTCCGCTGGCCCAGCACCCGTCGGACATTTCGGCGGTGTGAGGGAGCCAGGAAACCGTTCGCTACGAAGCGTCGGGCAATCAGTTCGTGTGTCGCCTGGTCGGGGTGAAGGTTGTCCGGCAACGGATGCTCCTCGGAATCATTGTGTCCGTACAGGTCCAGTCCGTTCAGGTAGTGCAGGTGAGGATCCTCTGCGGCGCGGTCGGCCACGATGCGGGCGAGTTCGTCGCGGATCACGGTCAGCGTGAGTTTTCCGGCCCGAACCTCGGCGGGATCGCCCGTGGCCATGAACTCGACCGTGCTCGATGCCAATGCAGCGGGGTCGAAAGCTCCTGGCCCCGGTGTGTTCTCGTGGATGGGGCACAGAAGCGCGGAGATCACGAGCAGCGGGGTGTCGGGGTGGCCGTCACGGATCGTGTCGAGAAATCCGTGTACCGCGGAGGTGAAGGCGCGCAGCCGCATCACGTCGGAGTTGACCAGGTTGATGCCGATCTCGAGGCTGATGAGATCGGTGGGCGTATCGCGAATGGTTCTGGCGACGAACGGGTCGAGCAGTGCGGACCCGCCGAAGCCCAGATTTCTCGCCTGTACACCGGTGGCGGCAGCGGCCAGTGCCGTCCAGGTGGTGCTCGGACCGACCGCGTTGGATCCCTGACCGATCGAACTGCCGTAACTGATCCAGACCGGTCGCTCGTCGACGACGGGCGACAGAGGCGCGTCGGTTCGTAGGGCGATCAGTTCGATGGTCTCGTTGTGCGGCAACCAGATCTCGACCAGCTTGTCGGTCTCGGGCAACTCCGAGAACCGGATGACGCCGCTGGTCTCGACCCGATCGGTGACCGTTCCGGTTGTCATGTCGATGGTCGTGGTGACGCCACCCGTGGTCGGGACCCGCTCGGTGAGCACACCGTCCACCCGCAGGTCGAACACACCGGCCGGTCGCGGGGGTAGGCCGACGAACGCGCGCCGCGTGGCCACGGCATCGATCTCGATGGTGGTGGCAGCGGTGGTGAAGACCAACCGAACTCCGGACGGTTGAGACTCGGCCATCGCCAGCTGCGGGTCGGTGTAGCGCGTGCGAGTATCGAGTGGAAGACGATGCGGGAGAATGCCTCTGGGAGTGCGTTCCAGCTCGGCTGCGCCGCGGAGGATCGCGTCGGAGATGTCGGTGGTGAGCATGTGTGTCGCGATCTGTCGGTACCGGGCCGGGCGGATGTGCACCCGAGGCGCTCTCGCACCTATAGGCACCATACATTTGCCTAATGTCTGTAGGCAAACCGTTCGGCGTACAGAAGGGTCGCCCGTCGCTAGGCTGACTTCATGCGCATCGACGAGTATCGACAGCACGACGGTCTCGGCCTGGCGAAACTGGTGGCCGACGGCGAGGTGACGCCCCGGCAATTGCTCGATTGTGCTCTGGCGCAGGCCGAATCGGTCGATCCATCGCTCAATTCCATCGTGCGACTCATGTCGGAGCAGGCGAACGAGCAGGTGACAGGAACGCTCGAGGGTCCGTTCGCGGGCGTACCGTTTCTGATCAAGGATCTCTCGCAGGACTATGCCGGGTTGCCCACTGCGAGTGGATCTCGTGCGTTGCGGGATCTGCCGATGCCCGAGCACTCGACTGTGGTGCAGCGCTGGCTCGATGCCGGCCTCGTCATCTTCGGCAAGACCAACACCCCGGAGTTCGGCGCGAAGGGAATCACCGAGCCGACGGTGTTCGGTCCGGCGCGAAATCCGTGGGATCACAGCAGAACTCCCGGTGGTTCCTCGGGCGGGTCGGCCGCCGCGGTCGCTGCCGGCATCGCCGCGGTGGCAGGGGCGAGCGACGGCGGGGGTTCCATTCGCATTCCGTCGTCGTGCTGTGGACTCGTCGGACTCAAGCCCGGCCGTGGGCTGGTGCCGTCGGGTCCCACCTTCGGCGAGGCGATGCATGGAGCAGCCGTGAACGGAGTGGTGTCCAGATCGGTACGCGACACCGCCGCGATGCTCGACGTGCTGGCAGGCGGGGAGGCGACGTCCGGCTACCTGCCGGCCCGTCCGGAGGGCAGCTTCCTGTCTCTGACGAGCAAGGACCCGAAGCCTTTACGGATAGGTATGTACGCGGTGACGTCGGTGAATCCGACGCCGGATCCGCAGGCCGTTGCCGCGATGGAATCGGCTGCGAAAACCCTGACCGACCTGGGCCACACCGTCGAACTTCTCGACGCCCCGCCGTACGACGACGCGAGCCTGAACCGAGAATTCCTGTTGGCGTGGTTCACCTACCTGGCCTACGAGTTGGATGAGGTCAAGCGTCGAACCGGTTGCGGTGACGACTCTTTCGAGCGCGATACGCGGATCATGGCGGCTCTGGGGAGATCCGCAGGAGGCGTCGACTACCTCCAGGCGGTGGAAGGTCGCCACGTGCACGTACGGGCACTCGCCACCTACTTCGAGACCTATGACCTGCTGTTGACGCCCACCGTTGCGGAACTACCGCCGAAAGTGGGCGCATTCGACCTTGCGAAGCCGCTGGAATTTGCGTCGGACTTGTTGTTGCGCAGTAGAACCGCTGGCTTGCTTCGGCACACCGGCATCGTCGATCAGATGATCGACGACAACATCTCGTGGATTCCGTACACCCAATTGGCCAACGTCACAGGGCGTCCCGCGCTGTCGCTACCCGGGTACTGGACGCCGAGCGGTCTTCCGATGGGTGCACACTTCACCGCTCCGCTCGGCGGCGAGGGGTTGCTCGTTCAACTCGCGGGTCAGTGGGAACGAGCAGCGCCCTGGTCGCACCACTACGACACCCTCGGGTAGCTCCGCTTCCACGGCCGTTGTTTCGAATCTTTCGAGAACTCCGTGGCTTACCATTGCCGCACAGCGCGGCACGTCCTAGACTCGGGCCGCTCGCACGCCGACGGAAGGCGATCGAATCCGATGCCTGAGCAGAGCCGTCGCGGTGTCGGAGAAGCCGAGTTCGCTTTCGCTACCCGCGCGCTGGAATCGACCGGCCAGCTGCGAGTGCTCAGATATGCGATCTGTGCGCTGTGCATGTCCATGGTGATTCTCGGTGTCATCGTGCAAGTGCATCCGCTCGGGCCCGAGGGACTCCTGGCGCGGTCGGTCCACGGCGCAGTGATGGCGTCTGCAGCGGTGGTGGGGGCGTGGTGGTTCCTGCGGCCGTGGCCTGGCTACCGCGCTGCCATCGCATTCGTCGCATGGGCGGACGTCAGCGTAGTCGTGGCCGCCGCACTGACCACGGGGTCTCCCGCTCGGTTGTGCGCCACCATCCACATGGGTTTGGTCGGCGTGTTCATCGCATTTCTACTGGGTTGGCGCATCTTGGCGGCGCACTGTGCTTTCGCCGGCGTCGTTATCGCAGGCTTCACGGTCTGGGGCGTGCAGACCGAAGATGTGGGCGTTTTCGATCTCTACATCTACTTCGCCCCTGCGCTGTCTTCGGTTGTGGTCCTTCCGCTGGTGATCCAGGCGATCCTCGAGACCGCTCGACGATCGATACGCGCGACCGCCGTCCACGCGCGCCTCGACCCGCTGACCCGACTGCTCAATCGACGAGGCATGTACTCGGCTGTCGACGAGAGACTTGCCGAAACTCCCACGCCACCCCTGATCGGAGTGGCGGTGATCGACGTCGACCGGTTCAAACTGCTCAACGACCGTGGTGGACACAGCCTGGGCGACGCGGCCCTACGGTCGGTCGCCGACCGGCTCAGGACGGCGATCGGACCGACGGACGTGGCCGCACGCCTCGGTGGGGACGAGTTCGTGGCAGTCGTCTTCCCCGCGGATCGCGACGAGCTCGACACTTTCGTCTCGGGCTGCTCGGTGTTGAGGTCGTTCGACCTCGATGGCATCGGCATCAGTACGAGTATCGGAATCGCCTGGACGCCGACCACCGACCGCCGGCTTCGTCTCGACGAACTACTGCACCGAGCCGATGCCGCCATGTACGACGCGAAAGAACGCGGGGGAGAAGTGTCGGTCGTCGATTTCGCCTAGTCGACCTACTCTCCCGAGCGCGTCTACCGGGTCGCCCCCAGCTGAGCCTTTCCCAGAATTCCCGACGGCCGTTGCCGCACACGGCCGTCCACGATGTCGACGACTCCGCCTGCCCACTCGGGATCGGTGTCGGCGGCAGCCTGGGGATCGGCGTGGGCATCGGTGCCCTCCTCGGCGGTCACGGTGATCGAACGCTCCAGGGCCTCCCGGACGCTCATCAGTGACGTACCGGGCTCGGCGAACACCTCCGTTGCCGCGTTCCCACGGCGCACCACCATGTCGTGGGTGAGGCTGTCCACCAACGAGATCACCGTGCCCGGAGGCATGGCGGTGATGGTGGCGACGGCACGCCCCACCAGGCCGGTCGGCAACAGCGGAACCGGAATCTGTACGCGACGCAGACCGGCAACGCTGCCGTACGCCTTCAGCAACTCCGGGTAGCTCATCGTCTCGGTTCCGCCGATGTCGAACGTTCCCGGGCGTGCGGTGTCACCGAGGGCACGGGCGATGATGGCGACCACATCGACGACGGCGATGGGCTGCACCTGTCTGCGCATCCAGGTCGGGATGGGTGTGAGGGGCAGACGCTCGGTCATCCGTCGCACCAGCTCGAAGGAGGTCGATCCCGAACCGAGAATGATCGCCGCCCGCAGCACGGTGGCGTCGACGGAACTGTCGAGGAACGTCTCCTCGACCTGGAGGCGAGAGCGCAGATGATCGGACAACGGGGTGCCGTCGTCGGGGATGAGGCCGGAGAGGTAGACGATGCGGCGCAGGCCGTTGCGCTCCGCGGCGGCGGCCATGGACTGCGCGGCGTGGCGATCCTTCTCGACGAAATCGCCCTCGTCCATCGAGTGCACCAGATAGACGACGGCGTCCACATTCTCGGTCGCGGTGTCGAAGGTCTCGTGATCGTCGAGGTCGAAGTGCACCGCGGTGACGTGAGCGCCCCACGCGAAGCGCGACTTCTTGCTCGGATCGCGCATGGCAGCGTGCACGTCGTGCCCCTGCTCGAGGAGCACGGGGATCAGCCGAGACCCGATGTATCCGGTTGCGCCGGTGACCAGCACTCGCATGAGATTCTCGTTTCTGTAGACAGAGGCCATACCCCGTCGGAGCAGTCTCACTCCCCGGCGTCGGAGGCAGATGACACACTGTGCGGGTGAGTGCGCGCATCAGGAACAACGTTCGGGTCGTCGGGGCTGCCGACGGCCCCGTGGTGATGCTCGCTCACGGGTTCGGCTGCGACCAGACTCTGTGGCGTTCGGTGACCGATATTCTGGCTCCGGATTTCTCGGTCGTGCTCTTCGATCACGTCGGGTCCGGAGCGTCGGACCCCTCGGCGTGGGATGCCGACAAGTACGCGCCGTTGGATGCCTACGCCCGCGACATCGTCGACATCGTCGAGGAACTCGATCTTCGTGACGTGACGTTCGTCGGTCACTCGGTGGCGTCGATGATGGGTGTTCTCGCGGTCCAGGCGGCTCCCGAAAGATTCAGAAAGCTCTTTCTCCTGACGCCGTCCCCCCGGTACATCGACGACGGTGACTACCGCGGTGGGTTCAGCCGTGAGGACATCGACGAGTTGCTCGAGTCGTTGGACAGCAACTATCTCGGCTGGTCCGCATCGATGGCACCGATCGTGGTGAATGCGCCGGATCGACCGGATCTCGAGAACATGTGGACGGCGAGCTTCTGCCGAACCGATCCCGAGTGCGCACGGGTGTTCGCCCGCACCACCTTCCTGTCCGACAATCGCGCTGATCTGGCCGGGGTTGCCCTGCCCACGATGATCGTCGACTGTGCGCGGGATTCGCTGGCCCCGCCTCAGGTCGGCCGATACGTTCACGAACACATCGCCGGCAGCACTCTGCAGACCCTCGACGCCAGCGGGCACTGCCCGCACGTCACCGAACCCGAGCAGACCGCCGAGGCGATTGCGACCTTCGTGAGATCGTCGTGATCAACGAGCTCGACATCGAGGACCTGTACGAGAACGCGCCCTGCGGCTATCTGTCGGTTCTTCCGGACATGCGGATCTTGAGACTGAACTCGACGCTGGCGAACTGGCTCGGCTTCGACGTCGACGCCCTGATCGGGACCGACTTCACCCAACTTCTCACCGCCGGTGGCCGGATCCACTACGAGACCCATTTCGGTCCGATTCTGCGGATGTCCGGCCAGCTCGACGGCATTGCGATCGATTTCGTGACCTCCGATCGACGTCGGCTGCCCGTGTTCATGACCGCGAACGTCAAGACCGACGAGACGGACACGCCGGTACTGATTCGCATCACCGCGCTCGACGCCAGGGACCGTCGCACCTACGAGCGCGAGTTGCTCGAGTCCCGAACGCGAGCGGAGCTGCTGGCGAAGACACTGCAGCGGTCGCTGCTGCCGCCAGCGCTGCTGCCGCCGTCGGGAATGACCGCTGCCGCGCACTATCACGCGGCATCGAGCGACGAGGTGGGTGGAGACTTCTACGATCTGTTCCCGCTGTCGGACGATCGCTGGGGATTCTTCCTCGGCGACGTGTGCGGCAAGGGTGCGTCGGCCGCAGCCGTGACGTCGTTGACGCGGTACACCCTGCGCGCGGCTGCGGTGTACGACCACGACCCGGTCGCGGTACTGCACAACCTGGACTCGGTTCTGCGGCAGGAGTTCCGCGAGAACAATGCGCAGTTCTGCACAGCAGTGTTCGGAGTGCTCAGCCGCTCGGCCGGAGGATTCGAGGTGTCGATGGCCAGTGGCGGTCATCCGCCTCCGCTGGTGATGCGCGCCGACGGCAGCGCGCAGTACGTCCACATGACGGGTGGGCAACTGGTCGGAATTCTGCGTCACGCGCGCTTCGTGCCTGCCACCGTGACGTTGAGCGCGGGCGACACCCTGATGCTCTACACCGACGGGCTCACCGAGGCCCGGGTGGGCACAGGTCGATACGACGACGAGGGCGCGCTGCTCGAGTTCGCGAGCGCCCACGCCCCGGCGACGCCCGCGATGATCGTCGAGGATCTACGGGTCCTGCTGAACAGCTTCGGCACCGGCTTGGCCGACGACGCAGCCGTGATGGCGCTTGGAGTGTCGTCAGTCGAGAGCGGCGAGGGCTGACGCCAGATCGGCGTGCAGTGCGAATTCCTGATCGAGGCCCATCAGTTTGATCGGGCGGCTGGTTGTCGGACCATCGGCGACGACCGAGAAGACAAGAGTGTCCCCGTGATCCTTCTGCGTCGACGCCAGCACGGTCATGGCAGCCGAGGCCAGGAACGAGACCTTGCTCAGATCGACGATCAGTGCGGCAGGTGTGGTGGAAACCTGCGCGTCGATCGCGGTCGACAGTGCGGGGGCCGTGGTGACGTCGAGTTCACCGGCGACAGCGATGACGGCCGCGCGCCCGTCGTTGCTGGACTGAATGGAAAATCCGGCGGTGTTCGTATCGGCTGGCATGTGTACTCCTGAATCGTTACCCGCCGCGCTCGTCGACGGGGCATGCGGACCATTCAATCAGTAGGTCCTAGCTGAACGTGACCTGCGTTCCTCTGAGCGCGGGAGCGCCGACCGTCGTGGTCCAGGACGGCACTGCGTCGGGCGAGATCCCCGTGGCCCCGCCGTAGACGACGGCCAGAGTCTGCTGCTCGGTGACCGAGTTCGCGTACGACGCGGGCACGGGGGAGAACTGAGGAACCGGAAGTGACGGGATGTCCTGTTCGCCGGGGTTTCTCGACGGCACCTGGTACGAGCCGTCGTTGGGGGAGCCGCCCGGGTACTGCGGGAAGTATTCGCCGGTCGAGCGGTCGAGCGAGGAGTAGCAGGTCGGCCCGCGGTCCTGCTCGAACAGTCGCGGTTCGTCCTGGTTCGGTAGGTACCGACCCTTCGGGTTGACGAACGGCATCGAGACGTTGATGCCGGGATACTCGTCACCTTCGCCGAGCAGGATCTTGCCGCGTCTGGCACCCTCGGCGAACTGACCGACGGTGCACCCGAGAGCCGGGGAGAACTCGGCGAACACCTCGAGTGCTTCGCGGGAATTCGCGGCCAGCCCGATGAGATCGGCAGAGTTGGCATCGAGGAAATCCGCGGTCGTGCTCGAGGCCGACGTGATCGAGGAGTACAGCGTTTCGAGGGCCGGCCGCTTCTCGACGACGGTGTTGCCGGTGGTCCGTAGGTTGTCCAACGCGTTGATCAACTCGGGAGCCGCATCGGAGTAGGTCTGCGAGAAGTCGGCGAGCCCGCGCAGGTCCTCCTGGATCGCGGGCAATTCGGTGTTGAGCCCGGCAAAGATGTTTTCGAGTCTGTCGATCGTGAGGCCGAGTTTCTCACCGCGACCGCTCAGACCCTGTGCGAGTGCGCCGAGGGTGTTCGACAGGTCCTCCGGCGGCACTGCCTGGAGCAGCGGCAACAGGCCGTCGAGCACCTGTCCGACCTCGATCGCGTTGCCGCTGCGATCCTGCTTCAACACCGTGCCCTCGGTGATCGGCGACCCGGGCCTGCCGTCCGGCAGAACCAACGCGACGTACCGTTCGCCGAACAGTGTCTTCGGCAGCAGTCGCGCCGTGGCGTTCGACGGAATCATCTCGGCCATGTCCGGCTCGATGGCCAACTCCGAGGTGACGACGCCACCGGCCGTCGTCGCCGATCGCACTTCGCCGACGATCATTCCGCGAACCTTGACGTCGGCGTTGCTGGGAAGTGCGTTGCCGACGGAATCGGTCTCGAGGGATACCGTCACGACGTCCTTGAACGTCTTGTTGTACGAGGTGACACTCCACCCGACGAACATGACGATGAGTACGACGAGACCGATTCCGAGGAGTCGGTTCTGGACCGGCGAGGGGGAGCCGGTCATGGATGAGTCGCAACGACGACAGCAGTCATGTCGCGAACCTTAGTGGTACACAACGTCACACTTACTACCGAAGATTGGTTTGTGAGATGGACCTAGCACTTCGGCAATAATGTGATGTGCGCCATACCGTGTCAGTCGGCAATCAGCCGGGGGGAATGGAACCAGCCGCCCTGCCCACCTTCACGCTGACGGCCGATGACGTATCGACCCGGAGCGATTCCGGTGGCTCCGTGTTCGGGGTGAATGAGGTACGCCGTCTGCGAGTTGGTCAGGATGCCCAGAGCCAGGCCCCGGACATCGTGAACGGGACTCGCCCACGAGCACCATCCGCCGTCGGCGACCAGGCTGTGCGGGTTGCCGCCTGCGGCGCTGCGCAGTAGTTCGATACCCGTCAGTGGCACGTTCTCGCGCCGGGTCTGTTCGGTGGGGACGACTATGCCGTCGAGCAGTGCGTACGGTACGACGATCAGATCGCCTTGAGCTTGCAGGCCGTCGATGACGGGCACGGATATCTCCTTGTCGAGATAGTCGAAAACGTCGAGACCGGTGAGGTCGGTCAGTGCGGACAGGGTGATGTTCGAGTTCATGTGTTTCACCTTGGGTGTGTTGAAAGGGGTGTGGTGTCGAGATGTGGTGTCAGGTTCTGCGGAGCAGTCGGCCGTAGTCGGCTCCGGCCAGACCGTAGGTCCAGCCCGCGGCGTCGACCGCGGACGAGAACGCGCCGGGGACGCGAAGGCCGTAGCGACGGCGTTCGCCGTCCCGTTCGCGAGAGCCGTTGACGGCAAGCAGTATTCGCCCCTCGTCGCCCCATCCTGCGGGTGTGGCGAACAGTTGCAGGGTGCAACCGGGATTGCCCGGATCGTCGTCGGTGTCGACCAGTCGCAAACCGGCTCGATCCAGATAGGCATCCCAGCCCATTCGTTCGATGGCGCTTCGTCGGATCTCGACGTTGCGTTCGACGGTGATGCGCTCGACCGTCGGATCGTGGATCACCCACTTGGGAACCACGGTCCCGTTCAGGACGTGGACACCGCTGCCGTCGCCGAACTCGACCGCGGGAGAGGACGAATTGTGCAGTCGCACTTCACCGTGCACCGGATCGGGAATCGGTTCGGTGTGCAGAGCCGTCGGCCGTTCGGACATCACTGCGATGTCGTCGAACGCCCACCACCATCCCGTCGATTCGACGAGGGCTGATTGAATGTCGAGAAGTTCGTTGTCCTCGCGCCCGAATGTCATGAGGCCGAAGGAGCGATAGATGTCGTAGTAGGCGACGCGATGGGCTTCCTGTTGGCCGTACCAGGTGATACTGCCGAAGGGGTGCGGCGCGAGGGATCGGACGGCCGTGGCCACGCCGTCGAAGAGGCTGGTGTGCAACGAGTTCCGCACGGTTCGGCGGATGATCGGATCGGGACTGATGCCGGCCCGGGCAGCGTCCTCCGGACTTCGGGTGGCGACGGTGACACGCGCTTCTCGATCGCCCCGCACATTCGGATTCTGGTGGAAATACCACCGCGGCCATTCGATTCTTCGTCGATCGATTCGCTGGTCCATCCGGTGTCGAGAATCGGACAGAACGGTTGCGATCCGGGCTGCCACACTTGCATTCTTCGCCAATGTCCTGGCGGTGATCAGCGCTGCAGCAGCTGGAGGAGAGGGCACCCAGACGAACTTGGGCTCCCGGTATCCCGATCGTCGATATAGTTGTGCCACAGCTGATTCCGCGGCTGTTCTGTCGGAGGGGCCGGCCTTCAGGCCGTAGTCGAGCCATCGATCGCGCTGCGCGCAGACCGCACGAATGCTCTCGGCATAATCATCGGGATTGTCACTGAATGTGCCTCGACGGGGAAATGTCGACGGCATCGGCACGGCGCTCACGTGAGGGAGGCGGTGTCCGCCTTTCCGGTTGTCATGAAGAAAAGAGTGACACGAGAATGGGATGAGCGCAAGAGGGTCAGCCGCGCGAGCGGAGGATCAACTGGGCCGCACTGATGTCGTCGATGACGAGGTCGGTGATCAACCCGCCGCGCAGCGCGGCGGTGAGGGCGTCGAGTTTGGACGCTCCTGCGACGATGCAGACTCGGCGCGGTACCACCTTGAGTCGGTCCAGGCTCGGTCCACTCGATCTGTCGTTCAACGCAATTCGATCGTGGCTGCCGTCGGACCGCAGGAACACGGTGGCGATGTCTCCGACGACGCCGTCGCGTTGGAGCTCGGCTCTGTCCTCGCGTTCGAGGTAGCCGGCGCTGTAGACGTGACTCGGAACGGCGCCGCTCATGACGCCGATGCTGAACACGGCGAGGTTCATCCGATCCTGCAGTTCGAGTACTCGCTTGATGCTGCGTTCGCGCCACAGGTGTCTGCGGGTTTCGGGGTAGTCGAAGAATGCGGGCACCGGAAATCCCTGCGCCACAGCACCGTAGGCGTCGGCGAAGGTTCGGACGATGTCGGTGGCGTAGGAGACGCCGGTGGTGCGGGTGTTCGCTGCACCGTTGAGCTGCACGACGGTCGAGTTGTGGGTTCGTTTGGGTGCGAGCTTGCGACTGACGGCGCTGACGGTGGTTCCCCAGGCGACGCCCATCACCATGTCGGACTCGAAGAACGATGTCAGCAATCGGCCTGCGAAGGTGGCGACGCGATCGAGGCGCTGCAGTTCGTCGACGGTTTCCGACACGGGGACGACATGTGCACGAATGTCGTACAGATCGGCGAATGCGCGCTCGATTCGTGGTGCCTGGCCGAGGGGGGTGGAGATCTTGATTTCCACCAGTCCTGATGCCCGCGCGAACGTGATGAGTCGCGAGACTGTCGACCGAGATACGCCCAGCTCACGGCCGATCGCCGCCATCGTCATGTCCTGAAAGTAGTAGAGGCGCGCCGCCTGGGTGGCATGGCCGGTCCGCAGATCCGATTCGGGCGCACTACGTTGGTCCGTCACCATCGCAGTGTACGACCGCTTTGCACATATGTGCATCAGCTGTGCAACGCAGTGCAGGCCGTCTACCGTGGCAAACAGCACGCAATGTGGCGTGCATCACCAACTTTGCGGAGGCTACACAATGGCTCGTAAGGAACCGGAATGGGGACTGCCGGCGCACATGGCTGCCGAGTTCGCCGGAACCATGATTCTCATTCTGTTCGGCGTCGGCGTCGTCGCGCAGGTCGTTTCGGGGGGTGAATCGGGAAGTCTCGGAGACCACGACTCGATCGCCTGGGCATGGGGGCTGGGCGTGATGTTCGGCATCTACGTCGCGGGCCGTATCACCGGCGCACACCTCAACCCCGCGGTCACGATCACGTTCGCACTCTTCCGCGGATTCAGCTGGAAGATGGTTGCGCCCTACATCCTCGCGCAGACCGCAGGGGCCTTCGTGGCCGCGCTGCTGGTGCGCTGGAACTACAACGACATGATCAACGCAGTGGACCCCGGGCACACCACCGCCACCCAGACGATCTTCTCGACGCTTCCCGGAAACGGAACGTTGCCCGTCAGCGTGTCCTCGGCACTGATCGATCAGATCATCGGCACCGCGATCCTGCTGTTCCTCATTGTGGCCGTGACCGATTCGCTCGGCACCGCACCGATGGCCAACATGGCTCCACTGATCGTCGGCCTCATCGTCGTCGCCATCGGCTTCGCATGGGCCACCAACGCCGGATACGCGATCAACCCGGCCCGAGATTTCGGACCTCGCCTGGCGTCGTACATCACCGGTTACGGTGGAGCCTGGCGTGATCAATACGGCGGCCTGTACTTCTGGGTCCCGATCGTCGGACCTCTCGTAGGCGGACCGATAGGAGTGTTCCTGTACGACCTGCTCATCGGAAAGAACCTACGCAAACAAGAAGGTTCGACGCCCGAGCCGCCATCACGACTCCCAGCAGATACCCAGACCACAGGAGAGAAGCCATGACCGAGTTCGCAGGAAAGTACGTCGCCGCGATCGATCAGGGAACCACGTCTTCACGCTGCATGATCTTCGATCACGCGGGCACCGTCGTCGCGGTCGATCAGAAGGAACACCAGCAGATCTTTCCGCAGGCCGGTTGGGTCGAGCACGACGCATCGGAGATCTGGGACAACGTGCGCGCCGTCGCGGCCGGTGCCATGGCCGCAGCGGATCTGACGCGTGAGGACATCGCCGCAGTCGGTATCACCAACCAGCGTGAGACTGCGCTGGTGTGGGATCGCAAGACGGGCAAGCCGATCTACAACGCCATCGTCTGGCAGGACACCCGTACCGATCGCATCGCCACCGCCCTCGGCGGCGGCGACGCCAACAAGTACACAGCCAAGACCGGCCTGCCCCTGGCCACCTACTTCTCCGGGCCGAAGATCAAGTGGATCCTCGACAACGTCGACGGTGCACGGGCCAAAGCCGAAGCGGGAGAGCTGTGTTTCGGCAACATGGACACCTGGGTGCTGTGGAACATGACCGGCGGGGTCGACGGCGGGTTGCACTACACCGATCCGACCAATGCCTCGCGCACCTTGCTGATGGACCTGGACACCCTGCAGTGGGACGAGAGCATTTGCGCGGACATGGACATCCCGATGTCGATGATGCCCGAGATCCGCTCGAGCTCCGAGGTGTACGGCACCGGCCGTGAGCGCGGACCGTTCAGCGGAGTGCCGATCGCAGGCATCCTCGGCGATCAGCAGGCAGCGACCTTCGGGCAGGCCTGCCTGTCTCCCGGTGAAGCCAAGAACACCTACGGCACAGGCAATTTCGTGCTTCTGAACACCGGTACCGAAAAGGTCATGAGCAAGAACGGCTTGCTGACCACGGTCTGCTACAAGATCGGCGACCAGCCGACGGTGTACGCACTCGAAGGTTCCATCGCCGTGACGGGCTCGCTCGTGCAGTGGCTCCGCGACAACCTGGGCATGATCTCCTCGGCCGCGGACATCGAGACCGACGCACGGTCGGTGGACGACAACGGCGGCGCGTACTTCGTGCCCGCATTCTCTGGACTCTTCGCCCCGCACTGGCGCTCGGACGCCCGCGGTGCCATCGTGGGATTGACGCGGTTCGTCAACAAGGGGCATCTGGCCCGTGCCGTCCTCGAAGCCACCGCGTACCAGACGCGTGAGGTGATCGAGGCCATGAACGCCGACTCCGGTGTCGATCTCGAGGTACTCAAGGTCGACGGCGGCATGGTCGTCAACGAGCTGCTGATGCAGTTCCAGTCCGACATCCTGAATGTCGACGTGGTGCGTCCCGTCGTGGCCGAAACCACCGCTCTCGGAGCGGCGTACGCGGCAGGCCTCGCCGTCGGATACTGGGCGAGCGAGGACGACATTCGTCAGAACTGGGCCGAGGACAAGACATGGACACCGTCCATGGACGAAGACCAGCGGGCGAAGCTCTACGCCGGCTGGAAGAAGGCAGTAACACGTACTCTCGATTGGGTTGATGAAGAATGAGTTCCACCACAACGGCTTTGAGTCCACAGTCGCGCGCAGATGCGCTTGCGAGGATGGAAGCCGAAGAGCTCGACATCCTGGTGATCGGCGGCGGCGTCGTCGGCGCGGGAACAGCGTTGGACGCAGTGACCCGCGGATTGAAGGTGGGCCTGCTCGAAGCGCGGGACTACGCGGCCGGCACGTCCAGCCGCTCGAGCAAGCTGTTCCACGGCGGTCTGCGCTACCTCGAGCAGTTCAACTTCGCGTTGGTGTTCGAGGCGCTGAAGGAGCGTTCGCTGGTACTGAACAAGCTGTGCCCGCACCTCGCTCGTCCGGTGCCGTTCATCTATCCGCTCGAGAAGGTGATCGACCGTCCGTACGTCGGTCTCGGCATCGGCGTGTACGACGTCATGGGTGCCGGACGCGGTGTCCCGAGTCATCACAAGCATCTCGGCAAGAAGAAGACGCTCGAATCCTTCCCGTCCGGTAAGCGTTCGGCGATCCGCGGTGCGGTGAAGTTCTACGAGGGTCAGGTCGACGACGCGCGGCACACGATGATGCTTGCTCGTACCGCGGCTGCCTACGGTGCGTTGTGCGCCAACAGCACTCGCGTCACGGGGTTCCTGCGGGAGGACGACAAGGTCGTCGGCGTCGTGGCGAGCGACCTCGAGACGGGCCGGTCCTTCGAGGTCCGGGCCAAGCAGGTCATCAACGCCGCGGGTGTCTGGACCGACGAGGTGCAGCAGATGGTCGGTGGGCGTGGACAATTCCAGGTCCGCGCCTCCAAGGGCGTGCACCTGGTGGTGCCGCGCAATCGCATCAACAGTGCCACCGGCATCATCACGCGTACCGAGAAGAGTCTGCTGTTCGTCATTCCCTGGGGCAGTCACTGGATCATCGGTACCACCGATACCGACTGGAAGCTCGACCTGGCTCATCCGGCCGCGAGCCAGAGCGACATCGACTACATCCTGGGCCACGTGAACAAGTTGCTCGCCGATCCGCTGGATCGCACGGACGTCGTCGGCGTGTACGCGGGATTGCGTCCGTTGCTGTTCGGCGAATCCGATTCCACCAGCACTCTTTCGCGCGAGCATGCGGTGTCCAGCCCGGTACGCGGACTGACCGTCATCGCCGGTGGCAAGTACACCACCTACCGCGTGATGGCCAAGGATGCAGTCGATTCCGCGGTGCACGGGCTCGAGCGGACGGTACCGAAGTGCGTCACCGAGGACATTCCTCTCGTCGGTGCCGACGGTTACCTCGGTGCGTTCAACTCCCGCGCGCTGACGGCCGAACGCACCGGGATGCGCGTCTCACGCGTCGAGCATCTGCTCGGTCGGTACGGCACTCTGATGGGTGAGTTGTTGGATCTCATCGACGCCGATCCCGAGCTCGGTAAGCCTCTCGAGAATGCACCGGAGTACCTGAAGGCCGAGGCCGTCTATGCCGCGAGTCATGAAGGCGCGCGGCACCTCGAGGATATTCTGACGCGTCGTACGCGCATCTCCATCGAGGTTCCCGATCGCGGGGAGGCAGCGGCCGAGGAAGTGGCGCATCTCGTCGCACCGATCCTCGGGTGGGACGCTCAGCACGTCGCCGAGGAGATCGAGCACTACCGGCTTCGTGTTCTCGCAGAACGGGATTCGCAGGAGCAGCCCGATGACGACACTGCCGATGCAGCACGGCTCGGGGCACCGGACGTGCGCGCCGGGGTGAGTTGAACCGTCAGTCGAGTGGTTCGGTGAGGTAGCGGCACAGATTGGGCCCTACCCACCGAACCACTTGCTCGTGACTCCGCTGCGGCACAGCACTGGTCTACCCCCCGAGTGCTGTGCGCTGCGTGGTCGAAGCCGTAGTCAGCGGCGATCGAGGACCCTGTTCAGGGCTGCGACTGCCTGCTCGGAATCCCGAGCAGTAATCACTGTGCGACTACCATCCTTCTTCTCGATGCTCACCGCGGTGCCTGAGCGCAGCACAATGCCGGTATCGCCCTTGGTGTTGAACCGAAGACCCCAGCCTGCCCAATCGCGCATCGGGTGCACGTCGGTGACAGATGCACTGTCGATCTCGTCGGCGCTGATCTGCACCCGCGGCCATCCATACGTTGCCCGCGCTTCGATGCCCGCGTCGGAGACTTTCACCGACCAAAATGTCAGGCAGCCTGCCACGAGCATTGCCAAGACCAGGCCGACCAACGCCCAATTTCCCACGTAGATCAGTAGAACGATCGACGCGATTGTCAATGCGGCGAAAGCGGTCGCGAGGGCTCTGCTGCCTGCCATTCCGCGCCAATCACTGGGTGTGCCTTTCCCTCGCATCGCAGTTGCCCTCTCCGGGTGTGCCCGCAACGATGTTCCATGCTGGCACGTCGGCTGTTTCCAGATCGCACATCGTGAATCATCGCTGCCGCCGATGCTCTCCGGGGCGTGCCCAACGGCGACGACCGCCGGTCAGCGAGGATCCAACGCCTGTAGCGTACCGATCAGTTTCGTTGTTGAGTACTTGATCGGGTTGATCCCAATGCTTCGTTGGGAAAAGCGCGGTCGGGGGTGGAACCCAGCACGCGCAACGAACACGCCCTGGTGGGACCCGCGCGCGCCGGACGCCCTGGAATCAGGCGGGTCGCAGCGCGATCTGGAACAACGAACCGATCAGCCCTGCAGCAACGTGAACGAATGCTCTCGGATCAGGATGGACGGGCCACCGGCCTCGTAGGCCTGGTCCGGGTCGCTCGAG
This sequence comes from Rhodococcus sp. 15-2388-1-1a, assembly GCF_002259145.1. Lineage (NCBI taxonomy): Bacteria > Bacillati > Actinomycetota > Actinomycetes > Mycobacteriales > Nocardiaceae > Rhodococcus > Rhodococcus sp. 15-2388-1-1a. The sequence continues at coordinate 78,956 of NZ_NPFP01000040.1, read as the reverse complement.
GTCGACTGAGTCCACGCGCCCTTCGGCAGGGTGAATTCCACGGTCCCGGGTGAGGCGTTGACCATCCACGCGAACGACGCATCTCCCTCGCCTGCGCGCATCAACACCAGGATGCTGTGCGCATTACCGTCCGACCAATCCTCGTCGGACAGCTTCTCGCCGTCGGCGCGGTAGAAGTCGACGGTGTCCGGGCCGGCTCCCTCTTCCTCGGAATCGCTGTCGTGGCGGAACCAGGTGGGACGCAAGGCCGGGTGCTCGGTGCGGAGCGCGATGAGATGGGTGGTGAAGTCGATGAGGTCCTGATCGGCTGTGCTCCAGTCGAACCAGGAGACCTCGTTGTCCTGGCAGTAGGCGTTGTTGTTGCCGTTCTGCGTTCGGCCGAGCTCGTCGCCGCCGAGGATCATCGGAACTCCGGCCGAGAGCAGCAGCGTGGCCAGGTGGTTACGTTGCTGGCGGGCCCGCAGCGCGTTGACGCCCTCGTCGTCGGTCGGGCCCTCGGCTCCGCAGCCCCACGAGCGGTTGTCGGACTCGCCGTCCTGGCTGTCCTCGCCGTTCTCCTCGTTGTGCTTGTCGTCGTAGGAATTCAAGTCGGCCAACGTGAAACCGTCGTGTGCGGTGATGAAGTTGACGCTGGCCAACGTGGGTCGACGGGTGCTCTCGTAGACGTCAGGGCTGCCGGTGACGCGCTGAGCCAGTGCGGGAAGCGCACCGCCCTCGCCGCGCCAGAAGTCACGGACGTCGTCGCGGAACTTACCGTTCCACTCCGACCAGCGGGCCGGGAATCCGCCCACCTGATAGCCCTGGGTGTCCCACGGTTCGGCGATGAGCTTGACCGGGGCCAGTGTCGGATCCTGATGTACCAGGCTCAGGAATGCGCTGTGCACGTTCAGGTCCGAGTCCTGGCGAGTCAGGGTGCTGGCGAGGTCGAAGCGGAAGCCGTCCACGTGCATCTCGGTCACCCAGTACCGCAGCGAGTCCAGGATCAGCGCCAGGGCTGCGGGATGGCCGACGTTGAGACTGTTGCCGGTACCCGTCGTGTCGTAGTACGCGCTCCGGTCGTCGTCGACCAGTCGGTAGTGCGAGCCGTTGTCGATTCCCTTGAGGGAGAGCGTCGGTCCGAGATGGTTGCCCTCGGCGGTGTGGTTGTAGACGACGTCGAGAATGACCTCGATGCCGTTCTCGTGCATGGCCTTGACCAATGCCTTGAACTCGTCCACCTGGCCGCCGGTGTCCCCGCTGCTGCTGTATTCGTTGTGCGGCGCGAAGAAGCCGATGGAGTTGTATCCCCAGTAGTTCCGCCGCCCTTCCTCGAGCAGATGCGAATCCTGGACGAACTGGTGGATCGGCAGCAACTCCACCGCGGTGACGCCGATGCGCTTGAGATGCGCGATCGCGGCGGGGTGCGCCAGGCCGGCGTACGTTCCTCGAATATCCTCGGGTACATCGGGATTGGTGGCGGTGAATCCCTTCACATGAACCTCGTAGACGACCGTCTTGTCCAAGGGTGTGCGCGGTGACTCGTCGCCGGACCAATCGAAATTCGACTGCACCGCAACGGAATACGGCATGTGAGGCCCCGAGTCCTCGTCGTTGCGGGTCTCCGGCTCGGCATGCAGATGCGAGAAGACCGACTCGTTCCAATCGACCTGACCGGTGATGGCGGTTGCATACGGGTCGAGGAGCAACTTCGCCGAGTTGTGCCGCAGCCCCGACGCGGGATCCCACGGGCCGTCGACGCGCAGTCCGTAGCGGGCACCCGGCGTGACATCGGGAACCAGATCGTGGAAGACGTGGCCGGTGAGCTGCGTCAAAGGCGTTGTACTGCGCTCTGTTCCGTCGTCGTTCAGCACGACCACGGACACCGAATCCGCTGTTTCGGAGTAGACGGCAAGGTTGGCACCGTCGGTGGACAGTTGCGAGACACCCAGGGGATACGGGAGGCTTGATGAGGAGGGCATGCTGGCCGCTGTACCCCCAGGAAGGACGAGCGAAACGCCTGCATACCGGCCGTTCGGCTACTATCGATGCCGAGATTGCGCCCGTAGAATGTCCGCGGAACGCAGGTTACGAAGGACGAGGCGATGAATTCCCCACAACCCGACGGCAGTTCGGCCCAGCTGGACGAGCTGTTTCCGGGTGACAACGCCACCGACGCGCGTTTTCGCGAGCTGGATTGGACGGCGACCGATCTGGGACCGGTGGAGAGCTGGCCGCAGGAGTTGGTGACGGCCGTACGAACCGTCATGCCGTCGACGATCCCGATGCTGATCTGGTGGGGTCCGCAGCTGGTGCAGATCTTCAACCACACGTACACCGATTTCCTCGGGGCGAAGTTCCCGGACGCTGCGGGTCAGCGAGCCAGTGACTGTTGGTCCGAAATGTGGGACTACGTCGGCGGATTGTGCACGCAGGTGATCGATGACCGGAAGCCGGTTCACGGTGTTCGGCAGATGTTCCTGATGAATCGTCACGGCTACCCCGAGGAGACGTACTGGACCTTCTCGTACAGCCCGATCTTCGGAGCGGGCCGCACGGTACTCGGCGTGTTCGTCGCGACGACCGAGGTGACCATGCAGGTGCTCGGCGAACGCCGGATGCGTGCGCTGCTCGCCCTGGGGTCGCTGACCGGTGACGACATCGGCGGTCCCGTGGGGATCTGCCGGCGCGCCGTCGAGGCATTGGGCAACGAGGCACGTGAGTTCCCCCTCGTGGCGGCCTACCTGCGCCGCGGGTTGTCCGACGACGGAGAACTCGACCACATCGCGACGTCGGGTGCGGTCGGATGCGAAGCCGCAACCTGGGACCTCGCACACGTCGTCGACGTCTCGGACGGACGGCTGATCCGTTCGACCGTCGACGTCGACGGGGCCGTCGCGAGCGCTGTGGTCGTTCCGTTGGCCCTGGCAGGATCGGTTCGGCCCGTCGGAGCCCTGCTGATCGGAGTCGACGAATACCTCGCTCAGGACGACTCCGTCGAGTCCTTCCTCGTTGCGGTGGCCGAGCGAGTGTCAACCGCACTGACCGCCTCGCACGCCTTCGAGATGGAGAGACGACGGGTTGCGGCACTGGCGGAGGCCGACGAAGCGAAGACGCGTCTGCTCGAGAACGTCGGACACGAGTTCCGCACTCCCTTGACCTTGCTCACCGGTCCGCTGGATGCGGTACGGGGGAGTGTGGCGTCGACGCTGACGGAGTCCGACCGAGAGTCCCTCGATGTCGTTCACCGTGCGTCGATGCGACTGCGCAGGCTCGTCGACGATCTGTTGGACGTGGTCAGCGCGGATGCCGGTCAACTCGTCGCGCATCCCGAGCCGACCGACCTCGCCGCGGTGACGCGCGATTGCGTGTCCATGTTCGCGTCGGTCGCCTCGGATCGAGGACTCGAGCTCGTCTCCGACGCAGGGGAGGACGTGGTCGTCCTCATCGACTGCGAGATGTGGTCGAAGATCGTGTTCAATCTCGTCGCGAACGCCGTGAAGTACACCCCGTCCGGTCGGATCTCCGTACGACTGAGGGGCGACACCGACACCGTTCGCCTCGTCGTGGCCGATACCGGGCTCGGCATCCCCGCCGACGATCTGCCGCGCATCTTCGAGCGGTTCCACCGCGTCGAACGATCCGGCGCACACAGTATCGAAGGCTCCGGCATCGGGCTGGCCCTCGTATCGGACCTTCTCACCGCCCTCGGCGGGCGTGTCGACGTCGACAGCGAGGTGGGCCGCGGCAGTGTCTTCACCGTTGTGGTGCCGCGCCTACCGGTGGAGGCCGCCGCAGCCGTCGAGCGGCCCGCAGCCGCTGCCGATTCGGTGTCGGCGATCTTCGCCTCGAACGACTCGACGACGGTGACCGCCGACCGAGCGGACATCCTGCTCGTCGAAGACAACGTCGATTTGCGCAACTATCTCGTGCGCCTACTGATCGCCGAGGGCTGGTCCGTCACGACCGCGGGCGACATCGAGACCGCACTCGACAGCGCCCGATCGACGAAGCCGGGGCTCGTACTGTCCGATGTGATGCTTCCCGGTCGCAGCGGTCTGGAACTGGTGGACGAGATCCGCCGCGACGACGACCTGCAGCGGGTGCCGGTGATCCTGCTGACCGCCCGAGCGGGAACCGACTTCGTGCTCGACGGCCTCGGGCGCGGTGCCGAGGACTACATCGTCAAACCGTTCCACGACCGCGAGCTGGTGGCCCGCGTTCGAGTGCACCTCGAACTGTCCCGCATGCGCGAGCAGTTGCTCGAAGAAAGCGACAACCAGGCCGCGACACTGCGCAGTGCCCTCGACACCCGTGCGGCCATCGGCCGTGCCGTCGGAATCCTGATGTCGGTGTACCGCATCGACGCCGACGCGGCCTTCGCGCAACTGACCGAACTGTCGCAGAACTCGAACCGCAAAACTCGCGACCTGGCAACCATGATCGCCGACGACTTCACCGCTGGGCTCGGCCGCGAGGGTCAGTGATTGCGGCGGTAGTTCTCGCGTTCCCGTTCGAGTTCGGCCGTCTTCTTCTCGCTCTTCAGGTCTGCCGGTAGCCCGTGGATCTCGAGGCGTCGGGCGCGGTTCTGGTCCATGTACGCCGCCGTGTAGAACAGCGCGAGCAGCAGGCTGAGCAGGACCATCGAGGCGCGCAGCCAGATCGCTCCTGGGAAGAGGACGAAGAATCCGATGAAGATCGGTAGGAACGGAATCATCGACCGCAGGATGTGACGCGGCGTCGCTCCCGGCCCGACGAGATCGCGTCGAACCCAGTCCTGCATGGAATCGGGGAGTTTGCGGCCGAGGACGGCGTAGCCCAGCCATTGGTCGAAGCGGGGACGGGTGCGGGTCGGGCGAGTGTTCACGACAGTGCTCCTGCTGCGATGGCCGCGTCGTTGACGCGGGTGAGGACGCGTCGCAGTTCGTCGAGCTCGGCGAGTGACGCGCCGAGCTTCGCCACGACGGCGGGTGGGATCTTCTCGGCCTTCTTGCGGAGCGCGGCCCCGGCCGGAGTGAGCGCGACGAGCAGAACGCGCTCGTCCTCGGCGCTTCGATTACGGGTGAGCAACCCCATCGACTCCAGACGCTTGAGAAGCGGCGAGAGGGTGGGCGAGTCGAGCTGCAGTGCCGATCCGATGGCTTTGACCGACATCGGCGACTCGCCCCACAACGCCAGCATCACCAGATACTGCGGATGCGTCAGTCCCATCGGCTCGAGCAGTGGCCGATACACCGACAGCACGGCACGGTTGGCGACGGCGAGCGCAAAGCAGACCTGGCGATCGAGCGCGAGTAGATCTTCGGTGGTCGTCACGCCGTCGAGGCTACCAGGAATACTTAGTGCACTAACCATTAGTGGACGACTTGATATCCAAACTGAGAACTCGATGCCCGAAAGGTGTTGCGAAAAGGGGCGAATGCTCGTGCGGTGATGTGTTGTCAGAGTCCCGGTCGGTCCGAATCGAATGAGTTCTCGTTCGGCGTTTCATCCGGTCGGTTGCTGTGCAATGCTCCATGCACTTCGCCATTTCTTTGTGACAAATCCCGCCCTGTGACAAATCCCGAGAGGATCGCCATGCGTCGTCGACGCATCTTCACCCCGTTCGTCGTCGCCGCAATGCTGTCCGTGTCCTCGGTCGGCGTCGCGACGGCCGATCCCGTCGAGCCTGTGGCTCGGATCGTCGACACATCGATCGCGTCCGACACCCTACGAACTCTGAGCGTGGAATCGCCCGCGATGGGGGCCGTCGTCGAGGTCCAGGTGCTCACTCCGGCAGTGAAGACCGGATCCCGGCCGACGCTGTACATGCTCAGCGGTATCGGCGAAGAGGACCCCGACAACAGCATGTGGCTCCGCAAGGGCGGAGCGGCCGAATTCTTCGCCGACAAGAACGTCAACGTCGTGCTGCCGCTGGCCGGCCCCGGCAGCTTCTACACCGACTGGCAGCGCGACGACCCGAAGCTGGGTCGATACCAGTGGGAGACGTTCCTGACCCAGGAGCTCCCGCCGCTGATCGACGCAGCCGTGGACGGCAACGGACGCAACGCGATCGCCGGACTGTCGATGGGCGCGCAGTCGGCCATGATGCTGGCTGCACGTAACCCGGATGTCTACTCCGGGGTGGCGTCGTACAGCGGTTGTTTCGCCTCCTCGGAGCCCATGGGGCAGGCGAGTATCCGCGCGATCGTCGGAGCATTCGGCGGAAACGCCGACAACATGTGGGGTGGCCCGCTCGATCCCGCCTGGGCACAACATGATTCGGTGGTCAACGCCGAAAGCCTGCGCGGCACCGACGTGTACGTGTCGGTGGGAACGGGAGCGCCAGGGCCGCACGAAAGCTTCGACAGCGCGTCGGCACTCGACGTGGTGGTGGTCGGCGGCCTCATCGAGGTGGGCGCGAACTACTGCACCCATCGACTTGCGGATCGACTCGGCCAGTTGAACATCCCCGCCACGTTCGACTTCACCGAGACCGGAACCCACTCGTGGCCCTACTGGGTGGAACAACTGCCCAAGAGTTGGCCCACGCTGGCGGGATCACTCGGGATCTGAGCTCACCCGCGGTTGGTGTCGCGAAAGTCCTTGGGAGTGCAGCCGAAGCGGGCCCGGAAGGCGCGGCTGAAGTGGGCCGGGTCGGTGAATCCCCAGGACGCCGCCAGGGCTCCGATGGTCGTGCGGGAATTCTGGGGTTCGCACAGAGCCCGTTTGACGCCGTCGAGTCGCTGCATCCAGATCCACTCGCTGGCGGTACACGGCTCACCGGCGAACGCTCGATGCACCGTACTCAGCGACAAGTGCAGGGACGCAGCCACTTCTGTCACGGTGAGGTCAGGATCCCGCAGCCGCGCGGTCATCGCACGTTTGATCTCACCGAGTCTCTCGGAGGCCGCATACGGTGCCGGCTTCTCGACCCCGGTGAGTCCGACCAGGCCTGCGACCAGGATGTACTCGACGCTCTGCGACACGGCCTCGGCCGAGGCGGTACTCATGTCGGCGTCGTCCATGATCGACGAGATCATGCTGACGAGCAGTTTCCCTGCTCCGTGTCGTCCCGACACCGCCCGCGCGGTCAACGAACCCGTATCCCGGACGAGCGTCCTCAGCGTCGCTCCGGGGAGCATCAGGACGTACTGGGAAAACGGGTCGTCGAAGCGAAGACTGTACGGCCGAGTGGTGTCGTAGAGCGCGAAGTCTCCCGGTTGCAGGACCGCAGTTCGGTCGTCCTGGACGACGAACCCGGTCCCCGACGTCTGGACACTGACCAGGAAGTAGTCGTCACTGGTTCGGGAGATACCTGCAGGTGTTCGCAGCACGCTCTGAGCTGTCGCAGACACTCGCGACAACCCGAGAGTCGCAAGTCCGGTGGACTCGATATGCCCGGTGATGGCCGACGCGTTCTCGGGAATCGTGCACTCGAGATCGACGTACGTCCGACTCACCGCAGCGGTCCAGAAATCGACGCTGTCGGCCAGGTCGACGGAGTCGGTGCGCAGCGGATCGGCCATGTCAGGTACCTCCCGTCTCGTCACAGAGTAGAACGCTCCGCAGCGGTACGCAGCAGACCCGTGCGGTCGTGGCAGCCGAAGTACTCGAAGTACTGCTCGTCCGCCGCTGCCACGGTGACCTCGTGATAGAGCCTCAGCGACGCCGCGGGCCCCATCGTCGACAGATACTTCAGCGCAGCACCGAAGATCGCCACGTGCGTCGGATGCGACTCGGCCCACGCTTCGAGGTCGCTCAGACTGCGCCACCAACTCATCCCGAACGATTTGTCGGTATCGGTGCCGTCGTCGGTCACGACGGTCATGTACCGGTTGGCGAAGCAGCCGATGGCCAGTCCGTCGTCGCGGAGAAAGTCCATGCCGGCGCGCAACACCGGTTCGACGTCCCGCAGGTACATCTCTCGTTCGGACCCGGCCGTATCGGCCCAATCCTGCCCGGATCGGATGAGACAGAGGTTCTCCTGCGGCACAATTGTGACTCTGTCGCCGTCGCCTACGACCTGAGGCTCCCCGCCGGGAGCAAGCGAGTCGCTCTGCGACAACGGGATTCGATCCCGGACCCCACCCCAGTAGGCATGCTCCTCTATGGTTCCGCTGAGTGAATCCGTCAGAGTAGCAACACCTTCCATGCGGCCGGTGGAAGAGAAGAGTGTCTCGTAGCGGTCGACGGTCGGTCTGATGATCTCGACGAAGCGGCCTCTGACGCTCGTCCAGTGCCGACCGACGGAGTCGAACCAGCGATCGAACACTGTGACGTCGTCCCAGTAGCCGATGAACACCGTCGTGTCGATGCCTTCCTCGTCGGTGTAGCGCGCACGGTCCCTTCGAGGAGGGCCCTCGTCACCCCACGGGGAGGCGTCGGGCAGGCCTTGTATTCCGAAGTAGCCCATCACTACTCGCTCGGTGGATACCGGAAAGCGCGCGACGTACGACGGAAAGGGCGGCTGGTAGCCCTCGGGTGTTCGACGCGGACACGACCGTGGAACGACGAGATGATCGGGGATCGCGGATTCGAGTTCAGACACGGGCCGCGTCCTCGTCGCGAGCGAGCTGTTCGGTGATCTCCAGACGTACCTCGGCGGCGACGTCCTCGGTGAAGTCGTACCGCGCGTTCGCGACAGGCTGCGCACCCGACACGACGCGGTCGCCGGGAGTCTTGTCGAGCCACAGTCTCGTCACGTCCGGACGCGAATAGTGGCCGGCCGGGTCGGCGGCCGCCTTGGCGATCGAAATGAGGCTGGTGTCGATATCGGCGTAGACGATGCCTTCGGCGTCCGGTGCGAGTGGCTCGTGCATCAGTTGGCCGTCGGGCGCGAAGATGCGGGCATGACCGCCGCCTGCGGTGAGCATCGCGCGCTTGGCGTCATCGGTGCACATGATGTCGATCATCTCGGGGGAGACGGTCGCGCAAGGGCTGATGACGAAGCAGCCGCCTTCGACGGCGTAGATGCGGCTGGCAGCGGTGTTGACCTCGGGCCCGAGGGCGTAGGCCGCGCCGGTGTAGAGCGAGAAGCTGGGCCAGGCTCCGATGTGCACCTGCTCGTTCTGGGCGTACATCGCGTACTTCGACAACGGTTGCAGGTGCTCCCAGCAGCACAGTGCGCCGACGCGTCCGAGGTCGGTGTCGTATACCGACAGGTCGGAGCCGTCACCTTCGCCGTACACGGTGCGTTCGACATGCGTCGGCTTGAGCTTGCGGCGCATCGCGACGGTCTTGCCCTCGGCGTCGATGATCCACTGGGCGATGTAGAGACTGGCCTTGTATCGCTCGCTCAGGCCCATCACGACCATGATGTGATTGTCCTTGGCGGCTTGCGTAATTCGAGCTGCTTGGGGTGTTCCGTACTCCAGTGAGTTGTCGAAGTAGCGCTGCGTGAACTGAAAACCCCATGCCGGTGCGTCGAGCCAGATGTACCAGGGATAGCCGGGCAGGTAGGTCTCGGGAAACGCGATGAGCTCGGCTCCGGCGCGGGACGCGTCCTCGATCAGGCCGATGGCCTTGTCGATCGACGCGTCGAGATCGAGAAATACCGGCGCGGCCTGGACTGCTGCGGCGCGAAACTGGTGGTGTGTCATTGCGGGCCTTTCGTGTGGGAGGGCACCAGTTTTGCCTGCTGAGAGGCCGATGGATGGCCTCGATGTGTCGGAATAATTGACTCTCCGTCGCATGCCAGGGCGGCGAAACATGGCGGTAACCGGGGCCCGGTGCGTCGACACATGTTCGTCATCCCGGCCCGTTGGCTCGGGGCTGAGGACGGTGCGCATCTGCCGCACAATGTGTGCGCGATCACACAAGACCTTCTCGCCTGTCCGGGCGCAGTCTGGACCGGACACGCCACAGGTGCCGCTATCGGCGCCCGAGAAGGAGCCAACAAACATGACTGCAGTCCAGGAATCGGCCGCACCGACGTTGCCGACCGACACCGCCACCGAGCTCTACATCGCGGGGCAGTGGCACGGCGCTTCCGACGGAGGCACGTTCACCGACATCAACCCCACGACGGAACAGACACTGGCCGAGGTTGCGGCGGCCACCGCGTCGGACGTCGATGCCGCGGTGCGTGCGGCCCGCGCACAACTGGGTGGAGAGTGGGGCGCGACCCCCGGTGCGACTCGGGGGAAGCTGCTCAACCGGATCGCCGACCTCATCGAGCGGGACGGGGATCTGCTGGCGCGGCTCGAGGCTCTCGATGTCGGCAAGCCGGTGGGCCAACCGGCCATGCTCGACATCCCCAATGCCGCAGCCACTTTCCGGCACTTCGCCGGCTGGGCCGACAAGATCATCGGCAGCTCGATCCCCACTGCGGGCTACTTCGGGCAGCCGACGCACTCCTACACCGTGCGCGAGCCCGTCGGCGTGATCGGCATGATCGTCCCGTGGAACACCCCGTTGATGATCGCCGGGTGGAAGCTCGCGCCTGCGCTGGCGGCGGGAAACACCGTGGTGATCAAGCCGCCGGAGGACGCGCCGTTGTCCATCCTGCATCTGGCTCGTCTGATCGACGAGGCGGGTGTACCTGCCGGAGTGGTCAATGTCGTTCCGGGACGGGGGGAAGTGACCGGAGACGCTTTGGTCGGGCATCCGGACGTCGACAAGATCAGCTTCACCGGCAGTCCTCGCGTCGGCAAGCTCATCGCCAAGAAGGCTGCTGATACGTTCAAGCGGACCACGCTCGAACTCGGCGGAAAGTCCCCGCAGATCATTCTCGAGGACGCGGATCTCGAGGCGGCGATCAACGGAACCGCGATGGGACTGTTCTTCAATCAGGGCCAGGTGTGTGCTGCCGGAACCCGAGTGCTCGTGCATCGCTCGCTGTACTCGCAGGTGGTGGATGGTTTGGCCGCTGCGGCGTCGGCTCAGGTGTTGGGTGATCCGTTCGATCCGTCGACGACGATGGGCGCACTGGTCAATGCCACCCAACGCGACAGTGTCCTCGGGTACATCCAGGCCGGACGCGACGGCGGAGCACGGGTGGCGGCGGGCGGCGGGCGGCCCGACGGCGCAGGGTATTTCGTCGAGCCGACGATCTTCGCCGACGCGGACAACAACATGAAGATCGCGCAGGAGGAGATCTTCGGGCCCGTCGGAACGGTGATTCCGTTCGACACCGCCGACGAGGCCATTGCCATCGCCAACGGCACGGTGTACGGGCTGGCCGCCTCGATCTGGACCCGCGACGTGTCGAGGGCGCACACGCTGGCCGCGCAGGTTCGTTCCGGTGCCGTGTGGGTGAACGGTTGGGCGGCAATCGATCCCGCGCTCCCCTGGGGCGGAATGAAATCCAGTGGCACGGGCCGTGAACTCGGGTGGGCCGGTATCGAGGCCAACACCGAGGAGAAGGTCGTCACAATCGTTCTCTAGAGCTTGCGCAGGTGAGCGGAACTTCGTAGCAGGGGTCGAGGTTCCGCTCACGTGGGGTAACGCGGTGTTTACCGACGGAAGCGCGATTCGTAACGAGCAGGTCGCAAGATTTAGTTCAACGGACGTAGAACAACGTCCGAACGGATCGGAAGGCGATGATGACGATGCCCGAACCCTAGGTCCGAGCAGGGAGCCGCTACCGTAGGGCTGTGCCGAAGCTCGTGGATCACGACGAACGCCGCCGCGCGATCACCGCGGCAACCTGGCGTTTGATCGCTGCCAAGGGGATCGATGCCGCGAACATGCGGGACATCGCGACCGAGGCGGGATACACGAACGGCGCGCTGAGCCACTACTTCGCGGGCAAGGACGAGATACTTCGCACCGCATTCGAGCACGTCTTCGAGGCAACGAACCGCCGCATCGACGAAGCGCTCGGCGATGCAACGGGATTCGAAGCCCTCCGCATCTTCTGTCGAGAAGTGATGCCGACGACCGAAGAGACTCTGCTCGAGGCGAGAATTGCAGTCTCGCTGTGGCAGCGCGCGATGTACGACGAGCACATGGACGACACGAACCATCGATCCCTGGTGTCGTGGCGGGCGCGGATGGCGGAGTTTCTCGAGCAGGCTCGCGCAGAAGGCGACGCCGGCGACTTCGATGTCGATCTCGCTGTCGAAATGCTGCTCAACATGATGATGGGTATGCAGATTCTCGGCGTGCTCACCCCCGATGACACCACTGCCGGCCGGCAGTTCGAGATGCTCGACCGGTTCATAGCTCAGCTGTAACCACCCTGTGTGCGGGCGACTCATGGTCCCGCATGCCTTCGTTATTCAACGTCTGTAGAACCAACACCCGACCTCGAGGAACATCCATGCCAACCCTCACGCCCCACGCAATCGACCACGCCTTGTCGTTGCCCACCGAAGACGAGATCGCACAGGTTCGAGACATCGTCGACGCCGCCGGATTCGTCACTGCCGCAACCCGGTTCGTCTACGTCGGACTGGACGAACCGGACAAGGCCGAGCTGTATGTCGCGGAACCGACCACCCGACGCACCTTCCGGGTGCTGTTGCACGACATTTCGACACCCGACGCCGTCGACCTTCTCGTGTCCCTCGACGAGCACCAGGTGATCGGCTCCACCCGGCTCGACGCGATCCGTGACGGCCAGATGCCGGTGCTCGACGAGGAATTCGAGCTCGTCGAGAGTGTGCTCTCCACCGACCCGGACTGGCTTGCCGCACTGGCCGCGCGCGGACTGGACGTAGCCGACGTTCGAGTGGCTCCCCTGTCGGCAGGCGTATTCGACTACCCGGGCGAGCATGGTCGACGCATACTGCGCGGCTTGGCTTTTCGGCAGGACTACCCCGCCGATCACGCGTGGGCGCATCCCATCGACGGACTGGTCGCCTTCGTGGACGTGATGAATCGGACGGTGGACAAGGTTGTCGACCTGGGTGTGGTTCCCGTCCCGGAGGAGTCGGGCAACTTCGACGATCTGTCCGTCACCGGCCCGCTGCGCAGCACGCAGAAGCCCATCGAGATCACCCAACCCGACGGTCCGAGCTTCACGGTTCGGGGCAATCGCGTCGACTGGGAGAAGTGGTCCTTCCGAGTCGGCTTCGATGTGCGAGAAGGTCTGGTACTGCACCAGATCGGGTTCGAGGACGCCGGTACCGTCCGGCCGATCGTCCACCGCGCTTCGATCGCCGAAATGGTTGTCCCCTATGGCGATCCATCGCCCGTTCGGTCCTGGCAGAACTACTTCGATACCGGTGAGTACCTGGTGGGACGGTACGCGAACTCACTCGAACTCGGCTGCGACTGCGTCGGCGACATCACGTACTTCGACGCCGTGATCGCCGACGAATTCGGCAATCCCAAAATGCTGACCAACGCCGTGTGCATGCACGAAGAGGATTTCGGGGTGCTGTGGAAGCACACCGATCTGTGGTCGGGCTCGCACGAGACCCGTCGTCAGCGCCGACTCGTGATCTCCTTCTTCACCACCATCGGCAACTACGACTACGGGTTCTTCTGGTATCTCTACCTCGACGGCACCATCGAATTCGAGGTCAAGGCAACGGGAATCGTGTTCACGTCGGGGCATCCCGGTGGTGACTACCCGTACGCGACGCAGATCGCCCCGGGACTCGGAGCGCCGTGCCATCAGCACCTGTTCAGTGCGCGACTCGACATGATGGTCGACGGTATCGGCAACTCCGTCGAGGAGATCGAGACTCGCCGAGTGCCGATGGGGCCGGACAACCTGCACGGCAACGCCTTTGCTTTGCAACACACCCCACTGGCCACGGAATCCGAGGCACAACGCATCGCCGACGGCACGGTGGGCCGCGTCTGGCACGTCACCAATCCCACCTCGCTGAGCCGGCTCGGAAAGCCCGTCGGATACACGCTGCACCCCGAGGGGCAGCCGCTGCTTCTCGCCGACGACAACTCGTCGATCGCGCGACGCGCCACATTCGCCACCAAGCATCTCTGGGTGACCAGGTTCGATCGCAAAGAACGTTATGCCGCAGGTGACTTCGTCAATCAGCATCACGGTGGAGCCGGTCTGCCCGAGTTCGTGCGAGCAGACCGTAGCCTCATCGACGAGGACATCGTGCTGTGGCACACGTTCGGGCTCACGCACTTCCCGAGGCCGGAGGACTGGCCGATCATGCCGGTGGACTACACCGGCTTCAAACTGAAGCCTGCAGGATTCTTCGATCGCAACCCCACCCTCGATGTGCCGAGAACGACCTCTGCGCACTGTGCCGTCTCGAGCTGCGCGGGCGGTGAGCAGAATGTCTGATAGCCAATCGAATTCGACGGCCGGTGCGCTACGCGGTTCCATCGGCGTCGTCGGGATCGTATTCCTGGTCATCGCCGCTGCAGCGCCGCTGACCGCCATCGGTGGGGCCCTGCCGGTCATGATCGCGACAGGCAACGGAGCGGGCGCTCCGCTCGCCTACATTGTCGCGGCGATCGTCCTGCTGATCTTCAGCGTCGGGTACGCGGCCATGAGCCGACACATGGTGGACACCGGTGCGTTCTACGCCTACGTGGAGAAGGGGCTCGGGAGAACCGTGGGCCTCGGCGCCGCGGGTCTGGCGCTGCTGACGTACACCGCCATTCAAGCGGGCATCTACGGCCTTGCTGCATCGACCGTCGACAGCCTGGTCGTGAAGTACGGCGGACCCGACCTGCCGTGGTGGTTGTGGGCGCTCGGTCTCGTCGCGATCGTGGCGCTGCTCGGCTACCGCAGCATCGATCTCGGTGCCAAGGTGCTCGGGGTCCTGCTGGTGCTGGAGATCGGCATCATCGTGATCCTGTCGATCGCGGTGTTCGTCCAAGGCGGTGCCGCCGGTATCGACGTCGAATCGTTCACGCCCTCGGCCTTCTTCAGCGGATCACCTGGAATCGCCCTGATGTTCGCCATCGCGTCCTTCATCGGGTTCGAGGCCACCGCGATCTACGGCGAGGAGGCGCGTAACCCCACGCGGACCGTTCCGATCGCGACCTACGCCGCTGTTGTGACCATCGGACTGGTGTACGCGGTGTCGAGTTGGGCCGTCGTACTCGCTTTCGGCACTGCATCCGTCGCGCAGGCCGCTGCCGACGACACGGCGGGATTGACCTTCGCCGCTGCCGCGCAGTACCTGGGCCCGATGTCGGCGGACATCATGGAAATCATGTTGGTCACCAGTCTCTTCGCCGCCCTGCTCGCGTTCCACAACGCAATCGGACGATACGTATTCGCACTGGCCCGAAAGGGCGTCGCCCCGTCGATGTTGGCACGCACTCACTCTCGGCACGGCTCCCCGCACATGGGATCACTGTTCCAGACCGCCTCGGCAGGAGTGGTTCTCATGCTCTTCGCGGCAGCAGGCGCAGATCCGGTGCTGGAACTGTTCACCTGGATGTCCGGACTGGCCACCGTGAGCATCCTGGTTCTGATGATCCTCACGGGCGGCGCGATCATCGCGTTCTTCCGTCGATCGACCGTGGATACGCGCACCTGGCACACCGTCGTCGCCCCGGCACTCGGAACCCTGGGATTGGTGGCGATTCTGAGTCTCGTGCTGGACAATTTCACGCTGCTGATCGGTGGTTCGGGAGTGCTCGCTGCCCTTCTGTTGATCGTCGTCGTGGCATTCTTCGTGGGAGGAACAGTGACGGCACGAGCGACTCGGAGTCGAACTCTCGAGACGACGGAGGTCTGACACCGATGGTCATGACGGTGCTGATGGCGCTCGGTGCAGTGGGTGCTGTTCTCCCGCTGCTCGGACGTGGCAAGCACACGGGGCGGGTGCGGTGGGCTCACCTGTGCATGGGCACCGTCATGGCAGCCATGGTGGCCTTCGGTACCGACCCATCCATGGCGCTGATATCGATACTCGCTCTAGTTGCGGCTGCCGTACACGTCACCGCGGACCGGCCGAACAGAACCCGATCGATTCCATGCGCGGTGGACCTGACTTGCATGGCCGTGCTGCTGATGATGCTGCCGCCCATGCACTCCCAGTCGGAATCGCAGGCGACGACGCGGCACCGGCACGGAGTCGAGGCCGATCCGAGGATCATCGCCGCGCTGCTCCTGTTGGGGTGGATGGCCGTGACGATCCATTTGCTGCGCACGAACCCGCCTGGGCGACGAGTGACAGCAGGTTCCGCACTGATGATCCTGGGAATGGCACCGATGGCCTTCTGACCGAGGCTCCCCCCACTTGGTCGCTCCTGCAGGCTCCGCTCCCGGTGCGCATCTGACCCATAATGTGTGCGCGCAGTCACAAGTATGTGTTCGCGGACTCGGCCACTGTTGTGTCGACGGTCACAACAGAAAGAAGTAGCGCATGTCGACGGATTACATCGTAGTCGGAGCAGGATCAGCAGGAAGCGTCATCGCCAGGAGGCTTCTCGACGCAGGACACACCGTGCACGTGATCGAGGCCGGTCCCGTGGACACCGACCCGGCGATTCACTCCCCGCAGGGCTGGCCGACGCTGTTGGGCGGCTCGCAGGACTGGGGACTGTTCACCACCCCGCAGAGACACGCCAACGATCGGCGTATCTTCTGGCCGCGCGGACGCGTACTCGGCGGCAGCTCGTCCCTCAACGGAATGATCTACGTGCGAGGGCATTCCAGCGACTACGACGGGTGGGCGTCGGTCACCGGTGACGCCGGGTGGGCCTGGGAGAGCGTGCTGCCTCTGTTCAAGCGTTCGGAGTCGCACGAGCTCGGTGCCAACGAGTTCCACGGCGGCGACGGGCCACTGCCGGTGTCCATCATGGGTACCCCGCATCCGCTGGCGGCGGCCTTCGTCGACGCGGCAGTCGAACACGGCCACAAGCTGATCGACGACTTCAACGCCGACGAGATGGTGGGTGCCGGCTACAACCACACCACCACCCGTGATGGCGAACGAATGAGCGCGTGGAAGAGCTTCGTCGGACCGGTGCTGAACAATCCCGATCTGACCGTCACCACCGGGGCGCTCGTGCACAAGGTGGTGTTCGAGAACGGCCGAGCTGTGGGAATCGAGTTCAGCCGCGGCGATACCGAACCGCAGCGTGCGTTCGCCGACCACGAGGTGATCCTGTGTGGTGGGGCACTGGGCTCTCCGAAGGCATTGCTGCTCAGTGGAATCGGGCCAACAGCGCACCTCGCAGCACTCGGAATCGACACGGTCGTCGACCTGCCGGGCGTCGGCGAGAACCTGCACGACCATTTGTTGCTGAGCAACATCTACGAGTCACTCGAGCCGCTCGCCGCCGGCACCAACAACCTGCTCGAAGCGCAGTTGTATGCCCGCAGTACCGGATGGGCAGGCGCTGCACCGGATCTGCAGCCCCTGTTCATGCACATTCCGTACCCCGCCGACGGATATCCGGTGCCCGAGAACGGATACACCATTGCACCCGGCATCGTCGCTCCCCGCTCGCGGGGGACTCTGCGGTTGGCGTCCTCGGACCCCAGCGAACTGCCACTGGCGGATCCGAACATCCTGGCCGATCCGTACGACCTGGAGGCCATGGTCGACGCGGTCGAGATCTGCCGCGAGATCGGTGCCTCCGACGCGTTCGCGCCGTGGCGCAAGGCCGAGGTGGTCCCTGGACCGAGCGCGCGCACCCGCGACGACCTACGGGCCTACGTCCGACAGACCGCCGGTACGTACCACCACCAGGTCGGCACCTGCAAGATGGGAGCCGAGTCGGACGTCGATGCCGTTGTCGGAGCAGACCTTCGGGTCCGCGGTGTCGAGGGGCTACGGGTCGCGGACGCGTCGATCATGCCCACGGTGCCGTCGGGCAACACCAACGCGCCATCCATCATGGTGGGAGAGAGGGCCTCGGATCTGATCCTGGGAAGCTAGGGGACCGGACAGGCTTGTTGCACCCGCGAAACGTGGAGGTGACGTCACCGAAGTGCAGTGACGTCACCATGGATGGTGCATGCCTCGTGCGGAGGTCATCGGTATTCGAGCGGAGTCGACATGGTCGTGCACGATTTGTCCACCCACCGTCGAAGCGATCGATTCGAGGTGTGGCGGGAGGTGATCTGCCGTGAGTTCACTCCGCTCACACCCGAGACCGAGTCGATCGTCGACGGCGGTTTCGATGCCCGCGTCGAATTGAGGCCACTCGGGTCGACCAATCGCGCCGTGCTCGAGTCCGTAGGGCAACGCATCGCGCACGGAGAGAAGGAAGTAGCGCACACCGGTGAGGGCGTCTACTTCGTGAACGTCCAATTGGCCGGTACCTGTCGGGTTCGCACGGAATCTGCAGGTGCCGTCAATGTCGTGCCCGGTCAATTCACCGTTGTGGACACCACTCGTCCGTACTGGTTCGACTACGAGGGTCCCTGGCGCGTCATGTCCTACCAGGTCCCGCACAGCTGCCTGGCGCAGTCGGGCCTACCGCAGGCACCGACGATCGGACGTCCGTTGGATACGTGTGCGGGTACCGGCCTGGCACTGACGTCGATAATGAAAGCTCTGTGGGAGCTCGCCCCGGATGAGTCGACGTCGTCAGGCTTACATCTCGAGCGCGCTTTCTATGCCACTGTTGCGGCAGTTCTCGGTGAAACGTGGGGGACTGCCGCAGACTCGTCGAGCGCGATCACAGCGGCGGCGACCGAATACATCCGCACGCATCTGGGTGACCCAGAGTTGTCCGTTTCGGTTGTCGCGCGCGCGTTGTCGGTGTCGCCGCGGACCGTCCACTACGCCTTTTCCAAGGGAGCGTCGTTTGCCACGGTGTTGCGTGAGCACCGACTGGCTGCGATCGCCGCTGTGCTGAGAGATCCGAACAACTCGGCCGGTATCTCGCGGATTGCGATTCGCCACGGCATGGTCGATGCGAGCTCGTTCAGTAGGGCCTTCCGACAGCTGTACTCGATGTCTGCACGCGACTATCGGGCACAGGCGCGCCGCTCGGCGTGAGGACCCGGGGACGTTGCGCACACAGCACAGAGTCTTGCGCTGCACAGCAAGACCATCGGAGTGCTCCGGCGGTGAAATGGGAGTCTGCAACTCGCCGACTGGAAGAGGACGCCCCATGCCCATCAGTTTCGATCTCACCGACCAGCAGGAAGCACTGAAGAAGGGCGCGCGTCAGTTCGCCGACACCTATCTCCACGACCTGTCCGCACAGGTGCGATCCACGCCGGACCCACTCGAACGCGCTCTGTTGGCCCGACCGGTATTCGAGAAAGCGGTGGAAGCGGGATTTCTGAAAGGCTTGATTCCGATTCCGTTCGGTGGACTCGCCTCGAGCGGTGTGGACGCAGCGCTGTTCGTCGAAGAATTCGCCTCTGCCAGTCCAGATTTCACGATCAGTCTGGCGGGTCCCCTGATAGCTCTGGCTCCGGTGTACGAGGCCGGGACCCCGGAGCAGATCGCTCGCTTCGTCGCACCGTTCCTGGTCGACGCCGGCAGCCCGGTCGCGGCCATGGCCTACAGCGAACCCGGTGGCAGTGCCAATTTCGACGCGCCGCCGCCTGCCGAAGGCACCCGGACGACCGCAATCCTCGACGGAGACCACTGGGTCCTCAACGGCGAAAAGATCTGGGCGTCACACCTGGGAGGGTGGGACGGGCTCGGACCGGACATCATGACGGTCGTCTGCCGGACTCCCGGCGGCGTGTCGATCATCGTCGTCGAGCGCGAACAGCTCTCGACCGGATTCTCGGTGGAAGAGGTGTACGACCTGCCTGGCCTCAAGGGCTGCCTGACCTCACGCGTCACATTCGACAACGTCCGCATCCCGAGGTCCAACCTGATCGGGGAAGAGGGACAGGGAGTGCAATTGACTCGCAATGCCTTCTTGGCGAGCGGTGCATCGATCGGAACGTTCTCCGTCGCTGCCATGCGCCAGGCCTTCGCTGCGGCATTTGCGTTCGCCACGTCGGAGAAGAGGGGCGGGACGGTGCCGATCATCGATCATCAAGCGGTTGCCGACGTACTCACCGATGCGAAAGGCAAGATCGAAGCGGTTCGACTGCTGTCGTGGCGCGCGCTCGACGCGGTGATGTCACAACATCCGAGCGCACTCGAAATGGCTTTGCACGCCAAGATCTTCGGATCCGAGACCGCGGTCGCGGTCATCAACGACCTGGTCAGGATCGTCGGTGTCGAGGCGTACAACCCGAGCTTCCCGATACTGCGGTATCTGGCGGACGCCACTGCGTACCCGATCATCGAGGGCAGTAATACCGGTGTACGTCGCCGGCAGATGCACGACGTGATGCGAACTGTTGGATGGGACCCACTCGCTGCGTCCGGGATGGCGTGAGGGCTCCCGCTCACTCGGCGCGATACGCGCGCGGCGACATGCCGTAGGTCTCCTTGAACAGTTTCGAGAAGTTGGAGGAATCGATCAAACCGTGACGCGCGCAGATGGTTCCGATACTGTCTGCGGCGAAACGGGGGTCGCGGAGATCGCGGTGGCACCGATCGAGTCGCCTGGATCTGATCCAGCCCGCCACCGTGCGACCGTCGGACTCGAACAGTTTCTGCAGGTACCGTACCGAGATATGCAGTCGCGCAGCGAGAGTGGCGGTGGAGAGTGTCGGATCGTCGAGATGTGACTCGACGAGACTCTTGGCCTCGAGCAGCAGCGTGGAACCCGGTGCGTAGTCGGGTGCAGCATCGTCGAGGGCGGCGCACAGCAGATCGAGTACCGCGTTCTCGAGCATCGGTGCCGTCGGCAGTGTTCCGTCGACGGTGGTGCGGCGCAGCCCGTGCAGGAACGGCGACACCAGCGCGCCCACACCGTGATCGCCGTCGATTCGACGGGCGGCGACGGTCGTCAACTCGCGAGAGGCCAGGTGCAGTGCCTCGCGTGGGAACATCACCACGAACATCGCGAAGTCCCCGGCGAAATGCAGATCGTACGGCGCGCTGGTGTCGTACACCGCGAAGTCGCCCGGATGCAGTACGGCCTCGCGATCGTTCTGCACGATCGTCCCGGATCCGCTCAGCTGAAGGCCGACCTTGATCAAGCCGGGATCGGCACGCTTGATGGTGGCACGAGTGCGCCGGACATCGACCTCACGGCCCGCAACCTCACTCAGTTGCAGCGATCCCAGAGTCGACGACACCAGAGTGCCCTCGAACGACGACGGCCCGGTGGACACAGCGTCGAGCGGCACGAACGCCGTGGAGACGTTCTCGCGCCAGTGCTCGAAATCCTGTGCCACCGGGCTCATGTCATACGGCCGGGCGGTTGTCGATCAGCCTGCGGGCCTTGCCGATGGACCGTTCGAGGGCGGCCGGTGCCACGACGTCGACTCCGACGCTGACGCCGATGCGATCCTTGACGAGCTTCTTCAGCGTTGCCGCCGCCATCGAATGCGTGTCGAGCGCGGCGTCGGGGCGGGCCTCGACGAGGACGGTCAGGGTGTCCATGCGTCCGGCGCGTTCGAGCACGCACTGGAACTGCGGAGCGAGGGCGGGAACGGTGAGAATCAGCTCCTCGATCTGAGTCGGGAAGAGATTGACGCCACGCAGAATGATCATGTCGTCGGTGCGGCCGGTGACCTTCTGCATCCGACGCATCGTGCGAGCCGTACCTGGCAGCAGTCGCGTCAGATCGCGGGTGCGGTACCGGATGATCGGCATCGCCTCCTTGGACAAGGACGTGAACACCAATTCACCCTCCTCGCCGTCGGGCAGAACCTCGCCGGTCACCGGGTCGATGACCTCCGGGTAGAAATGATCCTCCCAGATGTGGAGTCCGTCCTTGGTTTCGACGCATTCCATCGCGACGCCCGGTCCCATGACCTCGGACAGGCCGTAGATGTCGACGGCGTCCATGTCGAGAGTCTTCTCGATCTCCTTGCGCATCTCCTCGGTCCAGGGTTCCGCGCCGAAGACGCCGGTCTTCAGCGAGGTCTTGGCCGGGTCGATGCCCTTCTTGACCATCGCGTCCACGATCGTGAGCATGTAGGACGGCGTGACCATGATGGCGTCGGGCTCGAAGTCCTCGATCAGCTGGATCTGACGATCGGTCATGCCACCGGACATCGGAATGACGGTGCAGCCCAGGCGTTCTGCACCGTAATGTGCGCCGAGACCGCCGGTGAAGAGGCCGTAGCCGTAGGCGACGTGCACCTTGTCCGACGGCTTGACGCCACCGGCCCGGAGACTGCGGGCGATCAGGTCGGCCCAGTTGCTGATGTCGTTCGCGGTGTAGCCGACGACCGTGGCTTTGCCGGTTGTTCCCGAGGACGCGTGGATGCGCGAAACCTTGTCCTGCGGCACCGCGAACATCCCGAACGGGTAGTTCTCGCGTAGATCCTTCTTGGCGGTGAAGGGGAACTTCGCGAGATCCGACAGATCCTTCAGATCGGTCGGGTGTACACCGGCGTCGTCGAAGGCCTTCTTGTAATGAGCAACGTTGTCGTACGCATGCTGCAGCGACCACTGCAGGCGCTCCAGCTGAAGGGTGGATATCCGGTCTCGAGAAGCGAACTCGATGTCGGGGGTGTCGGTGGGGGTGGACAGCACACTGGTCATGAGGGTTCTCTCGGTCTCAGGCGTCGAAGTCGACGGTCACGGTGTCGCTGACGGGGAAGGTCTGGCAGGTGAGCACGAAGCCGGCGTCGACTTCGTTGTCCTCGAGCGCGTAGTTGCGGCGCATGTCGACGTCGCCGAAGGTGACCTTCGCGCGGCAGGTGCCACACACGCCGCCCTTGCACGCGAAGGGGAGATCGGAGCGCAGCTGCTCGGCCGAATCGAGGATCGACTCGTCCTGAGGCAGTGCACCTTTCACCTCACGTCCGTCGAGGATGATCGTGACCTCACTGCTGGGCCCGGTGATGCCGGGCTCGCGGTGCTTCTCCTGCGGCGGGGGCACGTCGTCGACATAGAACAGCTCGGCGTGGATGCTGGTCTTCGCCACACCGAGGTCTCCGAGGACCTGTTGGGCATCGGTGACCATCCCGAACGGGCCACACAACCAGAAATGATCGATATCCGGTGTGGCGACGACGGTGTCGAGTATCTCGCGCAGTCGTTCGGCGTCGAGTCTTCCGCTGAACAGTTCGACCTCGCGCGGCTCCCTGGAAAGGACGTGAATGACGTCGAACCGGCTGCCGTACTGGTCCTTCAGGTCCGCGATCTCCTCGGCGAACATCACCGTTCGCGTCCGCCGATTACCGTACAGCAGAACCACTTCGGCGTCGGGGTTGGTCAGGACCGAGGCTGCAATCGACAGCATCGGGGTGATGCCAGAGCCGGCCGCGATGAGAACGTGCCTGCCGGCCGTAGCCGGATCCGCGTGGAAATTGCCGGTGGGGCCCTGGACGTCGATACGGTCGCCGGCCTTGACCTCGTGGACGAGCCACGAGGAGAACAGGCCGTCGGAGACCTCGCGGACGCCGACGCGGGGACGCGCGCCGGCCGGGGCGCAGATCGAATAAGAGCGACGGTGCTCGATACCGTCGACGGTCCGGCTGAGCATCAGCGACTGACCCGGCTTGAAATCGAACTCCGCACGCAGCTCATCGGGCACATCGAACGTGACGGCGACGGCGTCGTCGCAGAGCGATTCGACGTCGGCGACGGTCAACGTGTGGAAGGGCTTGTTGCGTAGGTTCTTCAGTTCCGGCTCGGCAGTGACGGGCATCAGATTTCCTTCACGTGGTCGAAGGGTTCGAGGCAGTCGTCGCACCGGTACTGGGCTTTGCACAGCGTTGCGCCGAATTCGGATGTGAGGCGGGTGTTTGCGGAACCGCACCGAGGGCAGTCGATTCGGCGCGGCTTCACGGTCAGGGTCAACGGAACCGGGCCGGAGGTACGAGCAGGAGCCGGTCCCGGTGTGGAGTAACCGGTCTCGCGAAGTTTGCGCAGGCCCTCCTCGGAGATCCAGTCGGTGCTCCATGCGGGGGAGAGGCTGGTGACAATCTCGACATCCGCGTAGCCGTGATCCTGGAGCTTGTGGGCGATGTCGTCGCGCATCGTCGCCATCGCGGGGCAGCCGGAGTACGTCGGGGTGATCGTGACGAGCACACTTCCGTTCTCGCGTACTTCGACGTCGCGCAGGACGCCGAGATCGTCGAGAGTGAGCAGTGGCATCTCGGGATCCATGACGGTCGCGGCGATCTCGCGTGCGGTTGTCTTGAGTGTGGTTTTCTCGAGTGTGGTCACCAGACCCCCTCCGGATGCGCTCTCGCCACGACCTGCATCTCGGCGATCAGCGGCCCGAACGCCTCGGTGTGAATGCCGCGACGACCACCGCGGCCACCGATGGTGCCCACGGACTTGCCCTCGGGGGCGTCCAGCTCTGCGGCGTGAAGTACCTGCGCCAGAACGGAATCGAACTCCTCGCGCACGTCACGGGGATCGACGGCGACACCGACCCCAGCCAGCGCGATTTCCTCGTCCGTCGGGACGAACAGTTCGGAGACGTACGGCCAGATTCGCGTCACGGCCTCGCGGACACGTCGCTTCGATTCATCGGTTCCGCAACCCAGGGTGACGACCCAGCGAGCCGCGTAATCACGGTGGTAGGTCAGCTCTTTGACACCCTTGTTCGCAACCGCGGCGAGAACGGGATCCCGGGATTCCTGCAGGCGAGTGAAGACGGCGAGCCGCCACGTCGAGAACACCAGCAGGCGAACCTGGGATTTCGCGAAGTCTCCGTTGTCGAGCTCGGTGAGTCGCACGTTCCGGAAGTCGGCGTCGTCGCGGAAGAACGAGAGTGCATCCTCGGCCGGTGCGGGCGAGGTGTCCGAGATGAACGGCACGACCGTCGGGTCGGCTTTGGCGGCGCGGGCCAGCAGTAGCCGGGCCTGGCCGAGGAGATCGAGGCCGACGTTGGCCAGTGCCACTTCTTCTTCGAGTTCCGGTGCGCGGGTGCTCCACTCGGCGAGGCGTTGGGAGCTGATCAGCGCATCGTCGCCGAGCATGAGGCAGTACGCGGCAAGAGCTTTCAGGTCGACGTCGTCGGGAACGGTGGTGTCGACTCCGGCGAGCGGGTCGTCGAAGCTCGTCCCGAATGCCCACTGCCCGTGCGAGTCCTCGTCGACGAGGCCCTCGTAGGCGCTGTCGTGATCAGTCATGAGTGCTTGTCCTCTTGAAGTGTGGGTCTCACATGTGGGGAACGTTGTCGGGGATCTCGTAGAACGTCGGGTGGCGGTAGACCTTGTCGCCACTCGGTGCGAAGAACGGATCCTTCTCCGACGGCGACGATGCGACGATCGAGTTGGACGGAACGACCCAGATGCTGACGCCTTCGTTGCGTCGGGTGTAGACGTCGCGAGCATGCCGCAGCGCCATGTGGTCGTCGGCGGCGTGCAGCGATCCGACATGCACGTGGTTCAGGCCGCGCTTGCCGCGCAGGAACACCTCGTACAGCGGCCAATCTGCCTTGACGGCTTCCCTTTTCGGCTCGACCGGAACACCCTCGGTGGGCACCGCTCCGTGGCCGCCCTCGGCGGTGAATTCGGTCATGATGCTGCGTTCCTTTCGGCGAATGCGGTTGCGGCCTCACGGACCCAGGCTCCGCCGTCGTGAGCTGCGCGCCGGTTCGCGATGCGCTCGACGTTGGAGGCACCGTTGCCCTTGATCACCTGCATGAACTCGGACCAGTCGGGCTCGCCGAAATCGTGCGACTTGCGCTCCTCGTTCCACTTCAGGTCCGGGTCGGGGAACGTGACTCCGAGAGCCTTCGCCTGCGGGATGGACATGTCGACGAAGCGTTGGCGCAGTTCGTCGTTGGTGTGGCGCTTGATGCCCCACTTCATCGACTGCTCGGTGTTGGGGGACTCGTCGTCCGGCGGGCCGAACATCATCAGAGCCGGCCACCACCAGCGGTTGACCGATTCCTGAACCATGGCGCGCTGTTCGTCGGTGCCGCGCATCATCGTGGCGAGCAGTTCGTAGCCCTGGCGCTGGTGGAAGGATTCTTCCTTGCAGACCCGGATCATCGCGCGTGCGTACGGACCGAAGCTGCTGCGGCACAGGGGAACCTGGTTGCAGATCGCCGCACCGTCGACCAGCCAGCCGATGGTGCCCACGTCCGCGTACGTCAGGGTGGGGTAGTTGAAGATCGAGGAGTACTTCTGCTTGCCCTCGATGAGCTTGACCGTCAGGTCGGCGCGGTCCGCTCCGAGCGTTTCCGCGGCGGAGTAGAGGTAGAGACCGTGACCGGCCTCGTCCTGCACCTTGGCCATCAGGATCGCCTTGCGGCGCAGCGACGGCGCACGGGTGAGCCAGTTGCCCTCCGGCTGCATTCCGATGATCTCGGAGTGCGCGTGCTGAGCGATCTGGCGAATGAGCGACTTGCGGTAGCCGTCGGGCATCCAGTCACGAGGCTCGACGCGCTGCTCGTGGGCGATGGTCTCGTCGAACCCGTCCTGCAGCGTCTCGGCAGACAGGGTGTTTGACGTGGTCATAAGTCCTACTTTCATTACCGAATGATCGGTTGGTAACCAGTATGCCTCGAGTGCAGCTCCGCGCACAAGAGCGGCTGCGCCG
The DNA here is from genome assembly GCF_002259145.1 of Rhodococcus sp. 15-2388-1-1a. NCBI lineage: Bacteria > Bacillati > Actinomycetota > Actinomycetes > Mycobacteriales > Nocardiaceae > Rhodococcus > Rhodococcus sp. 15-2388-1-1a. Next base: position 52,620 of record NZ_NPFP01000040.1, on the reverse strand, counting down.
AACGTGCGCGGAACCTCGTAGCAGGGGTCGAGTTTGCGTTCACATGCCGAGGAAGGAGGCTCTCGTCTTGTTCAGGAACGCGTCGACGGCGGCCTTGTGGTCCTGCGTCTGTCCCAGAGCCGTTTGTGCCTGTGCCTCGCGGTCCAAGGCGTCGGACAGTCCGGATCGAGCGATCAGAGACTTGACCTGCCGGTAGGCCTGCGTGGGCCCGGCAGCGAGGGAGGTCGCCAGCGTGCGCGCGGTCTCGAGTACGTCCCCGTCCTCGACGACGCGATGCACCAGACCCCAGTCGAGAGCCTGGGCGGCGGTGACTCTGTCGCCGAGCAGCATCAGGCCCGCGGCTCGGCTCGATCCCAGTGCCTCGACCAACGTGTAGCTCAATCCCGAGTCGCTGGCCAAGCCGATGCCGGTGAATGCCGTCGCGAACGACGACTTGGTGCCGGCCACTCGGATGTCACCGGCCAGTGCGATCCCGAGGCCTGCGCCGACGCATGCGCCTGGGATCGCGACGACGATCGGAACCTCGAGCGCAGCGAGCCCTCGGATCACCGGGTTGTAGTGCTCGCCGACGGTGTCCATCGCCGTGGCCGGATCGGCTTCGAGCGCGGTGACGTGCTCGCCGAGATCCTGGCCGACGCAGAAGTTCTTGCCCTCGGCGGTGATGAGCACGGCGCGCACCTCGGGTGCAGCGGCACTCTGAACGGCCTCCGCCAACGCGACCTTCGTCGCGACGTCGAGGGCGTTGTGCGCCTCGGGGCGAGCGAGGGTGATGGTCGCCAAGCCGTCGGCGACGTCGAACCGTACTGTCATGCGTTCGTCCAATCGTGAAAGCCGCGACCGGACTTGCGTCCGATGTCGCCGCGAGCAACCATGTCTCGCAACAACTGCGGGGGAGTGAACCTGTCGCCGAGGGTCGACGCCAGGTGTTCTGCGATCGCGAGCCGAACGTCCAACCCCACGAGGTCGGTCGATCGCAGCGGACCCATCGGGTGCTTGTAGCCGAGTTCCATGGCGCGATCGATGGATTCGGCGTCGGCGACGCCCTCCTCCAACATCCGAATGGCTTCGAGCCCGAGGCACACTCCGAGGCGCGAGGTAGCGAAGCCGGGGGAGTCGTTGACGAGCACCTCGGTCTTGCCCAGGAGCGACACCCACTGCTGTACTCGCTGCACCACGTCGGCGGAGGTGGCAGGCGCGCGCACGATCTCGACGAGAGTCGACGCCGGAACCGGGTTGAAGAAGTGCATCCCGATGAAGCGACTCGGATCACTGAGTGCTGCGGCGAGTTCGGCGATGGAGATCGAGCTCGTGTTCGACGCGATGACCGTCTTTTCGGATGCGACTTTGTCTATCAGAGCCAACACCTCGACCTTGAGCGACGGGATCTCGGGCACCGCTTCGACAATCAGGTCGAGGTCGGCCGGGAGTTCCGCGGGCCCGGCGACGGTGGAGACCCGGGCGAGAATCGCAGCGGGATCCTCGCTGAGTTTGCCGCGCTCGTGCGCCCGGTCGAGTCCGGTCGAGACTCGGCCGAGGGCTGCTTGTTGGTCGGCGGCTTCGGCGATGACGACGGTGGAACCGAGGGCCGCGAACACCTGCGCGATACCTGCACCCATGCGGCCACCACCGACTACACCTACTGCGCGAGGAGCTGTCATTTCTTCTTCTCCAGAAATGCCGTCATTCGGCGTTGTTTGTCTTCGGTCTCGAACAGAACGGCCTGCGCGATGTCGTCGGCCCACGGGTGCGAACCGGGCGCATCGAGAATCTTCTTGGTCAGCTTCAGTGCCAGCGGTGCTTGCTTGGCAATGCGATCCGCGAGGGAATGCGCTGCGGCCAAGGGCTCGTCGACGACGTCCAGCACCAGGCCGGAGCGGAGTGCCACCTCTGCGTCGAGCGTCCGGCCACCGAGGAGTACCTGCTTGGCGACGGACACTCCCACCAGTGTCGGCAACCGGTAGCTGGCCCCGGCGGCAGCCATGATGCCCAGGCCCGGTTCGGGATTGCCGAACACGGCCGTCGGCGACGCGATACGGATGTCGCAGGCGTAGGACAGCTCGGCTCCGCCCCCGAGGGCGTAGCCGCGCACCGCGGCGATGGTCGGCAGGGGCAGTGCGGCGATGCGGTCGAACAGGTTGCGGTTGATGCCGTGCAATGCGTCGTCGCGGGTGCGGGCCCGCAGCTGATTGATGTCGGCACCGCCGGCAAAATGCTCGCCCGCGCCGGTCAGGATGACGATTTTCGGATCCTGCTCCACGAGCCCGCACACCTCGTGCAGCTCGCCGATCATCTCGGAATCGATTGCGTTGCGCTGCTTCTCGCGATTCAGGGTGACGACAACGCGGTCAGTCAGCTCCTCCACGACAAGTGTGTTCACGGTGCCTCGATCAACATCGACACGCCTTGCCCGACGCCGACGCAGAGCGTCGCGAGCCCGCGGGACGCCTTCTCACGTTCCATGCGGCCCAACAGCGTCAACAGGATTCGGGCACCCGACGAGCCGAGGGGGTGGCCGAGTGCGATGGCCCCGCCGTCGGCATTGACGATGTCCTCGTTCAGTTTCAACTGGCGGATGACGCCGAGTGACTGCGCCGCGAAGGCCTCGTTGAGCTCGACGGCACCGAGGTCGTCGGCAGACCACCCGGCGCGAGCGAGTGCCTTCTGTGTGGATGGCACCGGCCCGAGTCCCATGATGTGCGGTGCGATGCCTGCGCTCGCACTGGTGACGATGCGGCCCCGTACCTCGAGGCCGTACTTGTTCACGGCCTCCTCGGAGGCCACCACCAGCGCCGACGCACCGTCGGTGAACGGTGAGGACGTTCCGGCGGTGACGATGCCGTTCTTGCGGAACACGGTCTTCAGCGTGCCGAGCTTCTCGAGTGTGGTTCCGCGTCGCGGTGTCTCGTCCTCGGTGACCTCGCCGTTCTTGGTCGTGACGGGCACGATCTCATCGGCGAAGCGTCCGGCATCCTGGGCGGCGACGGCACGCTGCTGACTGCGGAATGCGAAGGCATCGGACTCCTCACGGGTGATGCCCTCGCTGAGCGCGACCTCCTCGGCGGTTTCGCCCATCGACAGAGTGATCTTGGGATCGGTCCCCGCGTCGTGCGCGGCGAAGGTCGGATTGGTGAAGCGCCAGCCGAGGGAGGTATCGAAGATCTCGCCCGGCTTGGCCCACGCGGTTCCCGGCTTGGCCATGACCCAGGGTGCGCGGGTCATCGACTCGACACCACCGGCGACGATGATGTCGGCCTCGCCGCTACGAATGGTGCTCGCGGCGTTGGCCACTGCCGTCAGTCCGCTCGCGCACAGGCGATTGACGGTGTAACCCGGCACCGTGTTGGGGAGTCCTGCGAGCAGAACCGCCATTCTCGCTACGTCTCGATTGTCCTCGCCTGCCTGGTTCGCGGCGCCCAGAATCACTTCATCGATCCGGTCGACGGGCACACCCGCTCGCCGGACCGCCTCGGCGACGACCAGCCCGGCCAGGTCGTCGGGACGCACCGAGGCAAGGGCTCCGCCATAGCGTCCGTGCGGGGTGCGTGCGCCGGCAACGAGAAATACTTCGCCCACTGGAGATCTCCTTCGTACGGTTGCGTCATTAATAACCGAACATTCGGTCGTTTGGCAAGGTTTGCTGCCCACGGTGCTGTGGAATCGGGCGTCGACTGAGAAGATGTGGCAATGACAACCGCACGCGCGCCGCGCAAGACCGGACAGCCAGGGCGGCCGGGATACGACCTGGACTCGCTCTTGGCCGTGGCGGTCAAGGTCTTCAACGACCGTGGATACGACGGAACCAGCATGGAGGTTCTGGCGAAGCGGCTCGGCATCACCAAGTCCTCGATCTATCACCACGTGTCCGGCAAGTCCGAGTTGCTCGAACTTGCGCTGTCGCGGGCTCTCAATGCCCTGTTCGCCGTCACGACCGAGGATCGGGCCACGACCGGGCGATACATCGACCGCCTCGAATACCTGGTGCGACGCAGCGTGGACATCCTGTGCGCGGAACTGCCCTACGTGACGCTATTGCTCCGCGTGCGAGGCAACACCGACGTCGAGCGCCGGGCCCTCGCGCGTCGACGCGAATTCGACTCGTTCGTCACCGGGCTCGTGGTGGCCGCGGCCGAAGAAGGCGACCTGCGTCCCGGTGTCGACCCGGCGCTGGCGTCGAAGCTGGTGTTCGGCACGGTCAACTCGCTCATCGAGTGGTACCGCCCGCGCACCGGCGGATCCGTGGAGGAATTGGCCGACGCGGTGGTGGCGCTGACCTTCGACGGGTTGCGTCGCACGTAGCAGAACGAGTCTTGACATCTCGGCGTTCGACGGCGATGGTAATTACCGACCGAACGTACGGTGAGATGGAGGCGTTGTGAGCAGACTTCTGGAAAGCTATGCCCAGGGCACGTGGTATTCCGCAACCGATGAGGGAGCACCGCTGCTGAGCGCCGTCGACGGCAGCGAGATCGCCCGGGTGTCGTCCAGCGGTCTGGATGTCGCAGGCATGGTGGACTACGCCCGCACCGTCGGAGGGCCCGCGCTCGCGGCACTGACGTTCCACGAACGCGCTGCGCTGCTCAAGCAGTTGGGCCTGACACTGCTGGCCGGCAAGGAGGAGTTCTACCAACTCTCCCGGCACACCGGAGCCACCACCCGCGATTCCGGCGTCGACATCGACGGCGGTTTCGGAACCGTGCTGAGCTACGCGAGCAAGGCCCGACGCGAACTCCCCAACGAGACGGTCTATCTCGACGGTGCGATCGAGCAACTCGGTAAGAAGGGCACCTTCCTCGGTCAGCACATCTACACCTCCCGGCGCGGTGTCGCCGTGCAGATCAATGCGTTCAACTTCCCCGTCTGGGGCTTCCTCGAGAAGCTGGCCCCCGCGTTCATCGCGGGAGTGCCGTCGATCGTCAAGCCCGCCAGCCAAACTGCATATCTCACCGAGCTGGTGTTCAGACGGATCATCGAGTCGGGGTTGCTGCCCGAGGGTTCGGTGCAGCTGCTGTGTGGCAGCGCCCGAGGAGTGCTCGACCACCTCGGCGGCCAGGACTCGGTGGCCTTCACCGGATCCGCCGATACCGCTGCGACCCTGCGCTCACACCCCAACGTCGTCGGCGAGGGACTGCACTTCACGGCCGAGGCGGATTCTCTCAATGCGTCCATCTTGGGTTCGGATGTGGCACAGAGCGATCCAGAGTTCGATCTCTTCGTCAAGGGTGTCTTCACCGAGATGACGTCGAAGGCCGGTCAGAAGTGCACGGCGATCCGGCGTGTGCTGGTTCCGCAGGACTCGGTCGAGCCCGTCATCGAGGCGCTGAAGGCGAAGCTGGAGAAGGTCGTTGTCGGTGATCCGGCCGACGAGGGCGTCACCATGGGTGCGCTCGCCAGCATCGATCAGCGCGACGAGGTGCTCAAATCCATTCGTGGACTGACCAAGTCGGCAACGGTCGTCTTCGGTGATCCGGACGCCGTGGATTCGCGGCCCGGCGCGTTCATGGCACCGGTGCTGCTGAAGGCCGGCGACAAGACCGCATCCGAACCGCACGAGATCGAGGCGTTCGGTCCCGTCTCGACCGTCATCGGTTACGAGAGCACCGCAGACCTGCTTGATCTGGTCGCCCGCGGAAAGGGTTCTCTGGTCGCATCTCTGGTGACCAAGGACTCGGCCATCGCGCGCGAGATCGTGCTGGGCAGCGCGCCGTACCACGGACGCATCCTGGTCCTGAACTCCGAGGACGCCAAGGAATCGACCGGCCACGGCTCGCCGTTGCCGGTACTGGTGCACGGCGGACCCGGACGGGCCGGCGGCGGTGAAGAACTCGGCGGTATCCGCGGCGTGCTGCACCACATGCAGCGCACCGCAATTCAGGGAACACCGGACGTTCTGACTGCGGTGGGCAACAAGTGGGTGGCCGGTTCTGCGCGCATCACCGGCGATGTGCATCCGTTCCGCAAGAATCTGGGCGAGCTGAAGCTCGGTGACACCATCGTCGGTGGACCACGACAGGTCACGCGTGCGGACATCGATCATTTCGCCGAGTTCACCGGCGATACCTTCTATGCGCACACCGATCCCGAAGCGGCAGCGGCCAATCCGCTGTTCGGCGGCATCGTGGCGCACGGCTACCTGGTGGTCTCGCTTGCCGCAGGGCTGTTCGTCGACCCCGCACCGGGCCCCGTCCTGGCGAACTTCGGCGTCGACAGTCTGCGTTTCCTGACGCCCGTCAAGGCCGAGGATTCGTTGACGGTCACGTTGACGGCCAAGCTCATCACCCCGCGTCAGAGCGCCGACTACGGCGAGGTGCGATGGGACGCAGTGGTCGTCAACCAGGACGGTGACCCCGTCGCGACGTACGACGTACTCACTCTCGTCGCGAAGCCCGAGGCCGCGTCATGAGCGTGCGAGTAGCCGTCTGTTACGGAATGCCCGAGGATCCTGCCGCATTCGATCGTCACTACGCCGAGGTGCACGTGCCCCTTGCTCGGGCTGTCCCCGGTCTGATCGACTTCACCTGGGGCACGCTGGATTCGCTCGACGATGCGCCACCGCCGTACTACGCGATCGCCAGCCTGTACTTCGTGGACGAGGCATCGCTGAAGGCAGGATTGGCCTCGCCCGAGATGAAGGCCGCAGGCAAGGATCTGCGCAACTTCGCGACCGGAGGCGTCACGATGTTCACCCAGAACGAGCAGTCGGTGTTGCAGCCGTGACAGATTCGCCTATCGCCCGCGAGATGTTCGAGGTCGACGCCGCGTCGCGCAAGCTCGGCATCGAATTGATCGAGCTGTCACCCGGCCACGCGCGAATGTCCATGGTCGTGACCGAGGACATGGTCAACGGCTATGCCATCACCCACGGCGGCTACGTGTTCCTGTTGGCGGACACCACGTTCGCGATGGCCTGCAACTCGCACGAGGACTCGGCCGTCGCGGCCCGCTGTGACATCCGCTATCTCCGTCCGACGAAGACCGGCGACGTCCTGGTCGCAGACGCCGTCGAACGAGCGAGGTTCGGCCGCAACGGTCTGTACGACGTGTCGGTGACGTGCCGAGGTGAGCTGATCGCCGAATTCCGAGGTGACAGTCGCACCATAGCGCGCTGAGGGTGCAGCACATGAAAGTACTGTGAATCGGTGACCACTGCAGACCTCTCGGCACTGGCAGACGCAACTGCCACGGCAGTGGGCGGTGCAGTGTCGGTGATGGATCCGCAGGGCTACGTCGTTGCGTATTCATCCGTTCCAGGGCAGCCGATCGACGACGTGCGGCGCGACGGGATTCTGGGCAAGCAGGTCCCGGCCCGCTACATGGTGCACCACATCGATCCGCTCTTTCGGGGAAGTTCGACGGTCCATGTGGTCGACGTTCCTGGCGCGCTACCGCGACTGGCGGTGGCCGTCTCGGTGGACGGTGAGTACCTCGGCTCGATCTGGTGCATCGTCTCCACGGCTCCGTCCGGCCCACCCGATCGCGGCGCGGTCACCGCGTTGACTCGCGCAGCCGCTGCTGCGGTGCCACTGCTCCTCGCTCGACGTCGTCCGGCCGAGCCTGGTAACCCCAGGGCACGTGCGTTGTTGACCGATCCCACCGTCGTCACCTCGCCCGGTAGCCGCTTCGCGGTAGTGGCAGCGAAGGTGGACTCTGCGCAACCGGAGACCCTGCTCGTGCAGCTCGGGGGTCTGTTGGAACTCACGTTCGGCGGTGATACGGATTCCGGGTTCGTCGTCGACGATCACGTCGTGTTCTTCGTCGTGGCGAGGGACGACGACGGTGGTGTCGCCGAGGAAGCCGAGGGCGTCCGACGGCGGGCGGAGGTGGCATTCGGTGTGCCGGTGACATTCGCCGTCGGCGGGCCGCATGCTCGGCCTGCGGTGGCGCGTAGCCACGCGCACTGGGTCCTGGATGCGATCGAGAAGGGTTCGCACACCACGACATTCGAGCATAGCCGGATACCTGTCACCCTGAACAGGGCAACCGACGCGCTCACGGACGTGTCGCTCGCGATTCCTGCCGTCGAACGGATGCTCTCCTACGACGCTACCGAAGGTACCGACTACGGCGCAACGGTACTGGCGCTACTCGCACACGAATCCAATGTCGCCGCAGCGTCGGCATCGCTGTATCTGCACGCCAACACCTTTCGCTACCGTCTGCGGCGGACGAAGGAACTCTTCGATCTCGATCTCGATGATCCCGATACCCGATTGCTTGTGTGGATGTCGCTCCGGCTCAGGGCCGGGCGGTGAGGACCTTACCGGGGTTGAGTAGGTAGTGCGGGTCGAGCAATTCCTTGATGCCACGCTGCAGTTCGGCTGCGACAGGATCGAGTTCGGTCTCGAGTAGATCGCGCTTGAGCAGACCGACGCCGTGCTCACCGGTGATGGTTCCGCCGAGCGAGAGTGCGAAGGCCGCGATCTCGTCGAACGCGCGGTGTGCCTTGGCCAACGACGCTGGATCGATGGGGTCGACGATGACCGTCGGATGAATGTTGCCGTCACCGGCGTGGCCGACGACGCCGATGACGAGGCCGATGCGGTCGGCGACTCTTCCGACCTCATCGATCATTGCGGCCAGATGCGAAATAGGAACGGACACATCGTCGACCAACGGTGAACCGAGACGCTCGAGCGCCGGGTACGCCAGCCGACGTGCTTGAACCAGTTGCTCCGACTCGACCTCGTCCTCGGCGACGGCTACGTCCACCGCGCCGGATGCGGTGCACAGCGCGGCTATGGCCTCGAGCTCCTGCACTGCGCCGTCGCCGATGTCGGACTGCGCGATCAGCACCGCCGCGGCGTCGGTGCCGAAGTCCATCCGGGCGTAGGCGTCGATCGCGGCGATGGTGGTGCGGTCCAACAGCTCGAACAGGCTCGGGGTGATGCCCGCTGCACGAATCCGCGACACTGCCTCTCCTGCAGCGACAGTGGACGGGAAGGTCGCAGCCATCGTGAGTGGTGTAGCGCTGGGGAAGTCGAGGCCGACGGTGGCCTCGGTGATGATGCCGAGGGTTCCTTCCGATCCGACGAACAGATCCGCCAGAGCGAGCCCGGCCACGCCCTTGACGGTGCGTCGACCGACGAAGGTCGCCCTGCCGTCGGCGAGTACGACGCGCAGCCCACGGACGAATCGTGCTGTGACGCCGTACTTCACGCAGCACAGGCCGCCGGCATTGGTGGCGATGTTGCCGCCGATCGTCGACGCCTCCCAGCTGGACGGGTCGGGGAGGTACGTGAGTCCCTGCTGCAAGGCAGCATCTTTCAACTCTTTGTTGCTCACACCGGGTTGCACGACGGCCGTGCGGTTGACGACGTCCAACTCGACGATCTTGTTCATGCGTCGGGTGTTGAGGGCGATGGCTCCGACGCTGGCGTTCGCGGCTCCCGCCAGGCCGGTCAATGCTCCCTGCGGCACAACGGGAATACGGTGTGCCGACGCGATTTCCATGACGGCCTGCACGTCCGATTCCGTGGTCGGCAGTACCGCCACCAGCGGCAGGGTGGATTCGCACAGAGCTGCGGCGTCGTGCCGGTAACTGGCGAGAATGTCGGGGTCGGTCACCACGGCGTCGACACCGAGGGCGCGCGTCAGTTCGTCGATGACCGGAGAGTGCTGAGCGAGAGTCGACGTGGATGCAGCCATGAGTTCGAGTATGACCGGCGTCACTACCGATGTCTGCGTCGTTTCGGACGAAGCGCGAGGCTTCGATCGGTAGTTTCCGACGAAGTGCGTCCATCGCCTTGTTATGTACGCGAGCACCTTGACAAACTACGGTGGCGCCGGTCACAGTAATTACCGACCGAATGGACGGTGAGTTTTATCCGGTTCTGCGCTTGCGCATAGTTGCCGTCCTTCACCCATCGCAACCCCGCCCCACACCACTCCGAACTGCCGCTCGATGCCCGAGCGTCGGAGCCCGAACGAAACGAGATCGTCGATGACAACACAGGTCGAGACGCCCACCGGGGTGTCGCGTGAGCATCGCCGCGCCGCGATGGCCAGCATGGTCGGAACCACCGTCGAGTGGTACGACTTCTTCATCTACGCGCAGGCCGCGTCGCTGATCTTCGCTCAGCTGTTCTTCGCGCCCATGGGCTCGTCCGGACAGCTGGTCGCCTACGTGACCATCGGTATCAGCTTCGTCTTCCGTCCTCTCGGGGCCATCGTCGCCGGCTACTTCGGTGACAAGATCGGCCGAAAGAAGGTCCTCATCGCCACGCTCACCCTGATGGGTGCGGCCACCGTCGGTATGGGTCTGCTCCCCACCTACGCCACCATCGGTATCTGGGCTCCGATCATTCTGATCGTGCTGCGCATCCTGCAGGGATTCTCCACCGGCGGCGAGTGGGGCGGCGCTGCGCTGATGGCCGTCGAGCACGCTCCGAAGGGTAAGCGCGGAATCTACGGCGCAGCAACCCAGATGGGTGTTCCGCTCGGCATGCTCATCGCGGTCGGAACACTGGCACTGTGCACCGGTTTGCTCAGCGAAGAGCAGTTCGAGGCCTGGGGCTGGCGCATTCCGTTCCTCATCAGCTTCGTGCTCATTCTCGTCGGTTTCTACATCCGCCGCCGGGTCGAGGAGACTCCGGTGTTCAAGGAGCTCGCAGAACGCAAGGAGCGCAACCACACTCCGGTTCGTGCACTGTGGCGTACCAACAAGAAGCAGGTCATGCTGGCCGCGCTGTCGTTCATCGGCACCAACGGCAACGGCTACATCATCGTGGGCGGATTCATCGTTGCGTACTCGACGAGGGAACACGGACTCGCTCGCGTGGACGTGTTGGTGGCCAGCCTGTTCGCGGCCATCGTGTGGGGAATCTTCACCCTCCTCGGCGCGCATCTGTCCGATCGCTACGCCCGCACCACCATCATGAACCTCGGAAACGCGGCAATGGTGTTGTGCGCCATCCCGTTTTTCCTGCTCGTCGACACCGGTGAGTTGCACTGGATCTACGTGGCCCTCGGTCTCTTCGCCGTCGGACTCGGGTTGTCCTACGGACCGCAGCCGGCCCTGTACGCCGAGATGTTCCCGGCTGCAGTCCGATTCAGTGGTGCGTCCATCGGCTACGCAATCGGCACGGTGCTCGGTGGGGCCTTCGTCCCGACGATCTCCGAGGCACTGTTCAAGGGAACCGGCACCTCGATGTCCATCTCGATCTATCTGATGATCTTGGCCGCGATCTCCTTCGTTGCGACCTCACGAATCAAGAACCGTAGGGACGAGGATCTGAACGTCTGAGTTGTCTGTGACGAAAGCCCCGAAACCATAGTGGTTCCTGGGCTTTCGTCGTATGTGAACAAGACCGATAGCGACGGGTTCGGTGTGTTGGACGACATCGATCACAGCATGGATGGTCCAAGGCCGCATACTCCCCGACGAGGTCATGGGCGAAATCAGTTGCGGCCGGTCTGGTTGAGGGCGTGTTCGGCGAACGCGGCAACAGAGGCTGTGCGGTCGTCGAGCCAGATCAACGATGATGTCACGGGCGGTGCGCCGCGCAGCGTGAGGTAGGTCAGAGCGGGGTGTCGGTAGAAGTCGGCCGTCGACGATGGCGTTAGGCCGAATACTCCGGGTGTTGTGGCAATTGTGGTGACCCAGTCTTCGACGTCGGTCGTCGTTCTGTCACGGCGCCGGTTGCGGGAATGGCCCCACAGGTCATCCGGAGTGGTGCCGCTGTTGGTGTTCAGGACCAGACCGTATTCAGCGAGATCGGTGAAGGCGATAGCCGTCTCCGCGGCGAGCGGATCATCACTCGACACCGCGGCCACTCGGGGCTCCTCGTCGATGACAATGTGTCGATAGCCGGGCTGAGCCGTCCATTCACGAATGAGTGCGAGGTCTGCAGCCGAGGTGCTCAACGCGGACAACGGCGAACCGAAACGCACCAATTCCACACTGTGGCTGCGCGATTTGCCGTTCCAGGTGCGCAGAATACGTTCGACCGCAGGCGTGAGGGCGGCCCACGAGTACGCGATGCGGAGGGTCGGCGACTGGAACGGGGTGCTCATTGCGCTGTCGAAGTCGGCAACGATCCGACGTGCGGTTGTCGTGAACTGTCGACCGGCGGCGGTCGGGGTAGCTCGTCTGCCTGCCCGGTCGAGCAGTTCGGTGCCGAGCTGCTGTTCCAGTTCGCTCATCGCGCGCGTCACCGACGGTTGAGTAACACCTAGTTTTTCGGCGGCGCGGCTCATGCTTCCCGCGTCGACGACTGCGAGCAGGATGCGCAAATGTCGAATCTCAACGGGCACGCCTCGACTATACGTTCTGCGTATACCGCATGCGTAGAAGCCTGTTTCGCAAATCCTCCGCGGAGTGCACGCTGAAGGACGAACCACACGTTCTGTTGTTACGTTTCTGGGGAGGCCTCAACCGCATGCGCTCGCACATCATCGCCCGTATAGATCTCGATCAGCATCGACTCGGACCGGATCTGGATTACTTGGCGTCTGTTCCCCGGGTCGAGGAAGAATACGACGAATTCTCGTCGGGCTATTGGAAGAATCTGTCCCTGGCCAACGCCACCGGAGCCCGGGATGACACCGGATACCGCGACATCAACGGGTCGGCTCTGGTGACCGAGCACGGACAACGTGTGCCGTACCTCACCGAACTCGTCGATACCGTCTTCGACCGCGACAAGGTGAAGATGGTCCGCGCCCGAAACCTCGTCGACGCCATGGTCGTTCCGCACAGGGACTTCGTCGAGCTCGACCGCGACAACGACAGCTACTTTCGGACCTTCATGGTCCTCGAGGACAATCCGCAGGCACTGCACTCCGACGATGACACCGTCATCCGCATGCGGCCGGGTGAGCTCTGGTACCTCGACGCTGCGGCGGTCCACGCTGCGGTCAACTTCTCCACCGAATCACGCCAATCTCTTTGCGTGGACTTCGTTTTCGACGGCCCACGCGACGAAGCATCGATCTTCGCCGATCGATCGACCTACCGCGCCGACATCGAACCGGAAATACGCGATCGCGCGCCCTTCACCGAAGAACACCAGCAGCAGCTGCTGGCATTGTCCTCCATCGTCGATCGACGCAACTTCAAGGACATCTTGTTCCTGCTGTCCAAGGTCCACTACGAGTACGACGTCCCGGCCGAACGCACCTATACGTGGTTGTCGACGATCTGCCGAGACTCCGGCGACGAACTCCTGGCGGCTAAAGCCGACTTGGTGGCCGGATACATGATCGACGCCCGCGCCTTGTCAGAACGGTTCTCGATCAACGACTGGGCTACATCAGACCAGTGAGCACCAACACCGAGAAGCCGGCGGTCGCCGCCCGAAAGCGCGACACTCGGCACCGGACAGCACCGGCGACAATGATGCCGGTGCTGTTCGTGCTCGCGTGGTCCTCGGGTGCCATCGCGACTCCGTTCGGGCTCGCCGAAGTCTCACCCCAAGCCTTCCTGGCAGTGCGGGCGGCGGGATGCGCACTGATCGCCTGGACGATCTGGGGCGTCGTACGCGACGCACTCCCCACATCCAGGCGAGCCTGGGCGCGCATGGCCGGCGTCGGCCTACTGATGCAGGTGGCCTATCAGGGTGCCTTCTTCATCGCGCTCGACCGCGGAATCAGCCCTGGACTTCTCGCACTGATTGTCTCGGCCCAGCCACTGCTGACAGCAGCAGCAGTCGGCGCACGCAGTATTCGTACATGGGTGGCACTTGCCCTCGGCGTGGCAGGTGTCGCCCTGGCCGTCGGTGCCGACCTGCATGCTGGGTTCAACACCGCCGGAGGTGTCATCGCAGCGGTAGGTGCACTCGCAGCGATCACTGCAGGAACCATGGCGCAGTCACGGAGTAGCTCCTCCGCGGGACTATGGGCTGCACTGGCCATTCAATCCACACTCAGCGCAATCGTTTTCGCCCTGCTGTTGTCAATTTTCGGAGTGGGCCGCTGGGAGCCCGGTGCAGCCTTCGTCGGGTCGGCCGCCTGGATGATTGTCGTCGTCAGCATCGGTGCCACAGCACTGCTGTACCTCATGGTCCGGTCACGGAGCGAAATCGCGGTCACCAGCTTGTTCTTCACCGTTCCGGGCATCACAGCAATCTTCGACTACCTGATCAACGGAACCGCGATGACTGTGCCCGCTCTCATCGGCTTCGCGCTGACAATCAGCGCCCTGGTGATCATTACCCGTGCACCTCAGCGGGGCACGTAGGCGGCGCACCACCCGAGCCTCGCCTCGGCCACTGCCGGTTCGACTCCGGCTGCCCCGACAAGCCGAATGCACAGCATGAACATCGTCAATCACTACGACGCCTTCGCCGACCAACCCTGTGAAGGGAACCCTGCTGCAATCGTCGAATATGGACACCCTGTCTGCGGCGACGTCATCGTGATCAGCTGTGCGCGTGCAGCGGCTGCCCCGACAGCGCCATCATCGCTTCACCGAGTGCCTCGTTCTGCGTGGGGTGGGCATGCACGAAGCTACCGACCTCCGATGGCAGTGCTTCCCATGCCACCGCGAGTTGTGCCTCGCCGATCAGCTCGCCTACGCGGTCACCGACGAGGTGGACACCGACGACAGGACCGTCGTCGCGTGCACGAATCACCTTGACTCCACCTGCGGTGGCAAGGATTCGGCTCTTGCCGTTGCCGCCGAGGTCGTAGACCACCGAGGTCACGGTGCCGTACTTCTGCTCCGCGGCCTTCTCAGTGAGACCGACCGACGCGACTTCGGGATGTGAATAGGTCACGCGCGGAACGAGATCACCGTCGATGCGTGCCGGCGCGAGTCCGGCAATGTGCTCGGCGACGTACATGCCGTGCTGAAAACCGCGATGAGCCAACTGATACCCCGCCACGATGTCGCCGACGGCGTAGACACCGTCCGTGGTGGTGAGGAGGTTGTCGTCGACGGTGACGAAGCCACGTTCGGTGGCGATGCCCTGCTCGGCCAGGCCGAGACCGTCGGTGCGAGGTCCACGGCCGACGGACACCAGGACAAGATCGGCGGTGAGGGTGTCACCGGATGACAATGCCACCACGACGTCGTCGGGAGATTCGGTGACGGTCTCGACCTTGGTGCCGGTACGAATCTCGATGCCGCGCTTGCGTAATGCCTTGGTCAACTGCTTCGACGACCATTCGTCTTCGCCCGGAACGATACGATCGAGGGCCTCGACGACGGTGACCTGAGCACCGAAAGAGGCCCAGATGCTGGCGAATTCGATACCGATGACTCCGCCGCCCAGTACGACGACAGACTCGGGGATACGGTCGAGCGCCAATGCGTCGTCGCTGGTGAGAACGCGAGGTCCCAGTTCGATACCGGGGATGGTGCGCGAATACGATCCGGTCGCGAGAACCAGTGAGGCCCCGGTGATGCGTCGACCCTCCACCTCGACTGTGCGAGGACCGGCCACTTGTCCACGGCCGGACACGATCTCGATACCCGGTCGCTTCAACAGACCTTGCAGCCCGCTGTACAGGCCGGCGACCACGCTGCGCTGATAGTCCAGTGCCGCAGGCATGTCCACACCAGTGAACGATGCGGTGACGCCGACATGAGCAGCCCCGCGCACCGCATCGGCAACCTCGGCCGTGTGCAGCAGAGCCTTGGTGGGGATACATCCGCGGTGCAGGCAGGTGCCGCCGAGCTTGTCCTCCTCGATCAATGCCACGGACAGGCCGAGCTGTTCGGCCCGCAGGGCGCAGGAGTACCCGCCTGATCCACCACCGAGGATGAGAACGTCCACGTCACTCATCGGACGGATCCCAATGCTACGACGGGGTTCTCGACGAAATCGGCCACAGTGCGCAGGAACCCGCCTGCCACTCCGCCGTCGCACACACGGTGATCGAACGCCAACGACAACTGCGCGATCTTGCGGACGGCCAATTGGCCGTCGACCACCCACGGGCGGTCGATGATGCGTCCGATGCCCAAGATCGCGGCCTCGGGATGGTTGATGATCGCAGCCGAGCCGTCGACCCCGAACACGCCGTAGTTGTTGAGGGTGAACGTTCCGCCGCTCAGCCGGGCTGCGGGCAGGGAGCCGGTTCGCGCCAGCTCCGTCAGCTCGGCCAACCGCTCGGAGAGTTCCTTCAGATCGGCCTTGTCGGCCTGCGGCACAACAGGAACCATCAGTCCACGACCCGTCTGTGCGGCGATGCCGAGTCCGACGTTCTCGTACCGCAGGATCTCGCCGGCGGCGGTGTCGACCGTGCTGTTGAGCTCGGGGAACTTGGATAGCGCGATCATCGTCAGTTTGGCGAGGACCGCCAACAGCGTCACCTTCACGCCGTCGATGGAGGCGTCGAGGTCGCATCGGGCTTGCAGCAGAGCCGTCGCGTCGACGTCGACCCAGACGGTCGCCTCGGGTATTTCCGCACGACTGCGAGAGAGTTTGTCGGCGATGGTCTTACGAATCCCGGTGATCGGGATTCGCGTGACGCCCTCCGGCGAGGACGCAACGGTCGCACCGGCCAAGGCTCGCTCGACGTCCGCGCGGGTGATCACTCCGTGGCCGCCGGCGGTATCGATACTCGCCAGATCGAGTCCGCCCTGCAGCGCCATGCTCCGAACGATGGGGGAGAGCACCTTCGGTGCATGTGAGTGGCTCTGTTCGCTGGTCGCTCCGTAGGCTCCGCTCCTATGCGTAGCCTGGGTCGCGTTTCCGCTCATTTGCGGCGAAGCCGCACTCTGCCGCTGCGAAGCACGTTTGCGACGGCCGGTGGGACCGTGCCCCGTGCCGTAGCCGATCAGCACATTTCCCGAGCCGGCTTTCTCCTCTTCGCGGTAACGCTCATGGGCAGCGGACACATCGGCGACGGCACCGCCGTTGATGCTGATCAGCGGAGCGCCGACGGCGAGTGAGGTGCCCTCGGCCGCGTGCAGTTCACCGACAACGCCCTCGAAGGGGCAGGGCACCTCCACGGACGCCTTCGCTGTCTCCACTTCGACGACGACCTGATCGATGGTGACGGTGTCGCCGGGCTTGACCTTCCACTCGACAATCTCGGCCTCGGTCAGTCCTTCGCCGAGGTCGGGGAGCAGGAATACCTGCATGCTCATACCGTGACCGCCTTGCTGAGGTCGGGAGCATCGTTCCACTGCAGACGGTCCATGGCGTCGAGAACACGGTCGGCGGACGGGAGGTGGAAGTGCTCCAGTTTCGGTGCGGGGTAAGGGATGTCGAGACCGGTGACCCGCAGAACCGGAGCGTGCAGGTGATGGAAGCAACGCTCGGATACCCGCGACGCGATCTCCGCCGCGACGCCGGAGAAGCCCTGTGCTTCCTGAATCACGATGCACCGTCCGGTCTTACGTACCGAGACCGCGACGGTCTCGTCGTCGAACGGATTGAGCGAACGCAGATCGATGACCTCGACGCTTCGGCCGTCCTCCGCCGCAAAGTCCGCGGCCTGCATGGCCACGGACACAGTGGGTCCGTAGGCGAGAAGCGTGACGTCGGTACCGGCACGGCGCACGACGGCGGTGCCGATCGGCTCGGTCTTGGTCAGCTCGATGTCGTCCTTGGAGAAGTACAGCCGCTTCGGCTCGAGGAAGATCACCGGGTCCGGGTCCGCGATGGCGTCGCGCATCAGGGAGTAGGCGTCGGCGACGGTGGACGGGGAGACCACCTTCAGGCCCGGGGTGTGGGCGTAGTAGGCCTCGGACGAGTCGCAGTGATGCTCGACGCCGCCGATACCTCCCGCGAACGGGATGCGAATGACCATCGGCGCGGTGAGTGATCCGCGAGTTCTGTTGCGCAGCTTCGCAACATGCGACACGATCTGCTCGAAAGCCGGGTAGGCAAAGGCGTCGAACTGCATCTCGACGACGGGCTTGTAGCCCGACATCGCCATCCCGATCGCGAATCCGACAATGCCAGACTCCGCGAGCGGGGTGTCGAAGCAGCGATCGTCACCGAAGTCTCGGGTCAGTCCGTCGGTGACGCGAAAGACGCCGCCGAGCGTGCCGACGTCCTCGCCGAAGACGACGACCTTCTCGTCCTCGGTCAACGCGTCGCGCAGTGCGGCGTTGAGTGCTCCGGCCATGGTCATCGTGGTCATGACAGTTCTCCTGCTGCGATTTCGGCGGCGACCTGATTGCGTTGTTCGGTCAGGCCGGGGGTGGGGGAGGAGTAGACGAATCGGAACAGGTCCTCGGGGTCGACGTCCTGGTCGACGTTCATGCCTGCTCGAAGTGCCGCGGCGTCGGCGTCGGCCGATACCGTCATCTGCTCGCGCAGCTCGTCGGTGAGCAGACCCTGGGCTTCGAGGTAGGAATCGAGGCGCGAGAGTGGATCTCGGGCCAACCATCCCTCGACCTCGTCTGCCTTGCGGTAACGAGTGGCGTCGTCGGCGTTCGTGTGGGCATCCATGCGGTAGGTGTGCGCTTCGACGACCACCGGTCCCTTGCCTGCTCTGACGTACTTCACGGCCTCATCCATCACGGCCATCATGGCGATCGGGTCGTTGCCGTCCACCTGCTCGCTACCGATGCCGTAGCCGACTCCCTTGTGCGACAGCGACGGAGCCGCAGTCTGGCGAGCCAGGGGAACGCTTATCGCGAAGCCATTGTTCTGCACCAGAAAGATGACCGGGGCCCGGAACACCGCGGCGAAGTTGAGGGCCTCGTGGAAATCGCCCTCACTGGTGGCTCCGTCGCCGCAGAACGCGAGGGCGATGGTGTCTCGACCCTGCTTGGCCTCGGCGTATGCGAAGCCGGTCGCGTGCAGCAATTGTGTTGCCAGAGGAGTGCATTGGGGAGCGACCTTGTAGGCGGTCGGGTCGTAGCCGCAGTGCCAGTAGCCGGCGAGCATGCCGAGCAACTCCACCTGGTCGACGCCTCGCGCCGCGAGAGCCATCGAGTCACGGTACGTCGGGAACATCCAGTCCTGCTCACCCAGGCACAAGGCGGCGGCGATCTGACACGCCTCCTGTCCGCGCGAGGACGGATAGACTGCGAGCCGTCCCTGCTTGGTCAATGCCGTTGCCTGCTGGTCGAATCGGCGACCGTGGACCATCGAGCGGTACATCTCGAGCAGGCGCTCGTTCGACGGGTGTGCGTAGCGGGCGGCACTGTCCACGCCCGTCCCATCGGGTGCGAGATATTGCACGGGACGGTCGGCAGGCATGAACTGTTGGTAGGACGTTGCCGGAACCTTCTCGACGGTCGTCATGTCGCACTCTCCTGAAATCGGCTTGTGCGGCGATTCTGGCCGGTTCGGTGAGGAAGAAGTCTGATCGTCGTAGAATTGCAGACATATGGCTGCCGATTTCGGCTCAGACATGAAATGTGTCCGATCGGCTCAATGAACCACCAGGTAGGAGCGGACGAATGGACGACGTCTCGAGACGTGTGGAATTGGACGACACGGATCGTCGCATCCTCGCCGAGCTGACCTCGGATGGACGGGTCTCGATGCGGGTGCTGGCCGATCGGTTGAATCTCTCTCGTGCACATACCTATACGCGCGTCGACCGACTGAAGGATTCCGGTGTCATCGAGCGATTCACCGTTCAGGTCGATCACGGGGCGTCCGGGCTAGGGACCTCCGCGTTCATCGCGTTGTCCATCCGTCAGGATTCGTGGCGCAGTGTGTCCGAGGGTTTGCGGTCGATGGAGTTCGTAGACCACTTCAGTTTGCTCGGTGGCGATTTCGACGTGCTGGTACTCATCAGGACTCCCGACAACGAGAGTTTGCGGCAAGTGGTGCTGGAGGGCCTGCAGTCGCTCGACGGCGTCCGGGCGACGCGCACGTGGTTGATCTTCGACGAGGACCGAGGTGGTCTGGGACGAACTGCGCCGCCCACCGAACGCTGACAGTGGGCGGCGTCGAACAGATCTCGAGTCAGAAGTTGCCGCGAGCGTCCTGCTCACGTTCGATGGCCTCGAACAGTGCCTTGAAGTTGCCGATGCCGAAGCCGAGCGAGCCGTGGCGTTCGATGAGCTCGAAGAACACCGTCGGGCGATCGACCAGCGGCTTGGTGAAGATCTGCAGCAGGTAGCCGTCCTCGTCTCGGTCGACCAGAATCCCGCGCTTCTGCAACTCTTCGATCGGCACTCGGACGTTACCGATACGGGCTCGCAGTGCGGGATCCTCGTAGTACGAATCAGGAGTGGCGAGAAATTCGACGCCCGCCGCGCGGAGCGCATCGACCGAAGACAGAATGTCGTTGGTCGCCAGCGCCAGATGCTGTGCGCCCGGGCCGCGGTAGAAATCCAGGTACTCGTCGATCTGTGAGCGCTTCTTGGCGATGGCCGGCTCGTTCAGCGGGAACTTCACTCGGTGGTTGCCGTTGGAGACGACCTTGCTCATCAAGGCGGAGTAATCGGTGGCGATATCGGCCCCGACGAACTCGGCCATGTTCGTGAAACCCATGACGCGGTGGTAGAAGTCGACCCACTCGTCCATCTTGCCGAGCTCGACATTGCCGACCACGTGATCGAGAGCCTGGAAGATGCGCTTGGGAGCGCCTTCCGGTCGCTGCAACGTCGACGTCCGCGTTACGTAGCCGGGGAGGTAGGTGCCGGTGTAGCGGGAGCGGTCGACCAACGTGTGCCGGGTGTCGCCGTAGGTCGCGATGGCCGCGGTGCGGACTGTGCCGTGCTCGTCGGAGATGTCGGTCGGCTCTTGCAGTACTCGCGCGCCCTGGGCCCGCGCATGTTCGATGCATCGATCCACATCCGGTACGGCCAGCGAGATGTCGATGACGCCGTCGCCGTGGCGCGTATGGTGTGCCACCAGTTCGCTGTCGGGGTCGACGGCTCCCTTGATGACGAAGCGCACTGCGCCCGACTTGAGTACGTACGCGTGGTGGTCACGTTGGCCCGTTGTCGGGCCCGAGTAGGCAACGAGCTCCATGCCGAACGCGGACTGGAAGAAGTGCGCGGTCTGCGTCGCATTGCCGACGACCCACACGATGGCGTCCCAGCCACTGACCGGGAAGGGATCTCGCTTGTCGTCGTATTCCACGAGTCCGACGAGCTGTCGAAGCTGATCGGCGTCGAGATCGGCCAATCTTTCGTCGTCGTTGAGAATGCTGTCGAGGCTCATGAAGTCTCCCGTTGGATCCGAGTGAGGGCGAACTGTTCCGATCAGCCCAACATTGAGGTGTGGGGGTGTCAATCGACAGTCTTCCGCCTGTATGTGATGTACAGATAGAGCAGTTAAAGGGGGGAGTTGCTATACGATTCGTATAGCAAACGGGAGGTGCATGGTGGAATACGCTTTGGACGAGTTGGACCGAGCGATGCTCGCTGCGCTGTATGACAATTCGAGAATCGGCGTGCTCGAGCTGTCGCGAACGCTCGGTGTTGCACGTGCGACGGTGTCGGCCCGTCTGCAGCGCCTGGAGGACAGCGGCGTCATCACCGGTTATCAGCCGAGGATCGGTTTGGCCGCAGCAGGTTACGGGGTGCAGGCGTTCGTCACGTTGGAGATCGCCCAAGGCGCACTCGGCGACGTCATCGCAGTTCTGGAGCAGATACCCGGCGTGCTGGAGGCCTTCGCGACCACCGGTGCCGGTGATGTACTGTGCCGGGTCGCGGCTGCCTCACATGACGATCTGCAGCGAACTCTGATCGTACTCAACCAATCTCGCACGATTGCGCGGTCGACCAGTGTGGTCGTGCTGTCGGAACTGGTCGAGTTCCGAGCGATGCCGTTGCTGAACACGGCAGAACCCGATCGAACGCCGAAGGCCCCTGCCTACCGGCCCACTCGTGAGTGAGGTTGGCGGGCAGGGTCCTTCGGCTCGCCACTTCAATTGGACGGAGCGTCGGCGAGCAGCCGCCCATCCACGATTTCGACTACTTCGTCCATGTCGGACAGATGTGCGCGGTCATGGGTGACCACAACGGTCGCGGTGCCGTTGGTACGGGTCAAGGTGGCGATCAAATCGAGAATCGCTGCTCCTCGCTCGTGATCGAGTGCGCTTGTGGGCTCGTCGACCAGTAGTACTGCAGGGTTGCTCATCAAGGCTCGGGCGATATTGACCCGCTGTCGTTGCCCACCGGAGAGTTGATGCGGCCTCTTGTGCGCGTGCTCGCCGAGGCCGACAGCGTCGAGGAGCGTGAGTGCGGATATTTCGGCACCGCGGGGGGAGTGACCACCGAGGTGGGCGATGACCTGGAGTTGCTCCACGGCGGTCAACGACGGCAAGAGATTAGGCTGTTGAAATACAGTCCCGATCTTGTTGCGCCGCAAAGTCGTCAACTCTTTACGGGTCATGTCGGCAGTGGGTGTTCCGTCGATCACGACGCGACCGCTGTCAGGGGTGATCAGTGTGGCCGCCACAGCGAGCAAGCTGGACTTGCCGGAGCCGGACGGGCCGATGACGGCGGTCATCGTGCCTTTCTCGACGTGCAGATCGACGCCGTCCAACGCAGTGAGCCGGGCGTCGCCGTCGGGGTAGGTGAGAGTGATACCGGTCAGATGCAGGCTCATCGTGCGCTCCCGAGTGCAGTGAGGGGGTCAACGGAGGTAATTCGATTGATGGACAGAGCCGCGCCGACTGCGCCGAGGGCGACGATGATCAGCGCGGGTAGCACCACGGTGCCGGGGTCCAGGACGAACGGCACAGTGCCGCCGACGAGTGCGCCCACTCCTGCGGCCAGACCCGTCCCGACGACGGTGCCGGCGGTCAGCAGCACGACGGCCTGACCGAGGGCATCTCGGAGCAGGTATGCGGTAGATGCTCCGAGAGCCTTGAGAACTGCGATGTCCCCACTGCGTTGGATGGTCCACACGGTGAAGAACGCCCCGATGACAAGTGCGGAGATCGCGAACAGGAACGCGCGCATCAGTTGCAGCGAACCGTTTTCCGAGCTGTAGGAGCCGACGGCGGACTTGGCGTCCGCGGTGGGCACCGTGTGTGTTCCGATCCGTTCGTCGGCCGCAGCGAGGTCGACATCGGTGTCGGTACTCAATCCGACCACGGTCGCGCGCAGTGGGCCTGCGGGGGCTCCACCGGACAATGTCTGCCAGGCCCCCAAATCCATGAAGATCACCGGGGTGTGGCTGTAGGAGGCGTCGCCGTCGAGAGCAGCGACCGTCAGCCGCTGTCCACCGAGCACGAAGTCCTCGCCGATTCCGACGTCCAGTTCCTCTGCGGCCGACGTGGACAGCACTGCGCTGCCGGTGCGGATCAGGTCCGATTTCGGTGCCAGAGTCGAGCCCGGCTGCACGCCGAACGCAGAGATCGAGGCGCTGCGTGAGCCGGCCTCGGCTTTGGTGGTCGTGATGCCGAGCGGTTCCGCTCGCTGCACCCCATCCACTGCTGCCCACTGCTGCCAGGTGGATTCGGTGACGGTGCTGTCGGTGAACGACACCGAGTTGCGTTCCGTCGGTGCCGAGAACGTCAGATGGTCAGCCGGCAGATCGGTGACCGCCGATGTGCTTTCTCTGCCCAAGCCCGCAGTGAGTCCGGACAACAGACCGACCAACATCGTGATCAGGACGATGACGGTTCCCATCAGGGCGAACCGCCCCGTGGCGAATCGTAGGTCTCTCCAGGCGACGAACACGTTTTCTGCCTTTCTCTGCGGACGACCGAATCAGGTATCCGGCAACTGTGTTCAACTCTCGCCCCAGCCTGGGCTCGCTTGCATCGACCGGGAGAGTGCAGTTCGCGAGTCGGAAGGATCACCGTCCGCTACACCTTTTGGCCGATGTCGGTCGGGTGCGAACCGCATAACCTGGACGTCGTTATGGATCCGTCGTCGCTCACCCCTGTCATGCGCATCCTCCGCGGGTGCTTACATCTGATGCTGGCGGCACTGCTCACGCTGTCGGTAGTACGTGCGGTCCAGGAGCGCGTACCGCACCTGACTGCGGTCATCGTGCTCGCGATCGCCCTGGGCGTGGTGTACGCGGTGGGGGCTACCTGGCCGAGAGTGCGTCACTCCGGTGCAACTGCCGCGGGATGGCTACTGGCGGTCGGGATGGTGTGGACGGCATTGCTCGTGGTGAGCCCCGAAGCCGTCTACCTCGCGTTCCCGTTGTTCTTTCTTCAGCTCCATCTCCTGCCGACGACGTGGGGCCTGACGGCGGTTGTGTGGACCACCCTCACGGCGATCGCTGGATTCTGCTGGCATCGAGGAGGTTTCGAGGTCGGGGCAGTAGTCGGGCCCTCGCTCGGTGCCGCAGTCGCGATCGCGGTCGTTCTCGGCTACGAAGCGCTCTACCGCGAGAGCGAACAGCGGCGCACGCTCATCGAGGAGCTGACCGCCGCGCGCGGAGAGCTGGCAGCAGCGGAGCACGAAGCCGGGGTTCTCGCCGAACGTGAACGGCTGGCCCGTGAAATCCACGACACCCTGGCTCAGGGGCTGTCGAGTATCCACTTGCTGCTCCGCGCGGCCGAACGTCTACTCCCCGAACGGCCGGACGAGGCGAACAGGCATGTTGTACACGCCCGAGAAACGGCGTCGAGCAACCTCGAGGAGGCTCGACGCTTCGTTCGTGCGCTGACCCCGCCGGATCTCGAGAACGGCTCGCTGCCTTCGGCGTTGGAACGATTGTGTGCTGGCACCTCTGCAGCTGCAGGGCTACCGGTCGACTGGCAGTTGTCGGGTGTTCCGGTATCCCTCCACACAGCACATGAGGTCGCGCTGCTGCGCATCGCTCAGTCTGCTCTGGCGAACGCCACGCAGCACGCCGACGCGACCCGGGTGACAGTAACTCTGAGCTTCATGGACACCGAGGTGGCGCTCGATGTCGTCGACGACGGTGTCGGCTTCGATCCCGACACCATCAGCGCTGGGGATCGCGGATTCGGACTATCGGGGATGAGGTCACGTGCTCGCTCGCTGCAGGGCACCCTGGTGGTGGAGTCGAGACCGGGCCAGGGCACTGCCGTCGCCGTCACTGTGCCGTTGGAGGTGCGAACATGATCCGTCTACTGATGGCCGACGACCATCCGATAGTGCGCGCAGGGTTGCGTGCGGTGCTCGAGACCGAGTCGGACTTCGTGATCATCGCCGAGGCGACGACGGCCGAGCAGGCGATCGAACTCTCCGCCGAACTCGAGATCGACGTGGTTCTGATGGACCTGCAGTTCGGGCCCGGTATGCACGGCGTCGACGCTATTGCCGCCATTGCCGCCTCTCCCGGCGCACCGCACGTACTGGTACTGACGACTTACGACACCGACGCCGACATCCTCGCCGCTATCGAAGCCGGCGCGGTGGGCTACTTGCTCAAAGACGCACCGCCTGATGATCTTTGTGCAGCTGTGCGCACTGCAGCAGCGGGAGGGTCGGCGCTCGCGCCCGCGGTCGCATCTCGACTGATGGACCGGATGCGGACACCCGGCAGCACATTGACATTGCGTGAGATCGAAGTACTGCAATTGGTGGCAGACGGCCACTCGAACGTGCAGGTCAGTCAAAGGCTGTTCCTGAGCCAGGCGACCGTCAAGTCCCATCTGGCCCATATCTACACGAAGCTGGGCGTGGATTCACGAACCTCTGCCGTGGCAGCTGCAGCGTCCAAGGGGTTGATCCGGCATGGGCAACATTGAGTTCGGCTCGTCCTCGCCGACCGAAGGGGTGATCGAGATGTCCCCGCGCCGCAACTTGCTGCCGTTCGTGCGCTGGGTGCCGTTGGCGTTGGTGCCGTTGCTGCTGCTGGCCAGCAACTTTCCTGACCAGTACCAGGTGCCGCTCTGGTACTGGTCAGCGGCGCTGGCCGCTGCGGTCGTCTTTCTGTTGGGCGGCCGGTGGCCGCTACCGGTCTCGCTCGCGCTGTCAGCGCTGGCGGTGCCGATGTTTCTCGCTCACGCGTGGGGATTGTCGGAGCTGGTTCCCTATCTCGGCGCGGCCGGTCTGGCCG
The DNA here is from genome assembly GCF_002259145.1 of Rhodococcus sp. 15-2388-1-1a. Lineage (NCBI taxonomy): Bacteria > Bacillati > Actinomycetota > Actinomycetes > Mycobacteriales > Nocardiaceae > Rhodococcus > Rhodococcus sp. 15-2388-1-1a. The sequence continues at coordinate 26,821 of NZ_NPFP01000040.1, read as the reverse complement.
AGGTGGCGATGCGTTCGACACGATCCGCGCCGGTGGTCGTGGCCAGCGTGTGGTGGACGGTCGCGGTTCTGTCGGGGATTGCCGCAGGTGAGTCCTCGACCTTCTGGCGTCCTGCCACTGCGGTCGAAACTCTTGCCGTTGTCGGCTTGCCGTTGTTGTTCGGGCTGTATTTGCGGGCTCAGCGCCGCTTGGCCGCCACGTATCGGGCGCGAGCCGCCGACGCCGACATGCGAAGGCTGGAGGATTCGGCGCGGGCCCGCCTGGCCGAGCGCGCCGCGTTGGCCCGGGAGTTGCACGATCTGGTGGCCCATCACATGGCATCGATCGTGTTGCGGATCGGTGTCGCACAGCATGTTGTGGCCGAGGCCGACCCGCGCGTTCGAAGTGTGCTCGACGACGTCCACGCCACCGCGTCGGGTGCGCTGGACGACATCCGCAGACTTCTCGTAGCGCTTCGGGATCCCTCGCCCGGAGAGGTCGCGTCGGTGGAGGCCGATGCTGTATCCACCGAGATCGCTGCAGCAATCGAGCGCACCCGCGCCACGGGGATCACCGTCGACGCCGAGGTGGATACAGACCTCGGCGAGCTGGACACGATCGGAAGGCTCACCCTGCTCCGGGTCGTCCAGGAGTCGTTGACCAATGTCATGAAGCACGCGGATCCTGATCAACCCGTGACTGTCTCGGTCGTCCGCGAGCACGATGGCGTGATCGCGTCCGTAGTCAGCCGTCTCGACGACCCTGCCGGGGCCGTCGACCCTGCCGGGCACGGATTGACCGGCATGGCCGAGCGTGTCGCGCTCGCCGGGGGCACGCTCGCGGTCGGTGCCGAGGACGGGAGCTGGTCCGTCCGTGCCACGCTCACCTTCTCCGATGCGGAGCGTGGACGATGATCCGCCTACTCATCGTCGACGACCAGCGCCTGGTCCGGGCCGGGCTGCGGATGCTCTGTGAGTCGACCGAGGACATCGATGTCGTCGGCGAAGGTGCCAACGGTGCGGAGGCGATTCGTCTGACCGCCGAAATGTCACCGGATGTCATCCTGATGGATCTGAGGATGCCGGGCCTCGACGGAATCGAGGCCACCAGACATATCCTGGGTTCCGGCTCGGCACCGAAGGTGCTGGTGCTCACCACTTTCGACGACGACGACCACCTCTACCCGGCTCTTGCGGCCGGAGCAGCAGGATTTCTCGTCAAGGACACCGAACCGGCCGAACTGTTGGACGCCATCCGTCGCGTCGCCGACGGCGAACTCCCGTTCTCCCCATATCTGTTGCGAAGGCTCGTGAACCGGGCAGTCGAGGAGGGGCGTGCTGTCGAGCGCACCGAGAACGTCGAGCTCAGCCCGCGGGAGATCGAGGTTCTCAGGCTTCTCAGTGAGGGCTTGGGAAATCAGGAGATCGCGGACTGCTTGCATCTGGGAGTCTCGACGGTCAAGACACACGTGGCGAATCTGATGGCAAAGACCGAGTGCAACAACAGAGTACGACTGGCAGTGTGGGCCTATCGGCGCGGTTGACATCGACAGTGCACGATCGGTCGACGGCGCTCAATGGCCGCCGTGCTGCATGGGTGTGTCTGCAGGCATCTGCATCGGGGTTGCAGTCTGGTTCGGTCCGAGGACCAGGAATTGGCCCATCATGCCCTGATCCTCGTGCCTCATCAGATGGCAGTGGAACATGTAAGAAAACGTCGGGTCCGTGTACTCGGTGAACCGCAGTATCAACCGGATCGTGGTGCCGGGAGGAACGTAGACAGTGTCCTTCCACCCCGCCAGCGCAGGCAGAGGCTTCGCACCGTTGATGTCGAGGAGCTGAAACTGGACATCGTGCACGTGGAAGTTGTGCGGCCAGTTGTCCGCGTTGTGGATCGTCCACACCTCGGTGGTGTCGACGGCCGAGGTGAAATCGACGCGATTCATGTCCATCTGCTCGCCGTTGATCATGAACCACTGCAGTTCGAATCTACGCTCGGCGACTGCGGTGGCCGGTTCGAGGCGGGGGATGTCGGCGAGCACAGCCGGCAACGCCCGGGATCGTTCGGGGTTGGGGACCGGTCGGAGCTCGAGCACGTCGAAGGAATCGGTCAGTCCGTAGTCGGATGCGATGTCGCGGTCGATTTCTGGCTGATCGTCGAACGGGAACGCGCGCAGCATCATCGGAGAACTACCGCCCGCCGCCACCACGATCTCGACTCGTTCTCCGGGGCTGAGGGTGATGCGGCTCAGCGGGAGCGGCTCGCTGAGCAGTCCACCGTCGCTGGCCACCATCGTGAAATCGCGGTCGTCGGCGAATCCGAGGTTGTACATTCGCCCTCCGGAACCGTTGAGGATTCGCAGTCGCACCAGTTCGGTGCTCACCTGCAAGTGCGCGCCGGCGATTCCATTCGTGATGATCGTGTCGCCGAGGAGGCCTGCATCGGTCGGGTCGGACTCGTCGAGAGCACCGTCTGCAGTGAACCGGCGATCCTGGATGATCAATGGGAAGTCATCCACACCATAGGTTTTCGGCAGATCGAGAGAGTCGGCGTCCTCGTCGTCGACCAGGAAGATACCGGCCAGTCCCCGGTACGCATGTTTCTCGGTGGCACCGTGCGGGTGGGGGTGGTACCACAGCGTCGCCGCCGGCTGGTTCACAGTCCACGTCGGCTCCCAGCGTCCACCCGGTGTGATCGTCTGGTGGGGTCCGCCGTCGTATCGCGCCGGGACGTGCACACCGTGCCAGTGCACGGTGGTGTCCTCCGGCAGGGCGTTGTCGATGCTGAACGCGACGGTTTCGCCGCGCCGGGTCCGGATGGTCGGCCCCAGGATCGAACCGTCGAAACCCCATGTCGGGGTCTGCACACCCGGCAACATCTCGGTGCTGCCGGCCTGTGCGGTGAGCGTGAAGTGGCGGACACCGGCGGCGTCGACGGTGGAGTCCAGCAGGGGCGGCACCGGTAGTGGCCGGCGGCCGCCATCGGACGTCGCGGCCTCGACACCGGACGGGGCGGACCCCGGAGTAGACCTACTCGCAGCGCATCCCGCCGACAGGGCAATCGGCGCAGACGCCAACCCCACCAACAAGGTTCGTCGGCTCAACGTATTTCGGACCATGACGTTCACTGCACTCCCGGGTTTCTTGCGGTGTTCGATTACCTCGCGACACAAGCAAGTTTCCGGGGTTCGGCAGACGCAGGCATCCACCCGAGGGCCACGGCTGGCGGAGAAAAAATCCACCGCGGGGGCCTACCGCTACTTCAGAATCTGTGGTACTTCCCTCGACTCCTGTCAGGCCGACACGATCCGACCTCGAACGTCACCGAATCCGATTCGGGCACCGTTCTCCCCTGGAGCACTCGCAGCGATGACGACCTCGTCGCCGTCCTCGAGGAAGGTGCGAGTCTCCGCGCCGAGTGACACCGGTTCTTTTCCGCCCCAGGTCAGTTCGATGAAAGCGCCGCGCTGATTCTTCTCCGGTCCCGAGATGGTGCCCGACGCGAACAGATCGCCGGTTCGCGATGTCGCACCGTTGACGGTCTCGTGCGCGAGCATCTGAGCCGGCGACCAGTACATCGCACTGTACGGCGGACGGGATACGACCTGACCGTTCCACGAGACCGTCAGGTCGATATCGAGAGCCCAGGAACGGGATTCGCGGAGGTACTCGAGCGGCTCGGGGTCTTGCACCGGCGTCGAGGTTCGCGCGTGCTCCAATGCGAGCAAGGGCACCACCCAGGGCGAGATGGACGTCGCGAAACTCTTACCGAGGTTGGGCCCGAGTGGCACGTACTCCCAGGCCTGAATGTCGCGAGCCGACCAGTCGTTGACGATGACTGCACCGAACACGTGCTCGGAGAACCGATCCGGCGAGATGGGACCGTCGGACGGTACGCCGACGACGAAGCCCATCTCGGCTTCGATGTCCAGTCGCCGACTCGGCCCGAAGGTGGGCGACGCCTCGTCGGGTGCCTTGCGTTGTCCGGAAGGCCTCTTGATGTCGGTGCCGGAGACGACAACCGTGCCGGTCCGACCGTGATACGCGACGGGTAGGTGCTTCCAATTCGGTAGCAGCGGTTCGGCATCGGGCCGGAAGAGCCGGCCGAGATTGGACGCGTGATGCTCGGAGGCGTAGAAGTCGACGTAGTCGGCCACCTCGAACGGCAGGTGCATCGTCACATCGGCAACGGACACGATTGCTTCCGCGGGGGTCGTACCGCTGACGATCATGTCGGTGACGGCTTTGCGGACCTCGACCCACCGATTGCGTCCGCGAGCCATGAACTCATTGAGGCTCGGCAAAGAGAATTCTGGATCACCCAGCGCTGCAGACAGATCGATGACGTTGTCGCCGTATCGGACTCCGACATGAGCGTCCGTGCCCGGAGTGCTGACAATGCCGTACGGAAGGTTGTCGATTCCGAACTCGGAATCGGCGGGGATGTCGATGTGCGTCATGAGCGGCGCTCCTGATGTACGGGTATGGGGTTCACTGAGGTGGGACGAGTCCGAGGCGGACGAGATCGTCCAGGGGTTCACGAATGCTGCAGGTGCCGAAGGAGGCAAAGGCGCGCTGTCCCTCGATCCCGGCGACGAGCCCGGCGAGGACGTCTGCATCTCGAATCGCCAGTATCTTCTCGAGCTCACCTACGCGAGCGCCGCTGTGTGCGGCCTGCGCGGCGAGGATCACGTTGAGGAAACCGTGTTGCTCGAATCCGTTGTGGGGATCGGTGTTACGGGCGGCACGGTGCAGACCCGCGGTGGCTTTGAAGTGGACCTCGCGCTGGGCCGCCCGGTGGATGGACGCGGCCAGCTCGTGTTCGTCCGGATATTGGTCGGCCGTGACGCCGCCGGTCCTGAATTTGGCGCGGTACCCGAACTCGTCGACGGCGTCGAAGATGTCGTCTTTTCGGAAGTCTCGGGGAATTTCGACATAGATGTCGATGTCTTGAGTGATGCCGCGCAGCACATCGATGTCGGTGCCGTGGGGCATGGCCACTTCGATGGACACGACCGTCACGCCGGCCGTGCGGTCGGCGGCCCGCAGGCCTGCCTCCACGCTGCCCGGCCCGGCGGGTGCGGTCAACGCCACCTCCATTCGAGCGCCCAGGTCGAGCTCGTTCACCCGGTCCATCGGAACGACCAACGGGCCGACGAGGTCTGCGAACGCACTGGCCCGGTATTCGAGGTGTTGTGCCACAGCAACATCGAGAGGCGCGTTCCCGGGAGGGAAGGCGGCGGCGTCGTCGCACAGGCGATGGAAGAACTTCGGGATCATCGGTTCGGTCCCCGGCCGGCCCAGGTCCAGGCGTACCCGGTGTCCTCGCACGCGAGCGCACCCTCGCCGAGTTCGAGGGGGCGGAACGTATCGACCATGACGGCCAGTTCGTCGAAGAACTCGGCACCGATACTGCGTTCGTAGGCACCGGGTTGCGGTCCGTGAGCGTGACCGCCAGGATGTACCGAGATCGAGCCTTGCCCGATGCCGGAGCCCTTGCGGGCCTCGTAGTCGCCGCCGACGTAGAACATGATCTCGTCGGAGTCGACGTTGGAGTGGTAGTACGGCACCGGGATGGCCAGTGGGTGGTAGTCGACCTTGCGCGGCACGAAATTGCAGATCACGAAATTGGCCCCCTCGAATGCCTGATGCGCAGGCGGTGGTTGATGCACCCGGCCGGTGATCGGCTCGTAGTCGGAGATGTTGAACGTGTACGGATACAGGCAACCGTCCCACCCCACCACGTCGAACGGGTGGTTGGGGTAGACGTATCGGGTTCCGACGATGCCCGTCGAACCACGATGTTTCACAAGCACTTCCACGTCGGTGCCTTCGCCGAGGAGGGGCTCGGTCGGGCCGTGCAGATCGCGTTCGCAGTAGGGAGCGTTCTCGAGCAGCTGGCCGTACTTCGACAGGAACCGCTTCGGTGGCGCAATATGACTGTTGGCTTCGATGGCATATGCGCGAAGTGGACCGTCGGGAATCCAACGGTGCGTCGTCGCGCGCGGAATGAGCACGTAGTCGCCCTGTTGCGCCTGGAGAGCGCCGAACACCGTTTCGACGGTGGCAGAACCGGATTCGATGTAGACCATCTCGTCACCGATCGAATTGCGATACAGCGGTGATGTTTTCGATGCGACGACGTAGGACAGCCTGACGTCGGCGTTGCCGAGGACGAGTCGCCGGCCGTTGACGGCGTCGGTGTCCGCCACGGCGGATTCTGGAAACAGCTCGTGCAACTTCAGGTGCCGCGGCACGAGTGGGTGGTTGGGCGTCGTCGATTGATCGGGGAGCTCCCAGACCGTGGCATCGACGATGGCCGACGGTATGTGGCGGTGGTACAGCAGAGACGAGTCCGACGAGAAGCCCTCTTCGCCCATCAGCTCCTCGTAGTAGAGGTTGCCGTCGGGAGTTCGGTGCTGGGTGTGCCGCTTCGGCGGTACCGATCCGAGCTGCCGGTAATAGGCCACGTCATCGCTCCTGTGTTGTCTTCACCGCTTGTAGTAAACACATTAACTATTTTTACGTGATCTACGCAACCCTCAGTTGCGTCCCCGGACGTCGAATTGGCTGCGGTGGGTGATGAGTTTGGTCAACAGCATCACCAGGATCCGCTGCTCGGGTTCGGTGAGCGCGCTGGCCCACGCGTTCTCTCGTTCGTTCTGTTCGGCAAACGCCTCGACCATCTCGTCGTGCCCCTGGGCGGTGAGGGCGAGGCGCACCGAACGCCCGTCCTTCTCGTCGGGAGTGCTGGCGAGCAGTCCGCCGGCGATGAGGGTCTTGGACAGGTTGGATACGGCCGCGCGGCTCATACCCGTCAGCTCGGCCGCCCGCTTGGGCTCGATCGGGCCCGACAACCACGTGACGAACATCAGCCGGAACGACGACCACGACCAGCCTCGCGGGCGATGGACCGTCGCTTCGAGGTCGTAGGTGACGATGTTCGACGCCCGGTTGAGGGTCAGTAGTACCTCGGTCGCCAGCTGATGCTCGAACCCGTAGTCCCGGGCCAGCGTGGTGTTGGCGGTCTCGATGAACGACCAGAAATCGGGCTCGGGTGAATCGGTCACAGATTCACTGTAGCCATGAACTCATCTGATCAACACCTTTATTATTTCCGCACGCGCGATTCGTGTCTCATCCCGCAGGGGCCATGATGGACCCATGAGCTCGAAGAACCTGTTCGGTGGCCCACGGACTCTGCTGATCGTGGCAGCAGTGGTCATCGTGATCGCACTCGTCGCTGCCGCCGCAACGCTGATCGTCCGTGCCGTCCTCGGACCGCCCGAGGGCGAGAACAAGTTCGAGATTCAGGGCTACTCCGTCGTGCAGTTAGATCCCCAGGTCAACGACCTCGCGCTCGCCACACGCTAGCCGACTCCGCACCGACCCGCGGGTCGTGGGTCTGCTGAAAATTGCGGCCACCGCGCGCGAAGGTCTGCAGTGTCGCCGCGGGAACCTCGCGCTCGGGAACGGGTTCGCTCGTCCACTCGCAGTCCCGCACGAAGATCATGTTCGACGCCACCGCGTCGGCGCTGTGATCTTCCCGCATAGGGCCGGAGATGCGGCCGAGAAAGTACTCCCCACGCTCGGTTCGCGTCCAGATCCACGATCCGTCGGGTACCTGCTCGAAGCGGTCGACGCGTCGTAGTGAGCGTTCGTCGTCGGCCGTCATTCCGCAGAGACCATAGGTGAGGGCACGCTCGACGCCGCCCGGCATGGGTGCGCGATAGACGGCGTCCGGCATGCAGCCGAGCCTAGGCCCCGAGGGGTTTACATACCATTTGGTCTGTTGCCCGATGATCTCGGGACGCTGGGTGTAGCGGTAGCAACCTCGCAGACGTGGTGGACCGAATCATCGATACGGCGCGTCGACGCCTCACGGCACTGACGTGAGTGTCCACAATTTGCTCCCACAAACGGGAAAAGGTTTCCAGGCACGAATAGTGGACGCTGAGGTCACCGGTGATCGAGGTCTACCCGCGAGGTGGCGTTGTCATGAATCGACTCGAGTGGTAACTTGAAGCTTCAAGTAAACACTCGAAGGACCCGCCATGACATCTGTGATCAACCCGCCCGTCGCGGGAGCAGCGTTCGACGCATTTCTCGCCGATACCGCACCCGCGAGCCGGTCACAGCAGATGTGGACCCCGAGCGACGGGCCGATGCCCGCCCTGTACATCAGCCACGGCGCACCGCCGGTCTTCGACGACGCCCTCTGGATGAACGAACTCTTCACGTGGTCGCAGTCGATGCCCAAGCCGAAGGCGATCCTCATCGTCAGCGCGCACTGGGAGGAGGCCCCGCTGAGCCTGTCCGCGTCGGCGGCTGCGACCCCGCTGGTCTACGACTTCGGCGGATTCGCCCAGCGCTACTTCTCGATGGAATACCGGACGCCCGCCGCAGAGGTGCTGGCCGCACGGGTGGCCGCGGCAATCCCGGCGACGGAGAATCTGCACCGACACACCTCTCGGGGACTCGATCACGGTGCCTGGGTTCCGCTCAAGGTGATGTACCCGTATGCCGACGTCCCCGTTCTGCAGTTGAGCCTGCCGACGCATGCTCCCGACCGGCTGATGGCGATAGGCGCTGCGCTGAAAGAACTTCGAGCCGAGGGAGTGCTGGTCATCGGTTCGGGTTTCATGACGCACGGACTGCCGTTCCTCTCGCGCGAGAACTTCGTCACCAACACGGTGCCGACGTGGTCGGAGGACTTCGATCTCTGGGCGGCCGACGCGTTGGCGCGTGGTGACGTCAACACACTTGCGGACTTCCGGAGCGCTGCACCGGGAATGCCGTATGCGCACCCGACCGTCGAACACTTCACGCCGCTGTTCGTCACGCTCGGTGCCGCGGAGAACCCGGAAGCGCCGGTGACCACAGCCATCACCGGCTTCCAGTTCGGCTTGGCGAAGCGGTCGTTCGCGGTCGCCTGACCAGGGGAGGCGATCGGTTGAAGCTGGAATCGGCTCACTTCTGAATCTTTTTCGATTCGGGGATTGTTATCCACGCCACTTCGCTCTACAGTTCTGAACACCATCTCGGACATCGGTGTCCAAGATGCGTTGGATGCGCTGTACGAACCGTCGCCGGGCGCGCCTCCTGTGAATCCCGTCCTCCGGCGCGAAGGAGTACACCCGTGTCTTCTGCCCGATCTTGGACGCTGCGTACAGCGATCAGCGTGATGACCGCCGCAGCGGCTTTCGCCGCCATGGCGACGCCCGCTGCTGCTGCACCCGATTCGCCTGATGTGGAAATCCAGCCGTCTCTGGCACCGTTCACGTGGCCGAAGATCCCGGAATTCGACACCGACTTCTACCTTCCGCCCGCCGACGTGGTGGCCGCGACCGCGCCGGGCCAGATCATCGCGGCACGGCCGGTCGAACTGGCCACTCTCAACGTCATCCCCACGCAGGTCGACGCGTGGCAGTTGTCTTTCCGGTCCAACAACGGTCGCGACGAGCCGATCGCAGCGGTGACCACGGTCATCAAGCCACGTGGCGTCCCCGCGGCATCGCGGCCATTGATCTCCATTCAGTTGGCCGAGGATTCTCTCGCCGCCTACTGCGCGCCCTCGTATGCGATGCGTGCGGGTGCGATTCCCTGGCCGGTCACAGGCGCGGTGACGTCGGGTGCTCAATTCCTCGAGGTGCAAGCAGCGTTGGCGCAGGGCTGGGCGGTATCGGTACCCGATCATCAAGGTCCGAACAACTCGTTCGCCGCAGGGCCGGTCGCCGGGCGGATCACCCTCGACGGAATCCGAGCCGCCGAGAACTTCGCGCCCATGCAGTTGGCCGGGGAGGCCACCAAGGTGGGGATGAGCGGCTACTCCGGTGGCGCGATAGCGACCGGACACGCAGCCGAACTGGCCCAACGCTACGCCCCTGAGCTCGACATCGTCGGAGTCACCGAGGGCGGAACCCCCGCTGAACTCGGGGCTTTGGTGGACAACGCCAACAACACACTCGGCTCGGGAATCGTCGCTGCCGGAATCATCGGTGCCAGTCGTGAAGATCCCGAGTTGGCCGATTTCATCGACGAACACATCGATCCGCTCGGCCGGGCGTTGTTCGCGGCCAAGGACAATCTCTGCGTCGGTTACAGCTCGGCGCTGCTGCCGTTCGTCAATCTGAAGGGCTTTCTGCACACCGAGGGCGACCCGATCCAACAACCAGTGGTGAAGAAGGCGCTGTCCGCGATGCGGCTCGGCGACACCACTCCGAACATGCCGCTCTACGTCTACCACTCCAACCCGGACTGGCTGGTGCCGGTCGGGCCGGTCAACGCGATGGTCGATTCGTATTGCAGCCGTCCGGGCGCCGATATCACGTACACCCGCGACCATTTCAGTGAGCACATCACCCTGGAATTGATCGCCTTTCCGAGCGCGGTGTTGTGGATGCGCGATCGCTTTGCCGGTGTTCCGGTGGAACCCGGTTGCCGAACGAACGACGTCGGTTCGATGGCGCTCGACACGAGTGCACACCCGCTCTTCGTCGACGCTGTAGGCGAGATAATCGCCGGACTGTTCGGTAAGCCGATCGGGGCGTGAGGGAACCGATCGGCGCACGGAAGGCGACGGCGTCACCGGCGGTAGACTCCGCCGGTGACTGTCGCCGACGATCAGGGCCGCATGTACGCCGGACAATCGTCTGCCGCGCGAAGAGCCGATCGCCGCGCACGGTTCTTGCACGCCGGGATCGAGGTCATCGGGGTACGCGGCTACGCAGCCACCTCGGTAGCGGATATCTGCGCGGCAGCCGGTCTGGCGCGCAGTCAGTTCTACGCCGAGTTCGCCAACCGTGAGGCGCTGCTCGTGGATGTGTACGACCTGATCCAAGACGACGCGCTGGCTGCGGTCGTCGCCGCACTCGACGGTCACGTCGACCGAGATCGCCGCGCGCTCGTCGCCGCTGCGATGACGGCCTTGGTGGGATCGATCGGGGGTGATCCGCGCCGCGCGCGGATCTCGTATCTGGAAATGCTGGGTGTCAGCGATGCCGTCGAACAGCACCGGACGCGCCGTCGTGCACAGTGGGTGGAGTTCTTCGAGGCCACCCTGCGCGCCGAAATCGGGTCCGACTTCGTTCCGCCCGGCGGATACCGTTTGGCCGCAACAGCATTCCTCGGTGCCCTCACCGAGATCGTCTCCGACTGGTCCCGCACCGTTCCGCCCCGCCCACCCATCGAACTCATCGTGGAGACGATGGTCGCCGTCCTCGGAGCGTTCGTTCCCGACCTGAACTGAACTGCAGCCTGTCGCGCAAATACAGTGGACCGATGACGCATGCCACCGGTCCACTCGCAGGCCTCGTCGTCGCGGACTTCTCTCGTGTGCTCGCCGGCCCGTACGCGACGATGATGCTCGGCGACATGGGCGCCGAGGTCGTCAAGATCGAAAGGCCCCAAACCGGTGACGACACCCGATCGTGGGGGCCACCGTACGATTCCGCAGGCACCGCAACATATTTCAACTCGGTCAATCGCAACAAGACGTCTCGGTTCATCGACCTGCAGTCCGAGAGCGGCGTAGCCGAGGCGCTCGAGATCGTCTCGGGTGCAGACATTCTGATCGAGAACTTCCGAGCCGGCGCGATGGACCGCCTCGGCCTGGGGTACTCGACGCTCTCGCAGAGCAATCCCGGTCTGATCTACTGTTCCATCACCGGATTCGGCACCGGTGGCGGAGCCGCGCTCCCCGGTTACGATCTGGTGGTCCAAGCCGTCGGCGGGCTGATGAGCGTCACCGGGGCCGACGCCCAGACGCCCACCAAGGTGGGAGTGGCGATGGTCGACATCGTCACCGGACTGCACGCGCTCAGCGGAATCCTTGCGGCACTGCATCATCGGTCGAACACCGGTGCAGGCCAACAGGTACACACCTCACTGATGGCATCGGTGCTGTCCGCGTTGAGCAATCAGTCGTCGGCCTATCTCGGGGCTGGCGTCGTGCCGGTCCCGATGGGCAACAAGCATCCCTCATTGGTGCCGTACGAGGTGTTCGAGACTGCCGATCGTCCGTTGGCATTGGCCGTGGGCAACGACCGGCAATTCTCCGCGCTGACCGACGTGCTGGGAATTCCGAAGTTGGCTTTGGACGAGCGGTTCTCGTCCAACTCTCTGCGCGTCGAACATCGAGATCAGTTGGTCGACATCCTGAACTCGGCTTTGCGATCACGTACGGCCGACGAATGGTATCGAGATCTGATGGCCCGCAACGTCCCCGCGGGGCCGGTCAATTCCATCGAGGAGGCGTTCGCGTTCGCGGAATCACTCGGTCTCGAACCGCGAGTTCAGGTTCCGGGTTCAGTGGCCGACGGCGTCCGTAATCCTGTGGACTTCTCGGTGACGCCCGTTGATTACCGGCTTCCGCCCCCGCAGGCGGGCTGAGCCCCTGCGTGGTGGTCTTGCAACTTTTGCTCCACTCCGGGACGTGAGTCGGCGAATCCCCGTCTGCAACCTCTTCAGTGGAGCAACCGTTGCAGCGGCAGCAACTCACTCCGCTAGTTCAACGCCCACTTCACCGACACGGACACGCTGACGGTCTGTTGTCCCGGCTCGATGGGCACTGCCGTGTCGAACGAACTGGCGGAATCGGCGAACGACCTCGGCTGCTCCTGGCCGGTGATCGACTCCGTGATCGACAGAACGTCGCCGAGTTCTCCCCCTGCGAGCGTCGCGTACTGCTCGGCGCGATCGCGGGCGTCGGCGAACGCCCTGGACCGGGCATCGGAGATCAGCTCGGAATCGTCGTCGATCTTGAAGGAGACCCCGGAGATGCGGGTCGCGTTTCCGCCGGCCGTTGTGGCGTCGCCCAACACTGCGGAGGCCTTCGACAGGTCCCGAACCGTGACCTGCAGGGTGTTGGTGGCCTGGTATCCGGAGATGTCGGAGGTGCCGCCCGGCAGTGCGCCCGAGTACTGCGGATCGATCGACACCTGTTGGGTCTGGATGTCCTCGCGAGCGACGCCGGCTGCGATCACGGCGTCCGTGACCTCGCTGACGGCCGCGTTCGCCTGTTCGATGGCGGCGGTGACGTCCTCGGCCGTGGCCTGAACCCCGATCTGGGTCGTCAACGTATCCGGTGCGCCCTGGACCTCTCCCACGCCGTTGACGTTCACTCCGGGAGGTCCATCGGGAGACGTCGAGGCTGGACTGCTACAGCCCGCAGTCAGGCCTACGGTCAGCAGCAGGGCCGGTACACACGATCCGATCATCCATCGATTTCGACTCACCGCCGTAGTGTCCACCATTGCAGGTGAATTGGAAAGGCTCAGGGCTTGCGATACTCGGCGTCGAACGTCACGGTGACCTCGTCGACCACCTTCATTGCTCCGAACATCTGCGAATACGGAGTGATCTTGTAATCCGATTGACGCACAGCAGCTTCGGAAGCGATGTGCCATCGATCGCCGAGGTCCGTGACGTCCACATCCACGGTGATCTCCCTCGAAACGCCGTGGATCTCCGCCGTGCCGGACAGCCGAAATCCGGCGTCGACGGCGGTGATCTCCGCCGAACGGAACTGAATCGACGGATATCGGTCGGCGTCGAAGCTCTTGAGCGCGTTGGCTTTCGCCACGATCTTCTCCGGTCCGATCAAGGGCGTCAGTCCGCCCTCGCCGTGGACCACCTCGATCGATTTCACCTCGGCGGTCAGGGAAACCGCGGCGGGAGCGCCCCCGGACCACTCGACGGTCGCAGACCAGGAGTTCACCGCGATCGTGAGGCGATGCCCCATCTTGGATGCTTTTCCTGTGACATCCGTCCGGACAGCCAACTGCCCGCCGTGCGATGCGTCGAGCGTCCAGGTCTCGGTAGTCATGCCCCGACTGTATCCGTCTCGCAGAACCGACGAAGGGACGCGGCGCAGGTGGTTAGGGTGGAGTTATGTTCTCCAATTCCCCTCGAACATTCGTCGCCGACGCCCTCCGCGGTTTCGTCGCCGCCACCGACGACGTCACCTGGCACGCCGATCCCGGCTATCTCACCCGCCGCTACCGCATCTCCGACGGCCAAGTCGCCCTGCTGTCCGGTGGGGGATCGGGGCACGAGCCGCTGCATGCCGGCTTCATCGGTCGCGGCCTGCTCACCGGCGCGTGCCCGGGGCTGGTCTTCACCTCACCCAACGCTCTCCAGGTACACGAGGCATCCAAGGCCGTGGACTCCGGCGGCGGAGTGCTGCACATCGTGAAGAACTACACCGGCGACGTGATGAACTTCAAGATCGCCCGGGAGTTGTTGCAGGAGGATGGCATTGCCGCCGATGTCGTTCTCGTCGACGACGACGTGGCCAGCGAGAGCGAGGACGGCCCGGGTCGTCGCGGCACCGCGGCGACCATCGTCGTCGAAAAGGTCTGCGGCGCAGCGGCAGAACGCGGCGACAGTCTGCAGGCGGTCGTCGCACTGGGGCGTCGAACCGCGGAGAACGCACGCAGCATGGCGGTGGCGCTGAACCCGCCCACACTGCCGGGATCGGACGAACCGTCCTTCGAGTTGCCCAGGGAAGAGATCGAACTCGGCATCGGCATCCACGGAGAACGCGGCACCGACCGCGTGCCCCGGCTGCCTGCCCAGGAGATCGTCGCGAAGCTGACCGATCCCATCGTGGACTCGCTCGGATTGAACTCGGGCGAATCGGTGATCGCCGTGGTCAACGGGCTCGGGGCAACACACCCACTGGAGCTGCACCTGCTGTTCGGTGAACTCTCGGAGTATCTGCACGGCAAAGGGATCGAGATATCCCGCTCGCTCGTCGGCAGCTTCGTCACCGCGCTCAACATGGGCGGAGCCTCGATCACCCTCGTGCGCGCCGACGACGAGATGCTCGAACTCTGGGACGCGCCGACCGACGCGCCCGGTTGGCCCAACGCCCAGAGCCGTGGTGCGAAGCCGGTGGGCGAACGCGGAGGCTTCGGGCCCTCCTTCGAGCCCTCGGACTCCGGAGAGGTTTCGGCGTTCGTCTCGACATGGATCGGGACGTGGGCGCAGCGGGTACTCGACGAGGAACCGGCCCTGACCGAGCTGGACCGTAAGGCAGGCGACGGCGATTTCGGGACCAACATGGTGGCGGCCCTCGAACAGCTCGATCTGGACGCCGTCAAGGAAAACTACTCGGCAGCAACCGTATTCGAGGCAGTGAGCGAGGCCTACCTCGGCCACGCGGGCGGTACGTCCGGCGCGCTGTTCGGCATCTGGTTCCGCCAGTTCTACCGGACGATGCTCGAATCCGAGCCGGATCTCGCGGCTATCGGGCAGGCCGCCCGTGCCGGGCTGGACAGCATCACCGAACTCGGTGGCGCACGGGTGGGCGACAAGACGATGGTCGACGCCATCGCCCCGGCCGTCGACGCGCTCGAGAAGGACGGCGGCACCTTGCAGGACGCTGCCGACGCGGCGAAGACCGGAGCCGAATTGACGAAGGACATCACCGCAAACCGCGGCCGCGCCAGCTACGTCGGTGAGGCCGCGCGCGGCGTCGTCGACCCCGGTGCGCTGGTCATGGCCTGGTTCTTCGAGGCGGCAGCTGGTTCTACCCCAGAGAGTTGAGAAAAACCGCCGCGATCGCTTCGAGGCCGGCCTGATCGTCGGCGTCGAAGCGGTCGGGGACAGGGCTGTCCAGATCGAACACACCGATCAGCGTTTCACCCTGGTACAGCGGTACGACGACCTCGGAGCGAGTGTTGGCATCGCACGCGATGTGGCCCGGGAAGGCATGGACGTCAGCGACGCGTTGCGTCTCGCGGGTGGTCGCGGCGGCTCCGCAGACACCCTTGCTCAGGGCGATGCGCACGCAGGCCGGCTGACCCTGAAACGGCCCGACCACCAGTTCGGTGCCGTCGTACAGGTAGAAGCCGACCCAATTGACCTCGGGCAGAGCGTGATAGACCAACGCAGAGAGATTGGCGGCGTTCGCAATCAGATTCGACTCTTCGTATACCAGGCCGCGGGCCTGCTCGGTGAGCTGCTGGTACTGCTCTACCTTGGATCCGTTCAGTTCGGTCGCGGTGAAGGACATACGCCGAGTCTAAGCGCACATCCCAGCACCACCAGATACGCCGACATCCCGCCCACTTGAATCCGTTGCGCGATGCCGAGACCGTACTGACCAGGCAGATTGTCGGCGATCAACAGCCACGCGGTGGCCAGCGTCGTGAGGATCAGGACGGCAAGGCCCAGCGTGCGAAGCAGCGGGTACAGCCGGTAGCGGAACGCGGCCAGCGTGAACGCAACCATGACGGTGAAGATCGCGAACACCGCGATGGTGCTGGTCAGAGCGTGAAGATGATGGAGTTGCGGGAAGAGCCCGCTGGGTTCGATCGGGCAACTCGGATCGTCGGCCGCGACACACTCGAGGGGGAGTTTTGCGTCGGCGATGGTGGCGATACCGAAGATGCCCGACGCGACCCAGCCGGTGACGACGAGCCGTCGACGCGGGGTTGCGAGGAAGCCGAGAACCGCGGCGAAGACCATCAGTGAACCCGTGACGACGTCTGCGGTGGAGAAGAACTCGCGGTACGGCTGATCGCGGGCGTCGAGTTCGCTGAGGAACGAGGTGGTCGCGTCCAGGCCGGTATCGAGAAAGAACTCGGCCACCCACGCGGAGTACAGCAGTCCGGCGAGGATCAAGCAGATCGCCACTACGACCCGGCGGATATCCACGCCTTCAGTTCTCGAACGCACCGACCAAGGCTAGCCAGTCAGTACATCGGCAGTTGCCACCGCCAGTGCGACCGCGGAGTCGCAGTGGTCGGTCAGGACGGTCAGTGTGGGAACCGTGCGGGCATAGCGAGCGGCGGTGTCGTCTTTCTCGGGCATGCCGAGCACGGGGTTGCCCAACACGATGTCCGCGAAGCACGACGAATCGGAATCGCGTGTTTCGACGGTGTAGCCGCCCTGCTGGACGGGCTCGCGGTCCGTCGAACGCATGTCGCCGTCGACGTAGCCGAGCGAGACGTCGAGCATCGCCAGGCTGTCCGCGAATGTTGCCGAGGACGCCGTGAAATGACAACGGTACGGATCGGACGCAGGGTTCCAGCGCTCCACCGTCCAGGTTGCGGGCAAGTGCTCCAGGACGGCGCACAGGTCTTTCATGGCGAGTGGAAGGTTGTACCTGGACTCGGCGCGCAGTGGTGGATCGTCCAACAGACCGAGTGCGGTCTCGGTAACGGATGTCGCTGCGGTGCACGCGTCTCCCACACTGCGGGAGACCTCGATCGCGGCGAAACTGCGACCGGATTCGGTGAGGTAACCGTCCATGGCCCCCGCGGTGACACCGTCGAACTCCCCGCGAAGCGGGAAGCTGATGCGGCACGACCCGTGCGCCGAGTTGTCGAGATAGACCTGTTCGCCACCGATTGTGACCTGCTGGGTCCCCGGGTCGTCGGACGTCGGCCGATACGCGTTCAGATCGATGGAGACGGCGTCGGTGGCGCTCGATGTCGCAGGTCTCAGGGTGGCCGAGCACGTGCTCAATTCGCCATCGGGGCGGAGCTGCACCACTGTGCCTAGGGCGGCGAGATCGTCCTCGGTGAGAAAACCGCAGGGGTCGAGACTCCGGACGAATTCCGCCGAGTCGGCGAGATATCGGTCTGCCTCCGACATCTCGAATCCGTACTTGTTCTGCGGCGACGAACTGCCTACAGGAAGAGCATTGCCGAGCAACACCACCGCGCATCCACTCGTCGATACCGACATCGCCAGCGCCACTGCCGCGAGCAACCAATTTCTACGCACCGTTTCCCCCGAACTCGAATCAACCGATCATGGGGTTGGACGCGCGGGGGCTCGAGATGGTTTCAAGCGGGAGCGGAGCCGAACTATTCTGCGGCAAGTTCGTCGACCACGCGGTCGGCGGCCTCGGCGGGGTCCTCGTGTTCCCAGATTCGTACGATGCGCCAGCCCTCCGCGAGCAGCTTCTCGTCGGTGTCGCGATCGCGCGTGACGTTGGCCGCCAATTTGTCGGCCCACCATTGCGCGTTGTTGCGGGGCTTGGTGGCGTGAATCGGACAGCTGTGCCAGAAGCAGCCGTCGACGTAGACCGCGACCTTGCGCCTGGGGAACACCAGATCTGCTCGACGCCGCATGCCCTTCAGCGGAGCGCGATCGACGAAATACCGCAGGCCTCGACGGTGCAGCGCTCGCCGCAGCGCCACCTCGGGCTTGGTGTCACGGCGTTTCTGCTTGCTCAGCCGGGCACTGGTCTTGGCGTCGGTGGCGGGTCGGTCTGCGCTCACACCGGAACTCGATCGACGTATCCGCCCATGCGCTCGAGGTGTGCGTCGAGGTCGTCGAGAAAGCCGTCGACGAAACGGAGATTGCCTGCTCGTGCCCGCTTGAGGAATCCGGCGGTCGCTCGCGCGGAGAGCAGCTTCGAGTCGTCGAGAAAATCGATCAGGTCCTCGTAGGGCTCGTGTACCGGCATGGTCGTCACGTCGACCCGGTAGCTGGTGCGATCGCGTCCCCACGCTGCGGTCGGCCAGGCCTGACCAGGCAGCAGAGCTTGATCGTTCGACGCGTCGTACGGCTTCGGATCGTCGAGTGCGCTCGCCGCCCACGACGCCATGCGCACACTGACGGCATTGCCGACGAGCTTCCAGCGATGTCCGCTGCGGACACCGGGCTGCTGGACGGCGGGCAGCGTCCACTCCGGATCGAAGCCCTGCAGGCGTTCGGCCCCGACGATGCCGGGAGTGACGATCTCTCCGGACGGCAGGCGAACCGCCGGGGGACTGGCGATACCGAGCGAAGATCCGCCCTTGAGCGTCGGGACGGCGTTGACCGCCCAGCCCAGGCCGCGAATGCCCTCGGTCCAGTAGAAGCCGCACGGCTGTGTGGTGGGGTCGCCGTCGGGCAGCGGTCCTGCGTCCTGCGAGAACAGCACCTCCCGTGGATCGTCGGTGCGCGAGGCCAGCATCACCACCCGCTGCCGACGCTGCGGCAAACCGAACGCTCTGGCGTCGACGACGCGGTAGGCCCACATGTACCCGAGGTCCTCGAGCGCGTCGGTGATGTGGCGCATGGCTGCCCCGCGGCCGAGCTGCAGCATGAACGGCACGTTCTCCATCAGCAGCCATCGCGGACCGCGTCGACGGGAGACCAGCCGAAACACCTCGTCCACCAAACCGGAACGGGCACCGGTGATGCCCGCGGTGCGTCCGGCCTGGGAGAGGTCCTGACACGGGAAACCGGCTGCGACCAGTTCGGTGTCGGCGGGCAGGCTTCGAAGACTGGTCACGTCCGTGTGCAGAGGTGTCTCGGGCATGCGCGCTCGAAGGACGGCCCCGGCTCCGGGATCGATCTCGCACAGCAACTGCGTCGTCCACCCCGCGTCGGCCAACCCCAGCTCGAGCCCGCCGATCCCCGCGAACAACCCGACCATCGACCGTGCGCTCACGTGTGCCCTTCCCTCGCCCGACGGTCCTACGTTACTCGAGAGTCGGTTCACTTGACCTCGACCTTGCTCGAGGTTTCACACTGGAATGCGAGGGCCGAAAAATCGGTTGGAAACTGAGCCTGTGCAATGAAATCATTCGAGCACAGCAATAAGGAGAAGAACTGTGTCTACGGGTGTGCTCGATCCCGAAACCCGAACCCTGGATCAGCCGTACCCGGACACCGCGAAGCCACCCAGCTCACTGCGTCGTTTCGCGCCGTTTCTGCTGCCGTACAAGTGGTTCTACATCGCCTCGATCGTGGTCTCGCTGATCGCCACCATGACCGGTCTGGTGATTCCGCTGGTGATGCAACGCGTCATCGACGGCCCCATCACCGATCGCAATTTCTCGGCAGTCTGGTGGCCCGCGGCGTTCGTCCTGTTGCTCGGCACCATCGACGCACTCGGTATCTGGGTTCGCCGCTACCTGGTCTCTCGCCCGTCGAGCCAATTCGAGATCTCTGCGCGGGCAACGGTATTCGACAAGTTGCAGCGGTTGTCGGTCTCGGCTCACGAAAGCTGGGAATCGGGTCAGCTGCTCTCGCGCGCCATCGCGGACCTCGGTTCGCTGCGGCGGTTCATGGCCTTCATCGGCCCGTTCATCATCATCAACGCCGTCACACTCGTCGTCGGTATCGGCGTATTGCTGGTCCAGTCCTGGCAGTTGGGGCTGATCATGCTGGTGACGTCGGTACCGCTGGTGATCGCCTGCACCAAGTTCGAGACGCTGTATCGCGTCGTGGCCCGTGACGCTCAGGATCAGGCAGGCGACGTCACGACGACGGTCGAAGAGTCCATCCAGGGTATTCGCGTCCTCAAGGCATTCGGTCGAAGTGCCCACTTGGGCAAGCAGTTTCTTCGTCAGGCGCGCACGTTGCGTGGCACCGAACTGAAGAAGGTGCGCTACCTGGCGATCATCTGGGCGGTGATCGTCGGACTGCAGCCGATCACCATCGGCGCGATCCTGGCGGTGGGCACGTACTCGATCGTGCAGGGCACCATGACGGTCGGCACGCTCGTCGCGGCCATCGCCATCGTCACCTTCCTGCTGTGGCCGATCGAATCGTTCGGGTATCTGCTGGCCGAGCTGAACAACGCGCGCACGGCAGCGGATCGGTACTGGGAGATCATGGACACTCCCGAAACCGTCACCGATCCGGACAATCCCGTCGAACTGCCCGAAAGAATCCGTGGCCGAGTGCAATTCGATCGCGTCGGATTCACCTTTCCCGACGCGTCCTCGCCGCTTCTCACCGACGTCAGCTTCGTCGTCGAGCCGGGGGAGACCGTCGCGCTGGTCGGTAACACCGGTAGCGGAAAGACTGCACTGACGAACCTCGTGCCTCGACTGTTCGACGCCACCGAGGGGTCCATCACCATCGACGGTATCGACGTGGCCTCGATGCGGTTGGCCGATCTGCGCTCGATCGTCACGGTGGCGTTCGAGGATCCGGTGTTGTTCTCGGCCAGTGCGCGCGAGAACATCGCGCTCGGTTCGCCCGGTGCGTCCGATGCCGAGATTGCCGAGGCGTTGGAGATCGCGCACGCAACGGATTTCGTCGAGCAGTTGCCGTGGGGTCTGGACACTCGCATCGGTGAGCAGGGCATGAGTCTGTCCGGTGGGCAGCGGCAGCGGCTCGCACTGGCGCGGGCGGTGCTGGGCAAGCCGCGGGTGCTGGTGCTCGACGACCCACTGTCCGCGCTCGACGTGGACACCGAAGCGAAAGTCCAGAAGGAATTGCGGCGTGTGTTGGCGCATTCGACGACAGTGCTGGTGGCGCACCGGCCGTCGACCGCTGCGTTGGCCGACCGCGTGCTGTATCTCGAGAACGGAAGAATTGTGGAGCAGGGAACACACGAGGGACTGTTGGCGTCGTCGCCGCGGTACCGCGAGGTGATGGGGTCGGTTCATGGCTGAGCAAACTGCAGCTGCGGATTGGCGCGGCGTCGGCGGTGAGGAATCCGAGGTCGACGCAACCGGAAACCTGGTGTTGGCCGGGCGTTCTCGCCGGTTGCTCGTCTCGTTGGTGCGCCCGTACAAGAAGCAGGCCCTGCTGTCCTTCCTGATCATTCTGGTCGACAACATCACCTACGTTGCCGGTCCGCTGTTCATCGCCTATGCGCTGGACAACGGCGTCGGCGCTGCAGGACAGGGTGATTGGGGTCCGCTGCTGTGGGCGGTCGGCGGGTACACCGGCTTCGGTCTGCTCGGGATGCTCACCACATACGCGTTTCTCACCGTCTCCGGTCGGCTGAGCCAGAACATCCTGTACGACCTGCGCGGACGGGTGTTCGACCATGCCCAGAAGCTGAGCCTGTCGTTCCACGAGAAGTACACCTCGGGACGGCTGATCTCGCGACTGACCAGCGATGTCGAATCTCTGCAGACACTGCTCGAGAGCGCGCTCAACGATGCCTTGACGGCCATCCTGTCGATGGTGTCGATCGCGATCATCCTGGTGTACCTCGACGTTCCGATGGCGATGATCGTGCTGGCCGGCTTCGTTCCGCTGGTTCTCGTCACCCGGTGGTCACAGCGGCGGCAACGCCAGGGATACCGTCGAACACGGGTAGCGATCGCGCGCGTCGTTGTCCATTTCGTGGAGTCGATGGGCGGCATCCGCGCGGTGCAGGTGTTCCGACGCGAGGGCCGCAACGACGCCATTCTCAGCACCGAGGATTCGGAGTATCGCGACGCCACCACCGCGGCGCTGCGCGGTATGGCGAGCTACACCGGCATCGTGCGCTGGATCGGCAACGTCACGCTCGCGATCATCCTGGTGTTCGGCAGCTGGCGAGTGATCAACGGCCACATGGACATCGGTGTGCTCGCGGCCTACGTGCTGTATCTGCGCCGGTTCTACGGGCCGCTGGACGAGCTGGCGATGGTGTTCAACGCCTACCAGTCCGCCGCCGCTGCCCTGGAGAAGATCTCCGGTGTACTCGAAGAGGAGCCGTCGGTGACGGCACCGAAGAACCCGGTGGAGATCGGAACCGCCAAGGGCGACATCACGTTCGACGACGTGCACTTCGCCTACGGCCCCGAACGCGTCGTGCTGCCGCAGTTCTCGCTGCACGTACCCGCCGGACAGGTGGTCGCGATGGTCGGAGCCACCGGAGCAGGCAAGTCGACACTGGCAAAGCTGTTGGCGCGCTTCTACGATCCGACTGCTGGAGCCGTGCGGCTCGACGGCATCGACATGCGGGAGATCGGCGACGAGGACCTGCGTCGCAACGTCGTGATGGTGACACAGGAATCGTTCCTGTTCTCCGGTTCGGTGGCAGACAACATCCGGCTCGGACGCCCCACCGCGACCGATGCGGAGGTGCGGGCAGCGGCGGACGCCGTCGGGCTGACGGAGTTCATCGCGTCGCTACCGGAGGGAATCGACACCGACGTGCGCAAGCGCGGAGGTCGATTGTCCTCGGGCCAAAGGCAATTGGTGGCCTTCGCGCGGGTGTTCCTGGCCGCGCCGTCGGTGATCGTGCTGGACGAGGCAACATCGAGCCTGGACATCCCGAGTGAGCGACTTGTGCAGCGCGCACTCGAGACGATCCTGCAGGGGCGAACTGCGCTGATCATCGCGCACCGCCTGTCGACGGTAGCGATCGCCGATCGGGTACTCGTCATGGCCGACGGAAACATCGTCGAGGACGGAACCCCCGAGGACCTCATCGCGGGAGAGGGACGCTTCGCGCACCTGCACGAGGCGTGGGAGGACTCGCTGGTCTAAGTCCAGGGAGTGATCGGCGGCTTGACCCACATGATCTTCTCGTCCGAGTGCTGGGGCGTCGCGCCGTCGTGGCCCGGGTGTTCGGCCGCCCATGCGGATTTACGGTCGAGCAACTCGGCCACGATGGTCCACGTCTCCATCGTGCTCGGTGGGTGCAGGTCGGCGGCGCGGGCAAGCTTTCGGCGGACGGCGTCGGTGAGGTCGAGGAGTTCGGCACCGGTGATGCCGCGATCCCACACGTAACGCGCCAGAGCGGTCGCCTTGTCCTGTCGACTCTTCGCGGCCTGTTCGGAGTGCGCGAAATCGAACTGCCCGCCGCCGGTGTTCTCTGTCGTCACGGGCACAACCTTAATGAACTGCGAGAAAAGGCACGTCCGCTTGATCTTCTGGGGGCCTCGTCGCCTACCGTAGGTGCGTGATCACTCAAGCATCGGGTGCAGAGCATGTCTCCATCCCCGCGACCGGCTCCGCAGACGCGAAAACCTGGCCCTCGATCCTCACGTGGCGAGCGCACGACGTTCCCCGTATGGAATCGGTGCGGGTCCAGCTCTCGGGCAACCGCATCAAGGCTGCCGGACGCATCATCGGTGCCGCGTGCAGCGATCACCCCGCCTTCAGCGCGTCCTACGACCTGGTGACCGACGAATACGGCGTCACCAAGCGGCTCTCGGTGCGCACCTCGCTCGCGTCCGGTGACCGGCAGGCGTCCGTCAGCCGCGACGACGAGGGCTACTGGATGGTCGAGAACAGCACCAGCCATCAGCGCTCCACCTACAGCGGCGCACTCGACGTCGATATGGTGCTCAGCCCCTTCTTCAACACTCTGCCGATCCGTCGATTCGGTCTGCACACCCAGGTCCAGGACCTCGAGGTGCCGACGGTCTACGTGAACGTGCTCGACCTCAGCATTCAGGAGGCGACGCTGACGTACAGCAGCGGTTCCGAGGGCATCCACGTCATCTCACCGGTGTCGACGTCGTCCGTCACGGTCGATGCCGACGGCTTCGTTGTCGACTACCCGGGACTGGCCGAGCGGATCTGACGCACGACGCCACCGCGTCGACCCGCGTTCTGTAGGTCTTCCCGCCAGCCCGGTTCGCCCGGGGTGATGTCGGTGATCTCGAAGCGTCGATGCTGCTCGTACTGCAGGCGCGCGGTGTTGCCGGCGTCGACCAGCGTTTTCGTCGAGCCCTCGTCCAGTTCCTCGCGCGCTGCGGTGAGTGCATCCAGCGCCTCGTCGAGCGCGGTGCGCAGGGCCGCCGCGTTGCCCTCGGTCATCGCGCGGACGAGATTCGGCGACGACGACGCCACCCGCGTCCCGTCGCGAAACGAGCCCGCAGCCAGGCCCAACGCCAGCGGTCCGCCGGCCGCCCCCACCATTGCCAGCGCCTCGGCCAGCAGGTGCGGTAGGTGCGAGATTCTGGCGACCGCGCGATCGTGCTCGACGCTCTCGGCCGGTACCACCACCGAACCGCAGTCGAGGGCGAGCCGGGCCACCCGCACCCACACGTCGGCGTCGACGCCCGGGTCCGTGGCCACCACCCACACCGCGTCGGTGAAGAGCGTCGGATCGGTGGCCGACCACCCCGACTGGTTGGTGCCGGCCATCGGATGCCCACCGACGTAGCGCGCCTGCAGTCCGCGAGTGGCCACGGCAGCGGCGACCTCGGCTTTGACGCTGACGACATCGGTGATCGGAGCAGCGGGCGCGTGCTCGGCGATTGCCGCCAGAACCGAGTCCACGGCAGGCATCGGAACGGCGATGACGATCAACGCGTCCTGCGCTGCGGCCCTGCTCAGCGCGGCTTCCAGGTCGGTACCGACGTCGTAACCGTCGGCGACAGCACCGGCGATCGCGTCGGCCGATCGGTTCCATCCCCACACCTGACGCCCCGCGTCGTGTGCAGCCCGCAGGATCGACCCGCCGATCAGTCCGAGACCCAGAACGCACACCGAGGAAGAAGTCACCCGATCAGATTGGCACAGGTGGGTGACGTCGACAGGAGGTGGACTTCGAATACCGGCCCCTACCGGACTACCGTTGCGCGCATGGCCGCACAGCGCGCGAACAACAACCGCGCATCCGCACCGGAGTACGACGACCTCGAGGGATTCGGCGTTGCAGTTGTCCGAGAGGAAGGCAAGTGGACCGTCACGCCGCTGTCCGACGACGCACTGACCAGTCTGTCGGCGGCAGAGACCGAACTGCGTGAACTTCGCAGCTCGGGAGCTGTGTTCGGACTGCTCGATGTGGACGAGGAATTCTTCGTCATCCTGCGTCCCGCACCGAACGGCACCCGACTGCTGCTGTCCGACGCGGTCGCCGCCGTGGACTACGAAATCGCCGCGGACGTTCTCGATGCGCTGAACATCGAGATTCCCGACGTCGACCCCGATGAACTCGACGACATCGAGCCCTACGAGGAAGGCGACCTCGCCCTGCTGGCGGACCTCGGACTACCCGAAGCCGTCCTCGGCATCATCGTCGCCGAGACCGACGACTACCCCGACGAACAGCTGCAGTCCATCGCCGAACGCCTGGGCTTCGAGGACGAGTTCACCGCAGCGGTGAACAAGCTGCGGCGGTAGTCCGTGTCGGTATCCGACGCGGACATGATCCGCGCAGCGCTGGCGGCTGCCGCCGAGGCGTCGGATGCCGACGTCCCCGTCGGAGCCGTCGTGTTCGACCCCTCCGGACGTGAGATCGCCCGAGCCTGCAATGCGCGGGAGGCGTCGGGCGACCCCACCGGACACGCGGAAGTGATCGCCCTGCGTCGAGCAGCGGCCGTGCACGGGGACGGTTGGCGACTCGAAGGCTGCACCCTGGCCGTCACCTTGGAACCATGCACGATGTGCGCCGGGGCGCTGGTGCTCGCTCGCGTCGGAGCAGTGGTGTTCGGAGCGTGGGAACCCAAGACCGGGGCCGTCGGGTCGCTGTGGGACGTTGTGCGAGACCGTCGACTCACCCATAGGCCGCAGGTGCGCGGCGGGGTGTTGGAAGCCGAATGCGCCGAAGTGTTGACCAGGTTCTTCGCTCGCCAGAGATAACGATCCCGTCTCGAGGTGAGGGGCGAGGTGGCCGGGTCCGTCGGTTTTCAGGAGTGTGGAGAGCAGGGGTGCGACGACGCGCTCCAACCTCTGCGAAGGAGAGCACTATGGGAATCGGCGACAAGATCTCGAACAAGACCGAAGACCTCGGCGGCAAGGCAAAGGAAGCCGCTGGTTCGGCCACCGGAGACAAGGACCTCGAAGCAGAGGGCAAGGGCGACCAGACCTCGGCAGCAGTCAAAGACGGCGTCGAGAAGGTCAAGGACGCAGCCTCGAACATCAAGGACAAGCTCACCGGCAACTAGTCGCCGGAGTGGAGCCTGCGGAATGACCGATGGATTCGCGTGCTGAGCAGGCGATTTAGCCTCAGGCCGTCATTCCGGTACAGTCTTCTGCGGTGGCGTGTCCGAGCGGCCTAAGGAGCACGCCTCGAAAGCGTGTGACGGGTAATCCCCGTCCGAGGGTTCAAATCCCTCCGCCACCGCCAAAACTCCCCACCCGATCCGTCGGGTGGGGAGTTTTTTGTGTGCGCGGTCTGGGGTGGGGCCGGCAGGGTTGGGTGCCGCCGCAAACGCGCGCGCATTCGTCATACGCGCGCGGATTTGCTACCGGTTCGGGGTCTATTT
>NZ_NPFP01000017.1:0-135886 GCF_002259145.1 Rhodococcus sp. 15-2388-1-1a | reverse complement strand
TGGACCTTGTCCACCGCCGCCTCACCGGAGGGAATCTCCGCAACCGCGAGACGTTTACGAAGATCGGCCAATTTACCCGCAGTCGTATGAATATCGGGTTCGGTCGTTGTCATGAAGGTGTCCCCTACGGTCGCTGTTCGGACGTGTCGAATGGTTCTGATGTCAGCTGGTTGCGAGTGATCGCGCGATCACCAGACGCTGAATCTGGTTGGTGCCCTCGAAAATCTGAGTGATCTTGGCGTCGCGCATGTAGCGCTCGACGCGGAAGTCGCGGGTGTACCCGTAGCCGCCGAACACCTGCACCGCATCGGTGGTCACCTTCATGGCAGCATCGGTGGCGATCAGCTTGGCCACGGAAGCGTTGCGCGAGTACGGAAGTCCGGCGTCACGGCGACGGGCAGCATCGAGGTAGGTGGCGCGGGCGGAGTCCACCGCCGCCGCCATGTCCGCCAGCACGAAACCGAGGCCTTGGTGGTCGATGATCTTCTTGCCGAACGCCGTACGTTCCTGCGCGTACTTCACCGCGTCGTCGAGTGCCGCCTGGGCGATTCCCACTGCTACAGCTGCAATTCCGAGCCGTCCGGCATCGAGTGCGCTGAAGGCGATCTGCAGTCCCTGCCCCTCCGAGCCGATTCGCCACTCGGTGGGTACGTGCACGTTGTCGTAGTGCGCCGAGGTCGTCGGGATCGCGTGCAGTCCCATCTTCTCCTCGGGCCTGCCGAAGCTCAGGCCGTCGGTTCCATCCGGAACCAGAAAGCACGAGATACCCTTCGATCCTTCGCCTGTTCGAGCGAACAGGTTGTAGAAGTCGGCCACTCCGCCGTGCGTGATCCACGCCTTCGAACCGTTCACCGTGTAGCCGCCCTCGGTCGGGGTGGCCTTGCAACTCAGTGCGGCAGCGTCCGAACCGGCCTGCGCCTCGGACAGCGAGTAGGCACCGATCTGTGCCCCACCGAGCATGTCGGGAAGCTTGTCGGCTTTCTGTCGATCGGTACCGAACGCCATCACGGGATAGCAAGCCAGACCGTGCACGCTCACTGCGACTGCCACTGCCGCCCAGCGCGACGCCAGTTCTTCGAGGACCTGGAGGTAGACCTCGTACGGTTGGCCTCCACCTCCCCATTCCTCCGCGTACGGCAGGCTCAGCAGTCCCGCCTCACCCAGGGTGGCGAACACGCGGTCGGGGTACGCCTCACGCCGTTCGTGGTCGTCGACGATCGGGTCGAGCACCTTGTCTGCCACGTCGCGGGTCAGCGCGATGAGGTCGCGCGCTTCGGCAGTGGGCAACAGACGATCGACGGGCACGTGAAAAACCTCCGGAAAGTTCGGACCAGTACTGCCGGATGATCCGCAGTACTGATGCAGAGTACTGCACAAGGCGATGCAGTACCATCCCTGATGTGAACGCACCCGTGACCTCGCATGCGACGGCACGCCGTTCCGAACTCTTCGACCAGCTCGTGAGCCTGTTTCTGGCGGAGGGCTTCGCACACCTGACGCTCGACACCATCGCGGCCCGCCTCCGATGCTCCAAGTCCACCCTGTACACACTGGCGTCGAGCAAGGACCAGCTGGTCGGCGGTGCCACCGTGCACTACTTCAAGTCCATGACCACGCAGGTCGAAAGCGCGGTCGCCGAGGTCGACGGCACCCGCAATCGCATCACCACATATCTGACCGCGGTGGGAGCAGCTCTGGAATCGGCGTCCGAGCAGTTCATGACCGATCTGGCATCACTCGAGGCGGCCCGCTCGGTGTACGAACGCAACACTGCGATCGCCGCGCGCCGCGTCCAGGAACTGATCAGCGAGGGCGTGGCCAGCGGCGAAGTGCGCGACGTGCACGCGGCCTTCGTCGGCGACGTCGCCTCCTCGGTCATGGTTCGCATTCAGACTCGCGAGGTGTTCCGCCTGACCGGACTGAGCGACGGCGACGCATATCTCGAACTGGCGAAGCTCTTGACCGCAGGCATCGGCGCGTAGCCCCGACGCCGGGAATGGATTCACCCCGACACACGCTGAAGTACAGTGAATGTAGTTGATCCTTCAACGAAAGAGCACGTGATGAAGAAGATCGGATTCCTGTCCTTCGGACACTGGTCACCGTCCCCACAGTCGCAGACGAGGTCCGCGTCGGACGTGCTGCTGCAGTCCATCGACCTGGCGGTCGCAGCCGAAGAACTGGGTGCCGACGGCGCGTATTACCGCGTCCATCACTTCGCCAACCAACTCGCATCGCCGTTCCCTCTGCTCGCCGCCGTCGGTGCCAGGACGAGCACCATCGAGATCGGTACCGGCGTCATCGACATGCGCTACGAGAACCCGTTCTACATGGCCGAGGATTCGGGCTCCGCCGATCTCATCTCGGGTGGGCGGCTGCAGCTCGGGATCAGCAGAGGATCGCCCGAGCAGGTAATCGAGGGTTACCGCTATTTCGGCTACACCCCGGCCGAGGGCTCCGATCATGCCGACATGGCCCGCGAGCACACCCGTATCTACCTCGACCTCCTCGAAGGCAAGGGCTTCGCGCAGCCCAATCCACGGCCGATGTTTCCCAACCCGCCCGGACTACTGCGCCTCGAACCGCACTCCCCCGGTTTGCGGCAGCGAATCTGGTGGGGTGCCGGCACCCGCGAGACCGCCGAGTGGACCGCGCGACAGGGCATGAATCTGATGAGTTCGACGCTGTTGAGCGAAGACACCGGTGTGCCGTTCCATCAACTGCAGGCCGAGCAGATCGAGCGATTCCACAAGACGTGGAGCGACGCCGGACACGACTTCGCGCCGCGAACGTCCGTGAGCCGCAGCATCTTTCCGATCGTCAACGATCTCGACCGTGCCTACTTCGGCCGGGAGGGCACTGGCGACGACCAGGTCGGCTATCTCGACGGCGGCAAAGCTCGATTCGGCAAGACGTACGCGGGTGAGCCCGATCGGCTGATCGAGGAGCTCGCTGCAGACGAAGCGATCGCGGCCGCAGACACTCTGCTGCTCACCGTCCCCAATCAGCTGGGCGTCGAGTACTGCGCGCACGTATTGGAGACACTGCTCCGCGACGTCGCTCCGGCGCTGGGGTGGCGTTGATCACCTGGTGAGCGTATGCGTTTGGGTTCGGCGAACGTGGGTACTGGCAGCGAGTTCACCCACCCCCACCTGCCAGGAGTTCCCATGCTCAAACGCGACGTATCCGCGCGCCTCGATGTAGACATCACCGCAGCCACCACGCTCGAATTCCAGATTGCGATCGCGCCACATCCGGGCACGACGGTCACCGAATCACTGTCCTTCGTTCTCGACGGCAACCCCATCGAGGCAAAGGAAGTGAGCGGGCCGCACGGCAACCGAATTCACGTCATGCCTGCCGACGTGGGCAACCTGCAGGTGTCGTACGACGCCACGATCCTGGGCAACACCACCCCGGCACCGGTCACCGACTACGACATGTCGCTCTACCTCCGACCCAGTCGGTACGCCGAGGCCGACAAGTTCTACGGATTCGCCGCAACCGAATTCGGCGACTACGCGGACTCCGAGGAACTGCTGGCCAAGATTTCCGCATGGGTGGGCGCGCGCCTGAGCTACGTTCCGGGTAGCAGTGATCCGATCGACGGAGCCGTCGACACGCTGCTCGCCGGACAGGGCGTCTGCCGCGACTACTCACACCTCGTGGTCGCCATGCTGCGTGCGGTCAACGTTCCGGCCCGCCTGGTGGCGGTGTACGCACCCGGCTGCGATCCGATGGACTTCCACGCGGTCGCCGAAGCGTTCGTCGGCGGCCAGTGGCGCGTCGTCGATGCCACGTGCCTCGCACCTCGCTCGACGCTGGTCCGGATCTCGGTCGGTCGCGATGCTGCCGACACCGCTTTCCTGGACAACCACAAGGGTGCCATCACCCTGAACAGTTCTGTCGTCACCGCCGTGGTCGACGGCGAGCTCCCCCAGGACGACATCACCGAGTTGGTCTCCCTCACCTGATCCCCAACCGGGTGCCATCGTGAGCTACCTCACAGCGGCGTTTGTTTTCGGCGACTGAAACCGACTAAGTATCCGTTACCAACATTCACAGCCACCTGAAAGGTGTTCACCATGAGCTTCATCGACAAGGCCAAGAACGCAGCAGAGGACGCCATCGGCAAGGCCAAGGAAGTTGTCGGCGACGCCACCGACAACAAGGACCTCGAGGCCGAGGGCAAGAAGGACCAGGGTTCGGCAGGCGTGAAGAAGGTCGGCGAGAACATCAAGGACACCTTCAAGTAACCCACTTCATCGCATCGAGTGCCGCCGATCTCGATGATCGGCGGCACTCGCTCTTCACCCCACTCTTCTTCACACCAGAGAACGGATTCCCCTCATGACCACATCGACCGACACGGCCGGGACCACCAAGCGTCGCGGCGGATTCGCTTCGAAGCTCGCCCTCCTCATCACGCTCGTCCTCGTCGCAGCACTGGTGATCTTCGTGCTGCAGAACACGATTCACACCAACATCAACTTCCTCGGCTGGAACTTCGAACTCGCTCAGGGTGTGTCCCTGCTCGGTGCCGCTGTCGTCGGTGCCGTCATCACGCTCGCAGCAACGGCCGCACTGAAGGTTCGACGCGCAGTCCGTTGACCGACTTCGACACGACAGGATTCCTCCGATGATTCCCTTGCTCGCACGCAAGTACCTGTATCGCTACCTCATCGTCGCGATAGGGCTCCCCATTCTCGCCCGACTGCTGGCATTCGCCGGTCAGAGCCTCGAGAAGCGAACGGGAAAGGACAACGTCGTATCGAAAGGTCTGAAGTCGGCAGGCAGGTTCGCGCAACGGCGAGCAGACAAGTCGCAGGGCAGCAAGGATCGCGAGTCCGAGCACGCCCTTCGCTAGACCGGTCGACGAGTGCGTCGACGAGCTGTACCGACCGGCACGGCGACGATCAATGTCCTGCCGGGTCGGTCAGCGACTTGCCTTCCTGAGCCTTCACGCGCTTGCGCTCCAGCAGCACAAGCACGATTCCGGCGATCAGGAGAACCGGCGCGGCTACCGCCCCGATCCACGTCCAGCCACCGAACCCGTACCCGGCCGCGGTGAGTGTGAGGCCGAGGCTCACCAATGCCAGGCCGATGCAGATGTATCCCGGCCAGTTCCGGGTGTCGACGATTGCCTCACCGGCGTGGCCGCGGGTTGTCCGGTCGTCATCGGTGGCACCGGCGTCGGCTTCGCTCATGTTCTCGTGCTCCATGCGGACCTCTCGAGATGATGTGCGACGGCCACTGACCGCAAGCCGGTCCTGAGAAGCGTTCGCCGCCTGCACCTCGCTCTTCCCCGAACCCGCCGTCCACAAACATGCGACCGAGGCTCAGTCGTGCCAACTCACTGCAGCGAACGGGGCGTGGCTCGTCAGTCGACCGACGATGCCGGCGTGGGCGAAATCTTTGGCGGTGGCGACCGCGTCGAGCACGTCTGTGCCCTTCGCCAGCTCAGCGGTGATGGCTGCGGCGAACACGCAGCCGGCACCCGACACGCGTTCTTCGCCCACCTTGGGGGCGCGCAGCACCGTCAGTTCGGACCCGTCGTAGACGACGTCGACGGCCTCGTCGCCGGGCAGACCCGCGCCGCCTTTGACCACCACGAAATGAGGCCCGAGATCGGCAATTCTCTTGGCGGCCTCACCCAGGTCGTCGACGGTGTCGATGGCGTCCATTCCGGACAAGGTCTGCGCCTCGAACAGATTGGGGGTGATCACGGTGGCCAACGGAAGAATGTCGCGCCGCAGGGCATTGTCGGTGTCGAGTGCGGCACCCGGCTCCTGGCCCTTGCAGATCAGCACCGGATCGACCACCACATGCCGCCACGGCTGCAGACGCAACGACGTCGCTACCGTGTCCACGGTGACGGGGGTGCCGAGCATGCCGATCTTCACGACATCGAGATCATGTGCGGCAGTGGCTACTTCGATCTGATCGGCAATGACCGTGCTGTCGATGGGTACGAATCGGTGGCCCCAGCCCGCCTTCGGATCGAACGAGACGATGCACGTGATCGTGCCGACTCCGTAGACCCCGAGCCGCTCGAAGGTCTTGAGATCTGCTTGCAGACCGGCTCCGCCGGTGGCTTCCGAACCAGCGATGACGTACGCGATTGTCGACATGACCTCAGTATGACAATCGCCGATCCGCACCGACGCGAGTGGTCGCCACCGGATTGGGTCCGGCGGTTTCGGGGCATACGTATTTCGTTCGTCCCACCGAGCACGCAACGACACCGCGCAGTACATCGACTTCGAGCCCAGGAGTAGCGGCGCACGATCGGCGATCGTGCAACCACGCACCACGACGAGAGTTCGGAGGCCGAATCGTGCCCACCAGCAGAAGTACGACAGCCAGTTGCGAGGACGTCTGGAACGTCCTGGCGAACGGATGGAGCTATGCGACCTGGGTCGTCGGCGCATCCCGCATCCGCGCGGTCGATGGACACTGGCCCGCTGTCGGCAGCTCGATCCATCACTCGGTCGGTGCGTGGCCGGCGGTGCTCAGTGATGTCACGCGCTCGGTGGGACTTCACGCCGGTCGCGAACTGGTGCTGGAGGCACGAGCATTGCCGTTCGGAAAGGCGTCGATCACAGTGCGACTGCATCCTGTCGCCACAGGGTGCCGTATCGAGATCATCGAGCATGCGATCACCGCGCCCTTCGATCTGGTGCCGGATCGGGTACAGCACTTGCTGGCGCATCCTCGCAACGCCGAGGCGCTACGCAGGCTCGCGCTCCTGGCCGAGCGGTCCACTGCACCGTGAGCAACACTCCGCTGCGGCAATCGGTTTCGGGAAACGTGCTGTTCGTGTTCGTACGCGTTGCCGGAAGCCCCGCTCTCGGCGTGAGAGTCGCGCCGCACTTCGTCGGTAACCTGCTGACCAGCAAGACCGCTACCGACCAGAGGAGTGCAGTCTCATGACCACCACCGAGGTCGACGCGATCGTGATCGGCAGTGGCCACAACGGCTTGGTCGCGGCGGCAGCGATGGCAGACGCCGGCTGGGACGTCGTGGTCCTCGAGGCCGCCGAACACCCCGGCGGCGCTGTGCGCAGCGCCGAACTCGTTCCCGGTTTCACCAGCGACCTCTTCAGCGCCTTCTATCCGCTGGCTCTCGCCTCGCCTGCCATGAAGGCACTCGAGTTGGAAAGCCACGGGCTGCAGTGGTCGCACTCCCCCGCGGTGTACGGCCATGCGCGGTCACCGCAGGACACCGACGCTCCGGTCGTCCACCACGACGTCGAGACCACCGCCGCGCGGCTGTCGGAACACGACGCGCGAGACGGCCGAACCTGGCTGCGGCTCTTCGAGCAATGGGAACGCATTCGCGAGCCCTTCATGAATTCGCTGTTCGGACCGTTTCCACCGGCCGTCCCCGCGGCTCGACTCGTCCGCACCCTGGGAGTGCCGGAGACACTGCGCTTCGCACGATTCGCTGCCCTCCCCGCTCGGGTGATGGCTCACGAGCTCTTCCACAGCGAGGCTGCTCGCTGCCTCCTGCTGGGCAACGCCATGCACGGCGACGCTCCGACCGATGCCCCGGTGAGCGGCATGATGGGTTGGCTGCTCACCATGCTGGCCCAGGACGTCGGGTTTCCTACCCCCGTGGGCGGATCGTCCGCGCTGACAAGCGCGTTGATACGGCGTGGGGCCGCGTCGGGTGCGGTGCTCGAATGCGGTCAGGCTGTCGAGCACATCGAGGTGCGCGGCGGCCGCGCTCGTGCTGTGCACACTGCGGCCGGAAGCACGTTTCGGGCGCGCCGGGCCATCGTGGCCGACGTGTCCGCACCGGCTCTGTACGGTTCACTGCTTCCGTTCGACGCCGTTCCGCGTCGCGTCCACGACGACCTGCGCACCTTCGAGTG
The DNA here is from genome assembly GCF_002259145.1 of Rhodococcus sp. 15-2388-1-1a. Classification (NCBI taxonomy): domain Bacteria; kingdom Bacillati; phylum Actinomycetota; class Actinomycetes; order Mycobacteriales; family Nocardiaceae; genus Rhodococcus; species Rhodococcus sp. 15-2388-1-1a. Next base: position 128,010 of record NZ_NPFP01000017.1, on the reverse strand, counting down.
GGACACCCCGGTGGTGAAGGTGAATTATGCACTCGATCGTCGAATTCCTTGGAACTCACCTTCTTTGGCCGATGCCGGCACGGTTCATCTGGGGGCCGACGACAACGGTCTCGTGCATTGGGCAGCCGACCTCACCACGGGGGTTCTCCCGCAGAGCCCCTTCATGCTGTTCGGCCAGATGACCACTGCCGATCGGAGCAGATCGCCGGAGGGCACCGAAAGCGCCTGGGCCTACACGCATCTGCCGAGAGGCGTCGTCGACGACGCGGCCGCCGACACAGTGGCGGATCGAGTGGACCGAGTCCTCGACGCCCACGCCCCGGGATTCCTGGATTCGGTCGTCGGCCGGGTCGTACAGCGACCGAGCGATCTGCACGGTGCCGACGCCAATCTGCACGGTGGTGCGGTGAACGGCGGAACCGCGCAGCTGCAGCAGCAGTTGATCTTTCGTCCGACGCCGGGGCTGGGGCGGTCGGAAACGCCGGTGGAGGGCCTGTTCCTGGGTTCGGCATCGGCGCACCCGGGTGGCGGAGTGCACGGGGCAGCCGGCCTCAATGCTGCCCGGGCAGCGCTCGGCCAGCGAGGTGTACGTGGCTGGGTGAAGAAGAAGATCACCGGTTCGCTCATCGACGTGTTGACCCGGTAGCGCCGTTATCGTACCGAGATCCTTCGTTACCGATTCGAGACCTCCGACGGAGTCTTCCGAAATCGGACACTGGCATTGTTGAAAGCACAACAACTCAGCGGCTCGCAACCGGGGGGGCACCCGCCGGGAACGATCGCTTCGGGGAAGAGGTAAGCATGTTGACCAGCACCGCAACCATGGAACGCTCCATTCGCGATGACGAGGGCGTGTTCCGACTCGAGACGGTCACGGGCTCGAACGGCCACAACACTCTGCGCGCCTTCGGCGAACTGGACATGTCCACTCGCGCCGAATTCGTCCACAGTCTCGACCGGTTGGCCTCCGCGTCCGATCGGGTCTCGGTCGATCTGTCGGAGGTGTCGTTCATGTACTCCGGCGTCGCCAACGCGATCATCGACGCCACCTACGTACATCCGGGCAAGATCGCCGTACTCGCACCCGCACGGTCGGTGCGCATGGTCCTGGAGGTACTGGGTGCAGGCGGCCTGTTCGCCGACACGTTTCGGTCGTGAATCGGACTCGCTAACAGGTAACGTCGAAAACATGCCAGACGAGCCGACCGGAGCACCCTTCGAGATCGCGGCGGCAGCACACGACGCGACGACCGTGCTCACCGTTCGAGGCGAACTCGACCTCGACACCATCCCGGAACTGTCGGCCGTCGCGTTCCCCGCTGCCGACACCGCACGAGGTGGACTCGTGGTGGACCTGACGAACGTCAGCTTCCTCTCGTCCAGTGCGATCACAGTGCTGGTTCGAGTGTGCGATCGACTACCCGACGCCTCGCGCATGGCACTGGTGGCGGTCGACGGTGTCGTGGTTCGGCCGGTGCAGCTCAGTGGGATCGATCGGGTGATGGCGACCTTCACGACGGTGCCCGACGCGGTGGACCATGTTCGGTCGGCATCTCTCGACGCGGAGGTCGATCGATGACTCGCCGATACCGACTCGGACACCTTTCATGACCGAGAGCAGCCCCGCGGCGCTCCCCCATCGCTGGAGCCACACCGCGCCCGCCGAGCCCGCCGTGGCAACCGTCATCCGGCACCGGTTGCACCATTGGACCGTCGAACTCGGCGTGAGGAACGATCTGGTGGACGACATCGTCCTCGGGGTCTACGAGGCACTCGCGAACGTGGTCGAACACGCCTATCACTCGGTGCCCGAGCCCGGAACGATGACCATCACCGCTGCCTACGAACACCGGACGCTGACGGTGACGATCTCCGACACCGGAACATGGCGTCCACCGACGCCTGCGACCAATCGCAGCCACGGTCTGCAACTGGCAGCCGCGGTGGCCGACGAACTCCTCGTCGACCATCGACCCGGTTACGGCACCGTGGTGACTGCGGTGTGGACCGATCCGGTCACGACCGACCGCGCGAGATCCGCCACCCGCTCGTCATGACCGAAGGGAGTCCCCATGTCTGCCCCGGCTGCTGATCTACTCGACACGGCACCCTGTGGCGTCTTCTCGGTCGACGTCGCCACCTTGCGAATCCTCTACGCGAACACGGCCGCTGCGCGGATCACCTCGCGCAGCCGCGAGGCGCTCGTCGGAACGACCGTCACCGAGCTGTTCACGGTCGAGTTCGAGCCGATGCTGACGGCTCTGCTGGATGTCGCGTCGACATCGGGATCGGACGCACCGATCGGAGCAACCGCCGACTTGACCGTTGCGACCGATCGACGTGCCGCGATTGCCGTATCGATTCTGGCCAACAGCCTGCGTACGCCCGCGGGGGCCCTGACGGTGACGATGACGCTGCACAACGAGACCGAACGCAACGTGCGCGAAAGGGACCTGGTCGACGCCCGCGACACCGCGGAGGCCGCCCAGGACAACGCAGAGGCCGCGCTGGACAGATCGCAGGACGCACTGAGCGCGTCGGAGGAAGCACGCAAGCTCGCCGAGGCGGAGAGAACGCAGGTGCAGATCCTGGCCTCGACGCTGCAACGCACTCTGCTGCCGCCGATCCTGTCGGCTCCGACGGGCATGAACGTGGCAGCCCACTATCACCCCGCATCCCTCGACGAGGTCGGCGGCGACTTCTACGACGTGTTTCCCCTCGACAAACGAACGTGGGGATTCTTCCTCGGCGACGTCAGTGGCAAGGGGGCCGGAGCCGCCGCCGTGACTTCACTGACCCGGTACACCCTGCGGGCCGCCGCCGTCTTCGACCGCAACCCGATATCGGTGCTCGAAAACCTCAATACCGTTCTGCACCATGAGTTTCACGGCGACGACCCACGTTTCTGCACGGTGGTTTTCGGCACCATCACCCCGGGACCGGACGGCGCGGTGGTGAATCTCGCCAGCGGCGGGCATCCGCCGGCCCTGCGCATCACACACGACGCCGTCGTGGACTTCGTCGACACCACCGGTGGCCAGTTGGTCGGAGCATTGGCCGAGCCGCACTTCGCGTCGGCATCGGTGACCCTGCAACCAGGCGACGTCATGGTGTTCTACACCGACGGATTGACCGAAGCGATCGTCGGACCAGGACGGACGCGCTTCGACGACCACGGTGGCCTCGAATCCTTCGCTGCCGGAGAGGGTTCGACGACTGCACCGAAGATCGTCGACGACCTGACTTCCCTCTTGGCGTCCTTCGGGGACGGCCTGCAGGACGACGTCGCTCTGCTCGCCTTCGAGGTACCCCGCGACGACGCCGACTCGTAACTGTCGAGGCCGAGCCCGCGGGTTCGCTCAACGAGCGCGAATTCCCGAGAGGAACACCCGCAGAACGTAGTCGGACACTTGTTCCGGGCCTTCCTCGGACCGGGAGACGGATCTGATGACCACGTTGTTGGCGAGTATCGTCGCCAGTTCACTCGCCGACGCCTCCGTACCGAAGTCGCCTCGCCGCTGGCCACGTTCGAGGATCGGGGTGAGCGCCGAGGGCAGCGGGAGTTGCTCCCGAATGGTGGTGACGGTGCTCGGCTCGTGAAACTGCTCGAAGCTCAGGGCCAGCAGCATTCCCGAGCTCATCGAGCGGTTGCGCGCGACGAACTCCGCAAGCCGATTGACCGAACGCTCCAGTGCAGCAATCGGTTCCACTTCCAGTCGGGCGTCGGCGCGCCCCAGCCGAAGGACGCGCTCGAACTCCGGCGTCAGTGCAGCGACGATGATGTCGACCTTGCTCGGGAAGAGGCGCTTGAGATCGGCAACGGTGAGCGAGGACGCTGTTGCGATGTCGGCGAGGGTGACCGAGAAGTATCCGTGCGCCGCGAACAGCGTCTCGGTCGCCGCGATGACGTCGGATTCGATGTCGGCCCTCGAATGATCGAGAGCCTCGACAGAAGCGGACGCGTCCGCCGGTCGCGTGGTGCGTTCACGACGATCCGAGTGAACCGGGTCCACAGCCCAGTCCAGCAGCGATTCGACGGCCGCGGACGCTCGAGACGTGGGCACCGCTCCCGGGCTGAGGGTTTCCCGGAAAGCGAGCCCGTCGAGCAGAGCGACGAGGATCGTGGACAGTCCGGTCACCGTCAGCGGCGTTCTCACCGAACCCCCGAGCTCGCGCAGCTCGAGTCGGAGAGCGTCCCCGACGGCGTCGTCCATGGCGCCGAATTCGGGTGCCAGCGACGATCGGGCTCCGGCGTGGTCGGAGGCGATCATCGCGCCGATCATTCTCCTGCGCAGCAGGCCGGAGGTCAGTTGCTCGAAATAGGACGCGAGATCCGACGAGAGATGCCCTGCGTCGTCGGGCTTCGCGTACTGCAGGGTCACGTGCGCGAGCAGGTCCTCGACGAACGCTTCCTTGCCACCACGCTCCCCGGCACGGGAGGACCCGGGGTACGCATTGTGAAAAGTCTGATGCGACAGCCCGGCTTCTTCCACGACCGAGGCAATCGACAAAGACCTGGCCAGCACCGACATGTCGAGATCGGTCAGCAACCGTGAGCCCGCCCGGAGCAGCTGTTCGCGGGGTGTGGATTTCGGGCTCAACGACGACCGCCTACGATATTCGATCCAGTGGACTACGAACTATAGCAATGGTTCCGTCGGTCCCTGATTTTACAAGTATGTAAAGCCGATTCGACAACAATCTCCAATGCAGTGCTCGGCCTCGAACCCTTTGGTGTTGTTTCATGTTTTCCGGCGTGGTCGGATGTTCGAAACACCCAAGTCGGACAGCGGGGTCGGATGCAATGCGAGTGACGAGTACAGGTCTGTCGACCACGACGATTCAGGCTCCGCCCGGTACCTCGATCCACCCGGCGCAGCGATTCGCGCCGCGCCGCAGTGCATCGACGGTGCGGGCCAGGACCGCCGCGAATTCCGGCACCGACAAGCCCACCTCACCGCAGGACGCGTCGACGCTTGCCGATCCGGGACTCACCGCACGCGAAATCGCAGTCCTCGGTGCGTGGTTGCGCTGCGACTCCAAACAAGAAGTCTGTGCGGTTCTGCACATCGCGCTCGGCACGGTGAATACCCACCTGTCTCGAATTCGCGCGAAGTATGCCACGGTCGGTCGAGCGGCACCCACCAAAGCCTCGCTCGTGGCCCGGGCGCTGCAGGACGGCTTGGTCACCCTCGACGATCTCTGACCGACCTGCGCTGAGACGGCCCCGGATCACACCCGCCCTCGGTCGGCCCACGGGTCGCTGCGTCGCCACAGGGTCGGTAGTTCGAGGGCGATGCCGTCTCTTCGCGCGCAGGCGTCCAGCACATCGATGGAGGCAGACATGTCGTCGAAGGCGTACGCGAGCGCCTGCAGTGGTTCGTCCAGGGACCGAAAGAAGTTGTCCCAGTGCGTCAGGACCACGCGCCGGGCACCGACCGCCACGACCGTCTCCTGCCAGTACTGCTCGACGAACGCGCGCGGTCGGCGGCCGAGTTGTCCTATCGAGAGGTAGACCACGTCGGCACGGCGACCGTCGAGCATGCCGGACCGGAAACCGGCGCTGCTGTGAACGAGTGCGGTCCGGCCACTCGGAACGTGTTCGACGTGCATCGACCATGCCTCACCGCACCGGTACTCGCGCACCCGAGCCGGTTGGGTCAGTGGCCGGTCTATCGTTCCGTGCGCCCGATCCGGATACGAGTGAACCGATTCGACGAACGTGACGGCAAAGTTGCCGTGCGCCGTTGTCCCACCGTTCTCGACCACGACGATGCGGTCGTCCGGGAGGTCCGAACCCCGCCCGATGAAACCGGTCGAGGAACCGCCGACCAGAACGGCACCGGTGCGCAGCGCTACCGCCGCCGAGTCGAGTGCGTGATCGTAGTGCGAGTGAGCGCACAGCACAGCGTCGAGCGTGGTGATCCCTGCTCTGCGCAGGGCCGCATCGATGCGCTGCATGTCCGACCGCAGCGGTAGGGCAAGGGTTTTCGGAAGCGACGGTCGCGAGAAGAAGCCGTCGGTGAGGATCGCCGATTCGCCGTCGTCGAAGAGCACCGTGCTGACGCCGAGGAACGACACCGTCACCGGCGACCGCGGACCCGCCGACGCCGTGGTGGCGATCTCCGTCGGACCGGGCAGCGCGGGACGACCGATTCTCACAGCCACTGTCACGCCTGCGCAGCGAGCGCGCGTCCGGCCTGCCGGCCACCGAAGATGCACCCACCCAGGAACGTTCCTTCCAACGAGCGGTACCCGTGCACACCGCCGCCGCCGAAACCGGCGATCTCACCTGCCGCCCACAGGCCGTCGATCGCGTGTCCGTCGCCGTCGAGGACACGGCCCTGCAGGTCGGTTTGAATGCCGCCCAACGTTTTCCGGGTGATGATGTTCAGACGCACGGCGATCAACGGACCCGACTTGGGATCGAGGATCTTGTGCAGTGAGGCCGTACGGGCGATGCGTTCTCCGCGCGAACGACGCGAGTTGTGTATTGCGGAGATCTGCAGGTCCTTGGTGAACGGGTTGTCGACCTCACGGTCGCGGGCCTCGATCTGCCGCTTCAGATCGGCGAGGTCGATCAGATCCTCGCCGGAGACCCTGTTCATTCCCTGGACGAGTTCGGCGAGGGTGTCGGCGACGACGAAATCCTCTCCGTTCTTCTTGAACGCCTCGACCGGTTCGCTCGCACCGGGCAACACTCGGCCAAAAACGAGCTTGAGGTTCTTTCCGGTGATGTCCGGATTCTGCTCCGATCCCGAGAGCGCGAACTCCTTCTCGATTATCTTCTGCGTCAGAACGAACCAGGAGTACTCGAATCCACTGTCCTGGATGGCTTTCAACGTTCCAAGGGTATCGAACCCCGGAAAGTTGGGAACGGGGAACCGTCGCCCACGCGCGTCGAACCACATGGACGACGGGCCGGGAATGATTCTGATTCCGTGGTTCTTCCAGATCGGATTCCAATTCTTGATGCCCTCGGTGTAGTGCCACATCCGGTCCTTGTTGACCAGGCGGCCACCGACTTTCTCGGTGATGCCGAGCATGCGGCCGTCGACGTGTTCGGGAACTCCCGAAATGAGGGACTTCGGGGCCGTACCCAACCGTGCCGGCCAGTTCTCGCGCACCAGGTCATGGTTGGCTCCGATGCCGCCCGCCGTGACGAGCACGGCTCCGGCACGCAGCTCGAACTCGCTCACCTCCACGCGGGTACTGCCAGAACCTCGCTCCGCGGAACTGGGTTCGAGAACTGCGCCGCGGACTCCCTCGACCGTTCCGGCGCTGACGATGAATTCGTCGACGCGGTGGCGAAAACCGAAGCGCACCAACCCTTTGTCGGCGGCCTCACGCACACGACGCTCGAACGGTGCGACGACTCCTGGCCCGGTTCCCCAGGTCAGGTGGAACCGCGGAACCGAGTTTCCGTGTCCCTCGGCGAGGTAGCCACCACGTTCGGCCCACCCCACGATGGGTACCCAGCGCACACCCTGCGCGTGCAGCCAGGACCGCTTCTCCCCCGCCGCGAAATCGAGGTACGCGCGCGCCCACTGGTGCCCCCAGTAGTCCTCGCCTGCGGGATCGTCGATGCCGCGGTCGAAGGTCGCGGTGCCGAGCCAGTCCTGCCACGCAAGCTCTGCAGAATCCTTGATGCCCATGCGTCGCTGCTCCGGAGTGTCGACCATGAACAGACCGCCCAGCGACCAGAACGCTTGACCGCCCAGGTTCTGCTCGGGCTCCTGGTCGAGGAGCAGCACCCGCTTTCCGGCGTCGGCCAGTTCGGCGGTCGCCACCAGTCCGGCCAAGCCTGCACCCACCACGATCACGTCTGCGTCCATTGCCCCACTCTTCTGCTCGACCGACTGTCTCCCTCGACTGTGCTGTCGTCGGTGCAGGAACTCAAGGAAAGTTGCTCCAATGACGATACGGCTTATCAATGACTGATAAATGTGAGACGATGCCGCGGTGTACCGAGCCAGGGCCGCGGTGGTAGCCGAGATCGAAGCCGAACTGGTCGCTGTGGTGGCGTCGGCAGTGCAGGGCGTACGGGATGCGATCCCGGTCTATCGCAACCTGCACGGTCCGCAGTTGGCGGACGTCGAGGCGATCGCCTACTGGTCGTTGCGTCGCCTGATGACGTTGTGGGCGGGCGGCGACCCCGCTATCGACGAACGCGATCACAGTCGATTCCGCGCGATCGGCGCCGCTCGCGCAGCCGACGGCCGGCCGTTGGCCGACGTGCTGAGAGCGTACCGAGTCGCGTCGAGCGTGTTCGTTCGGCACGTCGCGACGAAGTACCTCGATGCGCTCGATCCACCGGACATCGCCGATCTCAGCCTGGGCGTGCTCGACGCCATCGACGCAATATCCGAGGAGATCATCGGCGCGTACATCGTTGCGCGCGAACAACTCACATCCAATCGGGCGCAGGCTCACGCCCTCTTGCTCGACGACCTACTTGCAGGCAGACACAATTCGCCAGGAGCAGTGGCCGATCGCGCCCGCGAGCTCGACCTCGAACTGCCGAGTCACCCGAATCTGCTGGTGGTGGAGCCGACCAGCGCAGGCAGATCACTGACCGACGACACCGTCGAATCACTCGTTCTCGCATTGGGACTCGCACCGCCCGATCGCACCGAGCCGTCGACGACGCGGAATCATCTGTGCACTCGACGCGAGCAGCGGGCGATCCTGCTGCTGCCGTCGACGATCGGTCGCGCCCAGGTCGACGTAGCATCTCGAGCGAGCGGTGTGCGTGGATGCCTGGTTGAGCGATCGACCGTAGCCGGTGTCGGCAGCGCGTGGAGACTCGCGTCGGAGGCTCTGGACACTGCACCGGATCACGCGTTCGACGGCCGTGCCGTGCTCGACACCGGTGACGGGCAGTTGCTGGCTCTGTTGACCGCGCGGCCCACCGCGGACACGAGCGAGGTGGTGCGCACCGTTCTCGGCTCGCTCACCGAGTCGGCGAATGCGCACATCCTCGAGGGGCTTTCGGCCTTCATCGCCACCGGCACCGCAACGGCCGCCGCGTCACAGTTGCATGTACACCCGCAGACTCTGCGCTACCGACTGCGCCGAGCCCAGGAACTGACCGGCCGGGATCCGCGATCTGCGTGGCATCGACTCGCGTTGGACACTGCGATTCAACTGCGGCAACTCGGTTGATCCGGTGTTCAGCGATGCCGGGCACATCGAAAACCCGGACACCCATGCATGAATCTTTGCGCGGTCTCGTCCACCTGAATGGGACAGTGATCGAGCGATTCAGTTGATGTTCCACGACTCGACAGCATCGAGTCGCCGGCCGTCGGAATCGTACGTGTAGAAGCCCTCTCCGTCCCCGAGGCCTGTCTTTCCCGCGTCGATACCCTTCTGCAGCATATCGGCGAATTCGACTTGATCCTCGACACCGCTCGCGCGCGCGATGTGTGCTGCGACGTTGAAGCCGACCGTGTCGTATATCTGGAACGGACCGGCGGGAGCCCCGGTGGCTATTCGCCACACGTTGTCGATGTCCGCCGGATTGGCAACCCCGCCGACGTAGAGGTTGGCTCCTGCTTGCAACAGCGGAATCAAGAGACTGTTCAACACGTATCCCGGAACTTCCTTTCGGACCGGAACGGGAACGAGACCGATCTCCGAAGCGAAGTTCAAAACTGTATCGAAGTAGACGGGATCTGTTGCAGCAGTTGCCATCACCTCACCTGTGTTGTACCGCCACACGAGATTGGCGAAGTGCAATGCAAGAAATTTTTCCGGCCGCCCGGTAGCCTCTGCAAAACTGCTGGGCAGTAGCGACGACGAGTTGGTCACGAAGATAGTTCTCGGCGGGGCCGACGCGGCGATATCCGACCAGACATTTCTCTTCAGCTCGAGATCCTCCGGAACTGCTTCGATCACCAGGTCGGCGTCCGAAACGGCTTCCGCGACGCTGGTGGTGGTCGTGATGGATTCGATGGCCTCGTCGAATCGCGCCTCGTCGAAAGTCTTCAGGTCACGCTTGTAGTATCCGCGCATCCATTCCCAGCGATCCGGCAGTTTGGCCAATAATTCGTCTGAAATATCGTATCCAACAACGGTTTTTCCGTGGTACGCAGCCTGCATCATGATCTGTGAACCGAGCACTCCAGTTCCGAATACGGTCACTTTCTCAACGTCAATCATGGACGACACACTTCCCATTCATCGAGTCACTGGCTTTCCCGCTCTGCACGTTCTACCGCTGACCATGGAACCACCGCCTCGGGGTCCAACAACGGATCGACTCGCTGAACGAGCGGTCGAGTCTCCCCGAGGAGCTGCTGGCCGGCGAAGGAGATCGAGCGCGCTCCCCAAGGCAGCGGCATGGCCAACTGCCCAGGGTGTCACCGATACTGTCGGTTGTATCCGTATCCGGTGGCCCTTCGCCGCCGTCCGTGCAGGATTTTCGACACTATCGAGGAACCGACGCAGTGAGCAGACAGACACCGCACCGACGACGAAAGCCGGACACCGTGGCCTTGTGGTCCGACCGCCTGCTCCCCCGACTGATCGACGTCGTGCTCGACGCGTCCTACGTACACCGCTTGCGGGCCCGCGCCCTCTCCGGGCTCAGCGGCGACGTCGTGGAGATCGGGTTCGGCTCCGGCACCAACGTTCCGGTGTACCCGAGTGCGGTGACGTCCGTCGCCGCCGTCGAGCCGTCTCGCGGCGCGCGGCGTCTGGCAGCCGACCGCATTGCTGCGTCATCGATTCCGGTTCATTTCGTGGGACTCGACGGACAGTCGCTTCCCCTGCCCGACAACAGCTGTGACGCTGCGGTCAGTAAGTTCACGCTGTGTACCGTGCCCGACCCCGCTCGTGCACTGCGCGAGATCGGACGCGTGCTTCGTCCTGGCGGCAAGTTGTTCTTCCTCGAGCACGGTCTGTCCCCGGACCCCCGCGTTGCCGCGTGGCAGCGTCGCCTCGACGGCATCGAGCAACGCGTCGCCGGCGGATGCCACCTCGTTCGCAACGTCCCCGAATTGGTGACGGACGCCGGCTTCACGATGGAGAAATTGGACACCGACCGGCTACCCGGGCCACGGCTGCTGCGCCCGTGGGGACATCTGTCCCTCGGGGTTGCCGCTCTACCTGTCCGATGCCGAGGTCGATGAGCGAGCGGCTGCGTGCCACACAGTTGGTGCCGTCGCGGGTGCGTGCGCGGGTGCAATTACCGCTCCATCGGATCGTCGGCTGACGCATACTCGATCGATGGCTGTAGATCCCCGCGGAAAAGACCTGAAGCGCTATCTGGAAGAAGACCCCGGTGGGCCTGTGGTGATGCTCAACCTGCTGCGGTTCGCCGACGGTGGCCGCGATTCGTACGCAGAATATGCGAAAGCACTGGACGAGACGTTCCTTCCGCGCTACGGCGCGACTGTGTTGTATGCGGGCGACGGCTCGACGGCATTGGTAGCCGACGACGGTCAGGCCTGGGATGCGGTCCTGCTGGTGCAGTACCCCTCGCGCAAGGCATTCAGCGAAATGGTGGCCGATCCCGATTATCAGGCGGTGACGGCACTGCGGACCAGCGCGTTGAAGGAGGCGGTTCTACAGGCCACCGTTCCGTGGTCGTGAATCCGCGGCTCGCTGACCGAATTGCTCGGTCACTCAGCAGGGGTTCGCATACTCAATCTGTCGTGAGCAACCGCCTACGGAACAGATCGAGTACCTGATCCAGCGCCTGCCGTGTCGGCTCCCCCGGCTCGTCGATCAGTCCTTCGGTGACGACCGAATGCGGTGGTCCGAATGCTTCCGGGTTGAAAGAGGAGTCGGGCAGTTCCACCGAGACGAATGCGTCGCCGAGCTGCTCGCGCAGCCATTGGAATCGTGCGGGCGGGCACATCTTGTCGCCTTCGAAACGCATTCCCAGGACCGTGAGCTCCCCTGCTGCACAACGACTTTTCACCTTGTCCAGGTCGCCCGGGGTGATGTCGATGGATCTACCGCGAGACTTCGATGCCGCGAACGGAAGTGAGGGCTGCGAGAGCACCGGTGCGATCAGTCGATCGTCCGCCGCCATGGCGAGAGCGAACCCTCCGGTGAAGCACATTCCGATGGCACCGACGCCTGGTCCGCCGCAGCGCTCGTGCTCCTGCTCTGCCAGAGCGCGCAACCACACCACGATGCGCGACGATCTACCGGTGCCGAGGATGGTGAATTCTCGACTGATGCACGCCGGCACCATGGCACGCGACATGGTGGCAACGGTGCCGAGCGCTCCCAGTGGCGCGGCCAGCGGATCCTTGCCGTCGACTCCGAACAGGTGCGGAACGACGGCCGTACAACCGATTCCGGCGACGGTTCTCGCGAAGTCCGCGACCCTGGGAGTGATGCCCGGCATTTCCGACATCACGATCACAGCCGGCCCGGTTCCGATGCGATACACGGGCGCCGTCCGCCCGTCCGCGGTGAACTCGGTTCGCTCGAAGTCGGCCAGCGTGTCATCGGTCATGGGAGTGCGTCCTTCTGCCAGTGGTCCACCGCGCCGAGCCGACGCATGCCGTCAAAGCTAGATCATCGGATGGACTACGGCGAGAACACCGCAGTACCGCCCCTCACCGCGCACCAGAGGGTACAGCGGCCCGACCGAGACACCGATGATCACGAAGCGGCCGAGTCCGCGATGATCGTCACGCCCAGTACGACGAACAGCGTTGCGCCTGCCGCCACTCCGGCCAGACTCGCAGCCGGCGCACCTGCCCGACGACCGATCACACTTGCCGCGACGTCGAGGACATCGATCGCTATGCCGGCCTCCACGGCTGCTTTGCGAACGTCCGCGGATGGGTGGTGCAGCGCCATTCCCAGCGCGAGATCGCGGACTCCGAACAGGCGCGTCGCCACCCCCGCACTTCCGACTTGATGCATGGGTCCGAGGCCGAAGGCACGCCACGAATGTGCGGGACTCGCCCACGAGATCAGTCCGGCGGTCGATCGCAGAACCGACAGTGCGAGCAAGGGAGTCGAACGTCTACGCATGACGTCTCCTTCGAGTTGTAGTGGTCACTACAACAGAAGGTACCTGTAGTGACCACTACGATCAAGGTGTGGTCAAGAAACATTCACGCGAAGAGATGCTGTCCGTGGCACTGGAGGCCGCCCTGGAAGACGGCCTGAGCCGCTTGACCTTCGGCAGACTCGCATCGCGTTTGAAGATCAGTGATCGTATGGTCGTCTACTACTTCCCGACGAAGGACGAGCTCGTCACGTCCGTTCTGTCGGTAGTCGGAGATCGACTGCAACACGTGCTGGCCGCGGCGTTCTCGGTGCCGACGAACGACCACCGCTCACTGGTCGCGACGGCGTGGCCGGTGGTGGCCCAGCCTGAGTGCGATCCGCTGTTCGGGCTCTACTTCGAGGCCATCGGACAAGCAACAGCAGGAATCGAGCCCTACAAATCCGTGGCCTCGCACTTGGTGGAGGGCTGGATCGAATGGCTCGGCGGCTTCGTAGTCGGGGACCAGGACTACCGACGCAGAGAGGCTGCCGCTGCCGTGGCTGTGCTCGACGGCCTTCTGCTCATGCGGCTGCTGGGAGGCAGTGACCTCGCCGACACGGCATCGACGTCACTGCTCGATCACCGATAGATTCACTGGGGCAGAGCGGGTTCAGGACGCCACCGGTTCTTCGATCGGCGTCTGGAACGACCACAGGTGCCCCTCCGGATCACGAACGCCGTACTCCCTGACGCCGTAGGGCATGTCGGCGGGCGCGTAGTCGATCGCTGCCCCGGTTGCGGCCACTCGAGCGTGATGGGCGTCGACGTCGTCGATCAGGACCGCGAGCGAGGCGGTGACCATGCCGTTGGTCAGGGGAGAAACCATTCGATGTTCAGGAGCCTCGCGGTGCAACCAGACAACACCGTCACCGGCGTGAACCTCTCCGTGGACTGCTCGGTCACCGTCGTATTCGATCGGTCCCGGAGCCAGCCCCAGCACGTCGACGAGGTAGGAGTGGGCCGCTGCGATGTCGCGGTAGACCAACAACGTGGTCCGACCGGTCACCGCAGGCTCTTCGGTCGACAGGCACGAGAGTAGATCCAACAGCGCGTCGTCGCCGAGAAGAGCACCGTGCAGTAGTCGGTCCTCGACCGCACGAACCCGTTCGCGCACCCGAGCAAGGTCCGCCATCCGACGGTCCAGGTCTGCCAGATGTTGCCGAGTCAGGTGCTGGAAATCCGCCACGTCCGGATCGACATCGGCGAGCGGAGTTCCCAATTCTCGGAGCAGTCGAATACGGTACAGCCGATCGATATCTCCTCCGTCGTACCGACGCCTACCCCCTCCGTCTCGGTCCGGAGCGAGCAAACCCAGTTCCTCGTAGTACCGCAACGTGCGTTCGGTGACGCCGGTTCGACGCGCGACGTCACCGATTCCCCAGGTGATCGGACCTTTGCTGTTCATGAACCAGACGGTAGAACCTCACGTCGCGTCAGGAGCAAGATCTGCCGTGGTCGGATCACACGTCCTCGAGTCGAATTCCCTTCGTTTCCTTCATGAAGAAGCACGCGACACCGGTCAAGGCGGCCAGGAACATGATGTACACGCCGAACACCCAGCCCAGATCGAGGCCGAGGAAGAGTTGGTTGAGATAGGGCGCAGTTCCGCCGAACACCGCTACCGAGAACGAGTAGGCGAATCCGATCGCCTGCGTGCGGAGTCGGGTGGGAAAGCTCTCCGACAGTGTCGACGAGAGAATCGAAGCCGGGACTGCGATGACGAGCAGTGCGACCGTGGACGGGAGCAGCAACGTCCACCACTGCGTCGAGATCATCATCGTCAGCGGGATCTGCAGAACGAACATCGATACGGCGAAGGTGGCAAGCATCGGCCGGCGACCGATCGAATCCGAGAGACGACCGAAGAACGGCAAGGACACCAACGCAATCAACTGAGCGATGACGAGCATCCAGTACGCGGTGTCCGGATTCATCCCACGCTGCGTGATGGCGAAGGTCGACACGTACGAAGTCCAGGTGTAATGCGCCGCTGTGATTCCCGACGTCATCCCGATCATCAACACGATTGCCTTGACGACCGTCTTTCGTGCGATCGGCGCCTGCTTCACCTTGTTCTGCTCCGAATCGAAGACGTCGCTCTCGTCCATGTTCTTGCGCAGGTACAACGCGAACAGTGCCAGAAGTGCGCCGAGCAAGAACGGGATACGCCAACCCCATTGGCCGACAGCCGATTCGGACAGTGTCGAGGTGATGACGCCACCTACCGTGTATGCCAGCGCCGAGCCACCGAAGATCGCGACGAATGCAACGCTTCCCCACATCCCGCGTCGGTTCGGTGGCGCGATCTCGCCGACGTACGAGTAGGCCGTCGCCGACTCGCCGCCGTGCGCGAAACCCTGCATGACGCGTGCGAGCAACAGCAGTACCGATGCCCAGGCCCCGATGGCCCCGTAGGTGGGCATGATGCCGATCAGCAGGCTTCCGGCCGCCATCATCAGCATGGTGGTGACGAGAACGAACTTGCGCCCCTTCTTGTCTGCGATCCGGCCGAACACGATGCCGCCGAGCGGGCGCATCAGGAATCCGACGGCGAACACCGCCAACGTGGACAGTAGGGCCGAGACCGGATCGGTCTGGCTGAACATCGCCGCGGCGATGAACGGTGCGAAGACCGCGTAGGCGCTCCACTCGTACCACTCGAGTACGTTGCCGATCGTGCTGGCGAACAACGACTTCTTCCGCGAGGAGATGTCCGGTGTCGAGCGGGTGTCGCGGGGTGATCCGACGGTCATGAGGTTCCACTTTCGCTCGAGTGAGTCTGTGCTGAAACAGGTTTGAGTGCTGCGCGGCGAATCTTGCCGGTCTGCGTCTTGGGCAGCTCGTCGATGATGTGTATGTCTTTCGGACGTTTGTAGGCAGCGAGGCGATCGCGCGCGAAGGCCATCAGCTCGTCCGTGGTCACGGCCGAGCCACTGCGGACCGACACGTACGCGACGACGGATTCCCCTTGATAGGCGTCGGGACGACCGACCACGGCTGCCTCGAACACCATCGGGTGCTCGTAGAGGGCGTCCTCGACCTCCCGGGGCCAGACCTTGTATCCGGAGACGTTGATCTGGTCCTTCAGCCGGTCGACGAGGTAGACCCATCCCTGTTCGTCGATGATCGCCACGTCTCCGGTGTGCAGGCGACCTCCGGGCATCGTCGACGCCGATGCCTCCGGGTTCTGCCAGTAACCCGAGACCACCTGCGGCCCGGACACTTCCAGCTCGCCGGCGACTCCCGGCTCGGTGGGTAACCCGGTGGGGTCGAGGGTGCGCAGCTGCACGCGAGGAAGCGCAAGTCCGACGGACAACGAGCCACTCGACGCGTCCACCGGTGCCCGGAGTCCGGGCGGCACCGCGATCACGCCTGCGGTGGTCTCGGTCATTCCGTATGCATTGTGGATGTAGCACCCGAACTTCGCCTCGAACGCGGAGACGGTGGCCGGAGGAATGGGCGCACCGCCCGAGTAGAGCGCCTTGACCGAGGCGAAATGTCTGCGGTCCACGCCCGGGCTCTCGGAGATCGCGTTGAACACGGTGATGGACCCGATGGTGTATGTGACCCGATGCTCGACGAACGCGTCCAACGTGACGCCTGCGTGGAAGCGGTGAGCGAACACGAGCAAGCAGTCGCGCACCAGAGCCACCGCAGCGTCGAGCATGGCCCCGGTGATGTGGAACAGCGGGGCGACGGCGAACACGACGTCGCCGTCCTCCATTCCCACACGCTCACCGAAGTCCGTGGCTGTCGCCAACGCGTTGGCGTGCGAGATCCGAGCGCCCTTGGGCGGCCCCGTGGTTCCGGAGGTGTAGGCCAACAGCGCAAGATCGTCCGGCTGCGGTGCGAATTCGTCCATCACGCGACCTCGGTAGGCCTCGACGAGGCCGAGCAGGTCGTTCTCGGGCGTCGGCGTGATGCGCGTCGTCGCGTCGAACACACGCGGATCGTTACGAGTCTGTAGATCCAGTCCGCTGATGCTCACGAAGAACCGAATCGTGCTGCCCTGCAACGAGGTTTCGAGCGCGACGAGATCCGACTCGTCGCACACGAGGGCGACGGGCTCCGCGTCGTCGAGCAGGTGGCGCAGTTCTCTGTTGCGGTACATCGGATTCAGGATCAGAGCCACGGCGCCGACCTTCCACAGCGCCAAGAACGTCAGGGCGTAGTGGGGAACGTTCTGCAGATAGATGCCGACGCGGTCGCCGCGGGTAACTCCGCGGTCGACGAACGCGGCGGCGAGAGCGTCGGTGGCCTCGTCGACCTCGCGGGCGGTGAGAACGCAATCGAAGTACGCCAGCGCGGGCCGATCGGGCGACCGGAGCACCCGGGCACGCCAGGCATCGAGGATGGTGAGGGGCATCGAGGACTCTTTCGATCGAACGTTGGCCTGGCCGAGATCGACCGACCGAGCACTCGCTCGGTCGACACTCCGTAGTGTTACGGATCACAGAACAAGTGTCAACCGGGTGCTTCCGGGACCACACCCGCCGCCCGGCCATCTACGGTGGGCGCATGACCGCGACCTCCACCTGGCGAACGTACGAGGGCTCGAACCTCTCCCCTGCCTTGTCGTCGGCGTTGAACACGTTCGTGGAACAGGGCTACCACGGCACATCGGTGCGGCAGATCGCGGCGGGAGCCGGACTGTCGGTTCCCGGTCTGTACCACCACTTTCCGTCGAAGCAGGCTCTACTGGTCGGCATCATGGACGCGTCGATGGACGAGCTGTTGGAACGAACTCGATCGGCAGAGGCCGGTGCCGGCTCGTCGCCGAGTGACCGTTTCGACGCAGTGGTCGAATCCCTGCTGCTGTTCCACATCCACAGGCGCGACGCCGCCTTCGTGTGCTCGACGGAAATCCGCAGCCTCGATCCGGCGAATCGCGACGCCTACATTTCCAAACGCGACGAGGAACAGCGGCTGCTCGACGCGATCGTCGCCGCCGGTGTCGATGCAGGCCTGTTCGACACTCCGCACCCGAGGGATGCCAGTCGAGCCGTCACGACGATGTGCGTCGGCGTCGCCACCTGGTACCGCCCCGACGGGCCACTGCCTCCGAGCGAGCTGGTGGCGGTCTATCTCGACATTGCCCGTCGTACGGTCGGAGCAGCGACCGGCGAGTAGGAGTAGCTGCCCCGGACTCCTTGACCCGACCGAGCGATTGTGTCAACCTTCCAGAGACCGAGCGAGTGCTCGGTCGGTACCGGAATGGGAGCGCATCGTGGCCATCGATCTGACGTACGACCCCGACATCGAGAAGCTGATCGATCGGACGCGCACGTTCACCCGCCATCACGTGCTTCCCATCGAAGACCGATTCCTGGGCAACATCGCCGACGCCGGTGGCGACGAGCTGCGCATAGAGATGCAAGCGGCCGCGAGGGACGCGGGCGTGTTCGCGCCGCACGCGCCGGTCGAATACGGCGGTCACGGACTGTCGATGAGCGACCGCGCGCCGGTGTTCGAGGAAGCCGGCTACTCGCTGTTCGGCCCGATCGCCCTCAACCTCGGTGCCCCCGACGAGGGGAACGTCCACATGCTCGCTCACATCGCGTCGGCAGCGCAGAAGGAGCAGTTTCTCGCTCCGCTCGCGCGCGGCGACATGCGGTCTGCGTTCGCGATGACCGAACCCGCGCCGGGTGCCGGTTCCGATCCCGCGGCACTCACCACCGCCGCCGAGCGAGTCGAGGGCGGCTGGAAGATCAACGGACACAAGTGGTTCATCACCGGCGCCGACGGTGCAGGCTTCTTCATCATCATGGCCCGTACCTCCGGCGCGCCCGGTGATCGCGGCGGGGCAACGATGTTCCTCGCCCCCGCCGACACCGCGGGCATCAGGGTCGGCCGGCACATCGGCACTCTGGACAAAGCGATGATCGGCGGTCACTGCGAGGTGTTCTTCGAGAACGTGTTCGTGCCCGACGAGAACGTGCTCGGGGCCGTCGACGAGGGATTCGCCTACGCCCAGGTGCGTCTGGGGCCCGCCCGCATGACGCACGTGATGCGCTGGCTCGGGGCCTCCCGCCGTGCGCACGACATCGCCGTCGCGCAGGTGGCCCGGCGTGAAGGGTTCGGCGGAAAGCTCGGCGATCTCGGCATGGTGCAGAAGATGGTCGCGGACAACGAGATCGACATCGCCGCCACCCGCGCGCTCCTGATGGTGGCGTGCTTCGAGTTGGATCGAGGTGGGCACGCGGGCAACGAGACGTCGATCGCGAAGACGTTCGCGGCCGAGGCCATCTTCCGCATCGTCGACCGCAGCATCCAGATGTGTGGTGGCCTCGGGGTGTCCGACGATCTCCCACTGGCCAGGCTCTCACGCGAAGTGCGCCCGTTCCGCGTCTACGACGGCCCGTCCGAGGTTCACCGGTGGGCCATCGCCAAACGGACGATCGGTGCAGCCAAGCGCGCAGCGCGGGAGGCACAGTCGTGAGCGAACTGCCGGGCATGAATCGCGATGCGCTGGAACGGTTCCTGCGAGGCAACGGTATCGAGGTCGACGGAGAACTGTCGGTCGAGATGATCAGTGGTGGCCGATCCAATCTCACCTACAAGGCGTACGACGACTCCTCGACCTGGGTCGTTCGCCGCCCTCCCACGAGTGGGCTGACGCCCTCGGCGCACGACATGGCCCGCGAGTGGGCCGTCACGGAAGCCCTTGCATCCACCGATGTTCCGGTTGCCACGACCGTCGCGTTCGATCGGGACGGTTCTGCGTTGGGTGCGCCCATGACCGTGGTGGAGTTCGTCCCGGGTCGAGTCGTTCGTAGCCGCGAGGATCTTGGCGATCTGACGGATGCGCAGGTCACCGAGAACGCCGCCGAGTTGGTCCGAGTGCTCGCCAGGCTGCATGCCGTCGACCCCGACGCCGTGGGCCTCGGCAGCTTCGGCCGACCCGACGGGTTCGTCTCGCGGCAGGTCGCCACGTGGGCTCGGCAGTGGGAGCGAGTCAAGACTCGCGACCTGCCCGATGTCGAACGATTGCATCGTGCGCTCGAAGCGTCGGTACCGGCAGGATCTGCGTCGTCCATCGTGCACGGTGACTATCGGGTCGACAACACCATTCTCGCCGTCGATGACGTCGGTTCCGTTGCTGCGGTGGTGGACTGGGAGATGTCCACGCTCGGTGACCCACTGACCGATGTTGCTCTGATGTGCATCTACCGCCAACCGGTCTTCGATGCAGTCCTCGGCGCCGACGCTGCGTGGACGAGCGATCGGTACCCCTCCGCGGCCGACCTCGCGCAACACTATGCAGTGGAATCCGGTCGAGAACTTCATGATTGGGGCTTCTACCTCGCCCTCGCCAACTTCAAGCTCGGAGTGATCGGCGAGGGAATCACCTACCGCGCGCTGTCGGGCTCCGACACCGGGGCCGGTGCAGGCAAGGCCGCGGAGGCCACCGGGGAGTTCATCGCAGCCGGGCTACGAGCACTCGCAGGAACCACCGACTGACGCGGAACCCTCTGTCAGGCGGGCTCTCTCATCACGCCGACATGGCGGACGGTACCCGAGACACCAGGAAGCTCGCGAGGCTCGGACCAGGTGTTCAACCCGTCCGTACTGTCGGAGTAGAAGTACTTCCGGTTGGTGTAGTCGTCGTAGTACAACCGCCATGTGCCGTCGGGCAACTCGATGACCGCCGGACCTTCTTTCAGTGGTCCGAAATCGCGGGTGGGAACGACGGTGTAAGGCCCGATCAACGACGGTGCCGTCCAATGCTCGATGACCTTGTGGGTCTCGTTCTTGGTGAACGCGTGGTAAGTCGGCCCCACTTTGACCACCGTGGTGTCGATGTGGTCCGCTCCGATGCCGACGAACGGAACCGGGAAGCTCCACATCCTCAGGCCCGGATCCATGGCCGTCATCAGATACGGCACGAACCCGCCGCCGGTCGACAGCGAGACGATGATGCTCACGCGGTCGCCCTCGACGAACCACTCGGGTGCCCATGCCTTCGTGGTGAACGGAGACAATGACGGTCCGTCCGAGAAGCCGGCCGATCCGCTGAATCCGGGAGGGCTGGCCGATCCGGTACCGGCTCCGGTGCCCGGCAGGAAAGCGCAGCAGAACGGGATCGGGAAGTTCTGCAGGAAAGTCCAGTTCACGCGGTCACTGCTGCGCGCGAAGCCGACGTTCGCGCCGCCGCCGGTCGTGTACGTCGCGTAGTACATCCCGTCGGTGTGCCGGAATATGCTCGCATCGCGAACCACCCCGGACGGAGGTCGGTAGGCCGATGTCTGCAGTGCTGTGAAATCGGTGCCGTCGCTGGACTCGTAGACATCCATGTCTCGATCGCTGTCGTTGCTGAAGGCCACCATCGTGTAGCGCCACGCGGAGGGTGCAGCGGCACCGGTTCCTGCAGCGGAGAACAGCAGTCCGGCGACAGCCAGGATCACCATCGGTACGACGAGCAGGAACCTGCGCACGGTCGATATCACCGAAGCAGTATGTCCGACGCATACGCACCATGCGTACCTTTGGTAACAGATACAACAGATTGCTACCGATGTTGTTATGAATGCGAAATGTACTGAGTAACGGGCTTGGCCTGGTACATCTCGTGATCGGCATCGTCGAGGATGTCCAGAGCACTTCGAGTGTCGTCACGGTCGACGGTGACGACACCGATGCTCGCCGCCACCGTCAACACCCGCCCCGCGGTCGTGATGGGTGTGGCGAATTCGGCACGAACATCGTCGGCCTCGGTACCCACGCAACTCGAAACGACCGCCACGAACTCGTCGCCCCCGATACGACCCACGAAGGCATCGGCGGGGAGAGCACGCGTCAGACGGTGTGCGACCACCCCCAGGACGGCGTCGCCGACGGTATGACCGTGCAGATCGTTGATGGTCTTGAAGTTGTCGAGGTCGATGAACAGAACGGCCATGGAGTCCTCGCGATCGGGCTTGGCCAGCTGTTCGTCCAGGCGAGCCAGGATCAACGGTCTGTTCGGCAGACCGGTCAGGTCGTCGTGCGTCGCTGCATGCTCGAGCTTCATGCTCATCCGGTAGGTGTCGGTGATATCGACGAACGTCGCCACGACGGAGGGGTTCGGGTCGCCCGCGGTGAGCATCGTCGCCGTCAACGACAGCCAGAAGTTCCGGCCGTCCCGGCGACGTTCGATCCCGATCACCGCCTGGCAGGGCTCGCCGGTTTTCCTGGTGACGGCGACGGGATGCTCGAACGGGTGGATCGGCCCTTCGTCGGTGCCGTACACCCGGAACGGAAGAACCGACGCCTGTCCTGCAGTCGCCACTCCGACCTGGATGTCCAGAATGGTCTTCGCAGACAGATTCGCCGATTCGATTCGGCCGGTGTGATCGAGAACGACGACACCCGCCTCCAGAGATTCCACGACCGCGGTGAAATGATCCTCGACTCTGCGCACGGCACTCTGGTCGGCACAGACCAGTACGTAGCCGTCGGGCATCTGGGCGGCGGACACGATCACCGCGAGCGCAGACCCGTCCGCACGCCGATGGGAATCGCACAGCCTCCCGCCCACAGCGAGAATCGCGGCCGGATCGCATGGCACCCCGACGGCCGTCGAGACCTCACGACCGAGCACGTCCGCTGCCGGTCGCCCGTAGACCGACTCCGCAGCAGGATTCCAGCTCGACACCAGACCGTCGGCGGACACACCGATGATCGCATCGCTGACGTGCTCGACCAGAGCGGCTTGCTTCTGCAGCGCCTTCTGCGCGGCCTTGTGTTCGGTGAGGTCCCGAAGAATGACCTGGTACGCCGGCTCACCGTTCCACACGGTGCGCACCGATACCGCTTCCATCGTCAGCGTCGTCCCGTCGAGGGCCAGCACCGTTGCTTCCGACGCGGCGCTGGCGGCGCCGTGAGAGTCGAGGGCGGAGATCCGTTCGAGCATGGGGCCGACCGATTCCGCGGCGATGAACTTCGTGATCGGATGCCCGATGACGTCCGCTGCATCCTCGGCACGCAGATACCGCATCCCGGCGGGATTGAGGTAGACGAGGATGCCTCGTCGATGTACGCCGATCGCGTCCGGTGAATGCTCGACGAGAACCCGGTAGCGATCGGCGAGACCGGGCGACGCGGGACGCGATCGAGGGTCGTCGACGTCATCACGCTCCCCTGGAGCCATGCTCGGTCCTCGCGATCGTAGACGGACGGTCAACACCCGATTGAACCACTTACCAACGTGCCGTTGGCGACTCACGTCCGTTTCGGACTGTATGTCCCGCTTTCCGACTGGACCTGATGCCGGTTTGGAGGGCTAAATCAAGGAGCGAGCCGAGTCCGGTTTCGCGAACCTCGAAAGAAACGGATTTCCACGATGAGCTCTCATGGCATCGACATCACCGGGATCGGCGCACTGTCCGGCTACGGCTGGGGCGCATCCGCCTTGTGGGACGGCCTGTCCACGGGCAAAGCGGCGGCCACGCTGCACCACGACCTCACCCGACCGGGACAGAATCCGGTCTGGTTGGCGAAGGTCCCCGACGGCGGGGACCGGAGCGACGGCACCAGCCGATTCGGACGGGCACTGCGCGGGGCAGCGCGGGAGGCAATCGACGACGCGATGGCGCGGGGCTGGCAGCCCGGCCGACGAGTGGGTCTCATCCATGCCGTCGTCCTGGGTGAAGTGGACGAGTGGCGTAACTTCTATCTGCGCGACGGCGGAGAACGCCGTGTTCGTGACTATCTGACGCTGATGCCGTCGACCCCGGTGTCCCTGCTGATGCAGGAATACGGCTTTCACGGCCCGGCCATGAACGTCTCGGCGATGTGCGCGTCGGGCAATGCGGGTCTGCTCACCGCCAAGATGTGGCTCGATACCGGATTCGTCGACGACGTGGTGTTCGTCGCCACCGATCTGTCCCTGACTCCGGAGAACATCGACCACTTCGTCGAGCTCGGCGTCGGTGTGGTCGACGTGGAGCCGCAGGATGGCTGCCGACCGTTCCAAGAAGGCAGCCGCGGGTTCGGAATGGGCGAGGCCGCGACGGCCTTCGTTCTGTCGACGCGCAGTTCGGCCTCGTACGCACGGGTGCTCGGCGGCTCGATGACACACGACGCGTTTCATGCCACGTCGATCGACCCTGCGCTCACCCAGGTGCGGGCCTGCTTCGAGCAGGCGTTGGTCGACGCGGACGTCACTGCCCAGCAGGTGCGGTATCTCAACGCCCACGGACCCGGCACCGCACAGTGCGATGCGGCAGAAACCACCATGTTGGAAACGGTGCTGGACTCCCACGCGCAGGTGTATTCGGTGAAGCCGCTGACGGGACATTGCCAGGGTGCGGCGTCGGCTGTCGAAACCATCTCTGCGGTCATGGGATTCGAGCGCGGACTCGTGCCTGCCGCCCCGCAGGTCTCCGATGCCCATCCCCTGCTGCTCGACGGATTCACCACTGCCGAGCCAGGGTTGACCATGAAATCGTCATTGGGAATGGGCGGACACAACTCGGTGGTGGTACTGGCTCCTGCATGAGCTGCATTCGTCGAGCCGGCAGCCCGCGTATCGCAGGCGGCCGGCTCGACGTGCAGACGTCAGACCTGAGCTGTGTTGCCGCAGATTCCGCATTCCTCGAACTCGACTCGCTTCCAGCGCGCGACCGGAACGAAGAACAGCGTGAATTGCTGGTATTGCTTCATCCGCGCCCACTGGGTGGTGTTGTGGCACCGCGGACAGTTGCGGGTTGCCCCTTGGCCGATGTGTTTACGCTTGCTGCCGAAGCCGAAGAGAAGGAACATGACACCAGCCTAGGGGCCCCGACTCCGTCAGCTCGCGATCATGCCGTGTGGATCGATGACGAACTTCTGCGCGACTCCACTGTCGAATTCACGGTAGCCCCGCGGTGCGTCGTCGAGCGAGATGACCGTTGCGTTCACTGCCTTCGCGATCGAAACACGGTCCTTCAGAATCGCATTCATCAACTCACGGTGATAGCTCATCACCGGGCACTGCCCCGTGGCGAACGACAGTGACTTCGCCCAACCGGTACCGAGACTGAGCGAGAGTGCGCCGCGCTGGGCAGCCTCGTCCACACCGCCCGGGTCCCCGGTCACATACAGTCCGGGAATACCGATGCCCCCGCCCGCCGTGGTGATGTCCATCAGCGAGTTCAGGACGGTTGCCGGTGCTTCGTGGGACGAATCTCCTCCGTGACCGCGGGCCTCGAAGCCCACGGCGTCCACCGCCGCGTCGACCTCGGGCACCCCGAGGATCTGTTCGATCTGATCCTGCGGAGCTCCCTTGCCCACGTCGACGGTCTCGCAACCGAACGTTCGCGCCTGGGCCAAACGATCGGCGTTCATGTCGCCGACGATCACCACCGATGCGCCCAGAAGTTGCGCGCCGACCGCGGCAGCGAGGCCCACCGGGCCTGCACCCGCGATGTACACCGTCGCACCGGGTTTCACCCCTGCGGTCACCGCTCCGTGAAATCCGGTCGGGAAGATGTCGGAGAGCATGGTCAGGTCCAGGATTTTCTCCATGGCCTGGTCGCGATCCGGGAACTTGAGCAGGTTGAAGTCCGCATAGGGTGCCATGACGTACTCGGCCTGGCCGCCCACCCAGCCGCCCATGTCCACGTAGCCGAATGCCGAGCCCGGTCGATCGGGATTGACGTTGAGACAGATTCCGGTCTTGCGCTCCTTACAGTTTCGGCACCGGCCGCACGCGATGTTGAACGGTACGGAGCAGATGTCGCCGACCTTCAGGAATTCGACGTCTCGGCCGACCTCGACGATTTCGCCGGTGATCTCGTGACCGAGCACCAGTCCCTCGGGCGCAGTCGTGCGCCCACGAACCATGTGCTGATCACTACCGCAGATGTTGGTCGAGACGACCTTCAGGATCACTCCGTGCTCGCATTTGCGTCCGACGTTGGCCGGGTTCACTCCAGGTCCGTCGGTCAACTCCAGGCCGGGAAAAGCGATGTCCTGAACCTCCACCTTGCCCGGTCCGGCGTACGTCACTGCGCGATTGTCTGCCATGAGTTCTCCTCTTCGTCGAGTGAGCTGGGTGACCAGCGGGCCGGGATCATGGATCCGATCAGCTCGTGTGGCCCGTGTCACACCAGTATGCACAGATCCGAATAGGTGCGTTGTCGAGGAACTCGAATCGACGCGAGCGGACACCCCGCGAGACTCTTCGCCTCGCGTTCGATGAACCGATGCGTCCCACGCACTTGACGCAACGCGATGTTAGCGCTCACACTGTGTTGCACACGTCACAGCGGGTGGCACTACTAAGGAGATCTGGATGCCGGTTGACCGTTACACGGTGGGAGTCGATTTCGGCACGCTCTCCGGCCGGGCCGTCGTCGTCCGGGTCTCGGACGGTGCCGAGATCGCCTCTGCCGTGCACGATTACCGTCACGCGGTGCTCGAAGAGACACTGCCTGGCGGCACGGTCCGATTGCCCGACGCGTGGGCACTGCAGGTACCCGACGACTATCGCGACGTCCTGCGTCGTGCGGTCCCGGCTGCGCTGGCTGCCGCCGGCGTCGAACCCGAGCAGGTGGTCGGCATCGGTACCGACTTCACCGCGTGCACCATGGTCCCCACCTACGCCGACGGCACTCCGTTGTGTGAGGATCCGCGCTTCGCCGATCGACCGCACTCGTACGTGAAATTGTGGAAACACCATGCAGCACAGGCGCAGGCGGACCGCATCAACGATCTCGCTGCGCGTCGCGGAGAGAGTTGGCTCCCTCGCTACGGCGGACTGATCTCCTCGGAATGGGAGTTCGCCAAGGCGCTGCAGATTCACGAGGAAGATTCCGAGATCTACGACGCGATGGACCGATGGGTCGAAGCGGCCGATTGGATCGTCTGGCAGCTCTGCGGACACTACGTACGCAACGCGTGCACCGCCGGATACAAGGGCATCTATCAGGACGGGCACTACCCGTCCGTGGACTTCCTCACCGAACTGGCACCGGACTTCGGTTCCTTCGTCGCCGACAAACTCGATCAGCCGCTGGGCGAGTTGGGTTCGTGCGCAGGTACGTTGACCGCCGAGGCTGCGCAATGGACCGGACTGCCGGAGGGCATCGCCGTCGCTGTCGGCAACGTCGATGCGCACGTGACGGCACCCGCGGCCGGCGCGGTCGAACCGGGGCGGATGGTCGCCATCATGGGAACCTCGACATGCCATGTGATGAGTTCGACCGTTCTGAAGGAAGTTCCCGGCATGTGCGGGGTGGTGGACGGCGGAATCATCGCCGGATCCTTCGGCTACGAGGCGGGCCAGAGCGGCGTCGGTGACATCTTCGGATGGTTCACGCGCACCTCGGTACCCGCGTCCTACAGCGAGGCGGCGGCCGCGGCAGGTGAGTCGGTACACGAACACCTGACTCGGCTCGCGCAGATGCAGGACGTGGGTGAGCACGGGCTCGTCGCGCTCGACTGGCACAGCGGGAACCGGTCGGTCCTGGTGGACCACGAACTTTCCGGGCTCGTCATCGGAACCACGTTGGCGACACGCCCCGAGGACACCTACCGAGCGCTGCTCGAGGCCACGGCATTCGGAACCCGCGTCATCGTCGAAACGTTCCGCAACAGTGGAGTTCCGGTCGAGGAGTTCGTGGTGGCGGGTGGTCTGGCCCGCAACCCGCTGCTCATGCAGATCTACGCCGATGTGTTGCGAATGCCGTTGTCGGTCATCGCGTCTGCCCAGGGCCCGGCCCTGGGATCCGCCATTCATGCCGCGGTGGCCGCCGGGTGCTATTCCGATGTGCCCGTCGCATCGAAATCGATGGGCAAGGTACGTCGGGCCGCATTCGTACCCGACGAATCGCGATCGAAAGCCTACGACGCACTCTTCGAGATCTATCTGGAGTTACACGATCGATTCGGCCGAGACGTGCCGACCATGCGCCGCCTCCGAGCGCTCCGACGTGACGCACTGACGCGAAAGGTGGATGCATGATGACCGTCGTCGACGACGTACGCGAAGTCATCGAGGAGATCCGCCGCGACGTATGCACCCTGCACGCCGAGCTGGTGCGATACGGCCTGGTCGTGTGGACGGCAGGCAACGTCTCGGCGAGGGTCCCCGGCCGGGACCTGATGGTCATCAAGCCCAGTGGCGTCTCCTACGACGACCTCACGCCCGGCAACATGGTGGTGTGCGATCTGCACGGCAGGGTGGTCGAGGGTGACCATGCACCGTCCTCGGACACCGAGGCGCAGGCCTATGTCTACCGGCACCTCGAACACATCGGCGGTGTGGTGCACACACATTCGCCGTATGCGGTGGCGTGGGCGGCCCGAGGAGAACCCATTCCGGTCGTCACCACGATGTGCGCAGACGAATTCGGCGGAGACATTCCGGTCGGCCCCTTCGCGGTGATCGGCGACGACTCGATCGGACGCGGCATCGTCGATACCCTCGCCGACAGTCGATCTCCGGCGATCCTCATGCAGAACCACGGTGTCTTCGCGGTCGGCCCATCCGCCCGATCCGCGGTGAAGGCCGCGGTCATGTGCGAGGACGTCGCCCGATCGGTACACCTGGCGTATCAACTGGGACAACCACTTCCCATTCCGAGCTCGAAGGTCGACGCACTCTACGACCGTTACCAGAACGTCTACGGCCAGCGCTGACCGGCGCGCCGAATTCTCTTTCCACGGAGGTACCCCCATGTCCGAAATATGGTTTCTCACCGGTAGCCAAAGCCTCTACGGCCCCGAGACCCTCGAGCAGGTAGCAGTTCAGTCTCGCGAGATCGCGGACAAACTCGATGCGGCACTGCCCGTCTCGGTGGTCTGGAAGCCGGTGCTGCTCGACGCGTCGTCGATCCTGCGCTGCATGCGCGAGGCGAACGCCGCCGACGAATGCGTGGGCGTCGTGACCTGGATGCACACCTTCTCCCCCGCCAAGATGTGGATTGCCGGACTCGACGCGTTGGACGTTCCGCTGCTGCACCTGCACACGCAAGCCGGAATGTCGTTGCCGTGGTCGACGATCGACATGGAGTTCATGAACCTGAACCAGGCCGCCCACGGCGACCGCGAGTTCGGGCACGTCGAATCTCGGGTGGGTGTTCTGCGCACGATCGTGGCAGGCCACGTCGACAATCCCGCGGTGATCGAGCGTGCGGAGCAGTGGGTGCGAGCAGCTCTCGGTCGCGCGGAGCTGAGGTCGTTGTGCCTGGCTCGTTTCGGCGACAACATGCGCGACGTCGCAGTGACGGAGGGCGACAAGGTCGAAGCGCAGTTGCGATTCGGGGTGTCCGTCAACACCTACGGAGTCAACGACCTGGTCGAGGTCGTGGACGGTGTGAGCGATTCGGCCGTGTCGGACCTCGTCGACGAATACCGGTCGCTGTACGACATCGCACCGAGCCTCGACAAGGGCGGTGACCGCCACGACTCGCTTCGGTACGGTGCCCGCGTCGAAGCCGGACTGCGGCAGTTCCTCACCGAGGGTGGATTCAAGGCCTTCACCACCAACTTCGAGGATCTCGGTGGGCTTCGCCAATTGCCCGGACTCGCGGTGCAGCGCCTGATGGCCGACGGCTACGGCTTCGGCGGTGAGGGCGACTGGAAGACCTCGATGCTGTTGCGCGCCATGAAGGTGATGGCCGAGGGCCTCGACGGTGGAACGTCGTTCATGGAGGACTACACCTACAACCTCGTCCCGGGGGCGGAGAAGATCCTCGGCGCACACATGCTCGAGGTGTGCCCCTCGACCACCACCTCCCGGCCCACCCTGGAGATCCATCCACTGTCCATCGGCGGCCGCGAAGACCCCGTCCGCCTGCGCTTCACCGCCGATCCAGGCCACGGCGTTGTGGTCGGACTCTCGGACGTCGGTGAACGATTCCGGTTGACGGCCAACGTGATCGACGTCGTCGAGCCCGACGAGGCTCTCCCGAAGCTGCCGGTCGCCTGCGCCGTATGGGAACCGCAGCCCTCACTCGCGGTGTCAGCGGAATCCTGGCTGACGGCCGGGGCACCCCACCACACAGTTCTGAGTACCGCGATCGGTTTGCCTGTGCTGGAGGCATTCTCGGACATGATCGGGGTCGAGTTGCTCACCATCGATTCCGCAACCACGACACGAGGATTCCAACAGACACTGCGCTGGAACGCGGCCTACCACCGACTGGCGGCGAAGTTGTGAGGTCGTTTCTCCGAACGCCGGTCACCCGTGCCGTCGGCGATATTCCTGTTCGGCTCCGGGGTGGAGCGGGATGCTGCCGGTCATGACCAGCGACCGCGCGTCGAGAAATTGGCTGCCGATCGCCTGACCGGGTACCAGCCCGGACGACTGATCGAGAAGCACACCCACCAGTGCAGCGACGACGCGGTCCGGCACGTCCGGATGTGCCAGGAGAAGATTCGGAATGCCGACGGTGGTCACCTCCGGATGTTCGCCGTACACGTTCGCCGGTACCAGCACGGCCTCGTACGCGGTACCGAATTCGCGTCTGAGATCAGCGACGACGGTGCCCAGATCGAGTAGACGAATCGCGGCTCGAGGCTGGGCAAACGCCGGAGTCGGCAACCCGCCCGCCCACATCACGGCATCGACTTCGTTGGCAGTCAGGGCATCTGCCGCCGAGCTCATCGACAGCTGAACCTGTTCGACGGCACCTGCTTCCGTCACACCCGCTGCGCGGAGGACTCGCTGAGATACTTCGGTGGCACCGGACCCCGGGGCACCGATGCTCACGTTTCGCCCTCGCAGATCGTCCATGGACTCGATGGCCGAGTCCGCGCGCACAGCCACTTGAAAGTAGTTCTCGTAGACGCACCCGACCGCCGCCAGATCTCCACTCGGGTGACTGTAGGCGGCGTCCATGAGCGTCAGGGCCAGCTCGGCCTGCCGAGAACCCAACGCCTCGAGGTTGTCGACGGAGCCGGCCGACGTGAGCGGAACGATCTGCGCTACATCGGTTTTCGCGGCAACGTCGGACAGCAATCCGGCGAACTCCCAGAAGAATCCGCCGACCTCGCCTGCCGCGAGGCGCAGCTGCATCGGCGGGTCCGACGCGCAGGCACCCACGGCGGCAGTGCCCAGGGCCAACAGACCTGCCCGCAGCGCCGTTCTACGCGAGAACGACGCTGCGGGCACGGCCATGTCAGTCACTGTAAGGCGTCGCAGGTCACTGGAACGCTCGACCCTGCTCTCGGTCGAGCACGGTCTCGGACTTGTTGCGCAGTACGAAGATGTACACCAGCAGCGAGATGGCGATCACGACGGTCACGTAGAGGATGAACCAACCCACGTGCCCGCCGTTCTTCGCAGCTTGGTAGATCAGTGGTGCTGTGCCGCCGAAGGCCGAGTTGGCGAGCGCGTATCCCAAGCCGACGCCGAGTGCGCGGACGTGCGAGGGGAACAGCTCTGCTTTGACGATCGCATTGATCGAGGTGTAGCCGGTGAGGATGACGTAGCCGACGCACACCAGTGCGAGTGACTGCACAACCGACGTCGCCGTCGGCAGGTAGGTGATGAGTACGTAGGTGTACAGCACGCCTCCGATACCGAAGAAGACGAGCAGCGGCTTGCGGCCCACCTTGTCACTGATCATTCCGCCGATGGGCTGCAGCAGCATGAGGAATACCAGGCCGGCGAGGTTGATCCAGGTACCGGTCATCCCCCGATCCTCGTACGCGGCCTTGACCATCGAGGGTGCGTTGACGCTGTAGGTGTAGAACGCGATGGTGCCACCGGCCGTCACCATGAAGCAGATCAGCAACGCCCGCCAGTGGTTGGCGACCAGCTCCTTCAAGGAACCGGAGGCTTTGTCCGCACCGCTGCGAACGGCGTCGAGTTGATCCTTGGTCAAGGATTCGTCCATGCTGCGGCGCAGCCAGAAGACCACCACTGCCGCGACTCCGCCGATGAAGAAGGCTATGCGCCAACCGAAGTCCTCGATCTGTTCGCGCTCGAGGAACACCTGCATCAGCAGCAGAGTCACCTGTGCGAGCACATGCCCACCGACGAGGGTGACGTATTGGAACGACGAGAAGAATCCCCGGCGCTCGCGCGTGGCGGCCTCGGACATGTACGTCGCCGACGCACCGTACTCACCACCGGTGGCGAAGCCCTGAACCAGCCGGCACATGATCAGGATCACGGCGGCCCATACGCCGATGCTCTCCCGTCCGGGAGTGAGCGCGATGACCAGCGAGCACGCCGCCATCATCGAGACGCTGAACGTCAGTGCAGCCCTGCGCCCGTTGCGGTCCGCGTAGCGGCCGAAGAACCACGACCCGACCGGTCGCATCAAGAACGTGACCGCAAAGATCCCGTACACGTAGATGGTGGAGTTCTTGTCGGCCGAGTCGAAGAACTGATTCTCGAAATACGTCGCGAAGACGGTGTAGACGTACACGTCGTACCACTCGACCAGATTTCCGGACGACCCCCGCAATGTGTTGAAGACGGCACGGCGGGTGGCAGCGCGAGAGGAAACGGGTGGACTCGGGAGCGTCGAACCGGTGATCGAGGTGGCCTCGTTGGCCATGGTTTGGTCCTTCCACATTCAGCGGGCAATTGGGCTGCCGGTCAACGATCGGCAACCGAAGCCTCCCTACTGTGACGGCAAGCACAGCCCCGAACCAAGCCGTTTCGGATTTCCTAACACTCCCTTAGGAAACGGCCTTCGGGAGCCGCAGTTCGATCCGTAGTCCCACCGGCCGACGCGCCATGACTCGAAGGGATCCGCCTGCTCGCTCGGTCAGGGCGTGGACGATCGACAGACCGAGACCGGTACCGTCGCCGTGCGCACTCGACGCTCGATAGAACCGATCGACGACCTTGGCGAGTTCGGCATCGGGCACACCGGGTCCGTTGTCGGACAACCACATCGTGATGTCCGCGTCACTGGTTCGGTAGCCGATCTCGATGCCGGACCCGGACCCGGCGTACTTGGTTGCATTGCTCAGCAGAGCGTCGAGGATCCGAGTCAGGTCGTCCTCGGACATCGCAACTCGACCATCCGTCTCGGCATTCGGCTCCGAGACGTGGACAGTCATTCCGGCGACCGCTATCGTGCTCGACCAGAATTCGACGCGATCTGCGACAACCGCACCGAGATCACACCCCGAAGATCGAGTGCTCGTCGGTGTTTCGGCAGCCGCGAGAACGAGCAGGTCTTCCACCACGGAGCTCAGGCGATCGACCTCGAGGGTGGTCCGTTGGTGCGCATCGGTTGCCGAATCCGGCACCCGCATTCCCAGCACGTCCATCCGAATTCGCAATGCTGCCAGTGGGTTCCGGAGAGCGTGGGCGGTGTCGGCCACCAATCGACGTTGCGCAGCGGTGGCGGCCTCGACGTCGTCGGCCATGGCCTCGAAGGCACTGGACAGCTCACGCACCTCCGGTGGCCCGACGTAGGGCACCGGCTCGAGGCGTTGCGATCCTTCGATAGACACCTGATCGTGGAACTTGTCGCCGAACGAATGGACTCGGGAGGACAATGCACTGAGCGGACGAACGACCCAGCGCGACAACGCAACAGCAATCGCCGCCACCGTCGCGAGAATCAGCATCGCACCGACAGCGATGACCACCCAGGCAAGTGCGACGTCCCTGCGCGCAGAATCGGTGGAGGCCTCGAGGACCACCGCGCCGTCCACTTGTGTTCCCCCACCGACCGGGGCGGCAATCAACACCGACGAATCCGACCACGGCGTCAGACTCGACGGTAGGTCGCCGCGCTGATTGCGCAACGCTCCTGCCACCGCCTGCTGAACGTCGGCACTCTGCAAGTCCATGCCGGACACCGCCCGCGCCTCTCCGGTGCGATCGACGACGGCGACGCCCTCGTCGTACAGACTGTTGTAGCGCTGCAACGATTCTCGGATACGTGCTACGCCGGATTCGTCTTCTCGCGAGCTCAGTTCTGCGAAGAACGATGCTGCAGCGGCCCGATTCTCGCCGAACCGTTGGGCCCGTTCGCGGCCGACCAACAGTGCGAGGGGAACCGACAGAGCAAGCACGACGACGGTGGAGTAGATCATCAACACCAACAGGACACGCCGCCGCACGTCAGGTATCCCAGCGGTAGCCGAAGCCGCGGATGGTGACGATGGCACCCGGGCGAGCGAGCTTGGAACGCAACGCCGTCATGTGGACGTCGAGCGTTCGTGAAATCGCGACATAGGCGTCACCCCAGATCGCGTCCATCAACTGTTCCCGGCTCACTGCTTCGCCGCGTCGCGTCACCAGATGGGCCAACAGGTCGAACTCTTTGGTGGTCAGCGCAACAGCGCGTCCGCCGACTTCGACGGCACGACCGGACAGATCGACGACGACGTCACCGAGTGTCAGCCTGTCCGCCGCGGGTTCGGTGGCCGCGCTTCGACGATGCGCGGCCACCTCGAGTCGCGCGTGCAATTCACCCAATCGAGCCGGCTTGACGACGTAATCGTCTGCGCCGCCGCGCAGAGCCCGTACCACCGAGCGCTCGTCGTCCCGTGCTGTCAATACCACCACCGGGACCGAACTGAGGGTCCTGAGCTTGCGCAGCGCCTCGAGACCATCCATATCGGGCAGTCCCAAATCGAGCAACACGACGTCCATCTCGTGATAGCCGAGCAGAAGGTCGGCACCGCGACGCATACGGACAGGCGCGTGTCCCACCTCGGTCAACGCGTCCACCAACGCATCACCGACCCCGTCGTCGTCCTCCACCACAGCTATACGCATCGACCTCAAGATAGGCCATCGTCGGAGTTGGACGAGTGCTGTTGGCTACGGGTCGGCACGCGCGCGCGGACGTGAGTGTTCAGGATCGGGTGTGATGCGCGGGATGCCGCCGGTGAGCGACGGTAGTGAACGCTCAGGTGCGGCCCGTGGGCGCACCCAGTTCGTCAGGCAGGGGCGCTCGCGCGAAGACCGGGTGCACGAGCGATATCGATGACCTGCTCGCGCGTCAACACGCCCCTGGCATTCACATCGATACGGGTGCCGTCGGTCGCGCGCGCAATGACGCGACTCGTGTCCTTGCTGTCCTGAATGTCGAGCACTGTTCCGTCGGCCTGCGTCGAGCGCTCGTCGACGACGCCCGCGAAGCACGGACCAGCGGGCTGATCGGACAACCCGACGGTGACTGTCAGCGTGCCGGTCCTATCGCCGGCGGTGACGGTTCCGAGCGCGTCGGCCTCGCCGTCCAACGACTGCCGTACCGCGACCGCGTCGAAGCCGAAGGTCGGTGCGAACGGTTCGGGTTCGACGGTCGCTCCGGTGGGTAGTGCCGCGATCAGGGCATCGGTCATCGCTCGTGCTTTGGCCTCGAACCTCCACGGCACCTCGGAAACGTCGGCGTCACCCTCGCTGACAAATGCGTAGTTCACTCGCACCAAATCCTCTGGCTGAACGACCTCCTCGCAACCTGGAATGACGACTGGGTCAGGCTGCGGTTCGTGCAACAGGCCGGCCACAATCGTGCCGACAGCAACGATCCCGACGATCACCGCAACCGTCGACCACACCGAGCCACGTGCGCCTGTCGATTTCATACAGTCCTTGCCATCTCGGGGTGTAGTTCTGCGCGCAGCGGGGCACACCCACATTGTCCAACCTTCGGCGACCCCTCGCCCCGACTTTGTGGAGACTTCATGACGATGCCGACCGATGCAAGCGATGCAGTCCCGTCCCACGGCAGCAACGACGGCCCGCGCGAACACACGGCCGAAACCGACGCGATCGAGGGCGCGCACGTGGACGACGAGAACGTGCCACATCCTCCCGAGAACGGGAACGAGCAGAGCTGATCCACGGGTCGACGGCCTGATCGGTTCATCGTCACGAACCCGTCCGCCGAGCAATGTCGCCGGTCGGCCCAGTCGTCGCCCCGACGCTGGGCGACCGTCGATTTCGAGGTCTTACCTCCCTGCTCGGATCGAGTGCATCACCCATCGATCGCTGTCAATCACAGATCCAATCCTGGAGCCGACGCGAGATCGACGAGTGAATCGAGGTCGATTCCGTCTCCAAAGCTGAACTGCACGAGCGTGTTCGACGGCCGGAGCACACTCAGCCACTCGCTCGGTTGCCCACTTCGCGGAGCTTCGTCGGAGCGACTGGTCACGACGGTGCCGTCGGGCAGAGTCGATCGGTTCACACCAGAACTGTCCTGCGCGTCGGTGTTTCGCCACCCAGTGGTGTCCCCGGTCGATATCTCGATTGTCAATTCCGTGGATCCGGTCGGTGTCCATACGTTCACTGTGGTGCACGCACTTCCACTTCCGGACGACCCGAGCACCAGATCGCCGATGGGCCGGTCGGATTGCGTATCCGGAAAGACGACTGCCCACTGGTCGGCCAGTGATGCGCCGACACGTTCGACCGTGTCCTTGGACAGCGGGAGCGTCGGATACTCTCGGTACGAACCACAGTCACGAGGAGGTGGCGGTGTTCCGTCGGGAACCTCTGAGGTAACGCGCAATTCGGGGTTCGCGACGATGCCGCGAAGCTCGTCCACCTCCAGCGGGAGCATCACGTCATTACCGTCGTTCGACGTTCTCGCGTGTACGAGAGTGTCCGCGAAATACGCGACCGCAGTGCGGCGATGCGTCGCCCCTCCGTTGAAGTCCGACACCGCATCCAACGTGTCGACAACAGTGCCGTCGGGCAGGGTCATTCGTTCGTCGACGCGCTCTTCGACGCACGGCGGAATCTCCCCGTCCCACTCTTCGACCGAAACTTCGAGGGGCGCCAGCACATCCCCGCGACCGACGACGCCGGAGGCCGTACTGTCACCGCTGATGTCCTCGACCGTGACGCCCTCCGCAATCTCGACGCCCTCGGGATAGATCTGCATCGGTTGGAACACCAAAGAATTCGACGGCGGAGCGAACTCCAGTTCCACATCGGCGGGCAAGGATTCGATCAACGCAGTCGACATTGCCGACGCCTTCGCTGCCGTCAGCCACGGATAGTCGGGGTTGTCGTACCGACCCCCGTAAGAACCGATCGAGAAAGAAAAGCCTTCCTCGGCAGGAAGAACGACCTCGCAGCCGGGTATGGGCTCGACGGAGGGCCGGTGATCTTCGAGGACTCCGGCAACCACGGTTCCGACGGACACGATCGCTACGACCACCGCGACGTCCATCCAGACCCCACCGCGTCGCATATCGGTTCGCATTCGCAGAGCCTAGCTTTCGACTCGGGACGTCTCGGTCATCCGAGGCACCAGCACCGAATCCCTTTCCTTGCGCACCTGCGAGCGTTGGTGCAAGGTGGCTGGCGTGAGCAATCAATCCGGCTCGAACCCAGCACCGTTGCGCTTTCTGGGCGTACCTGTCAACGAGATTCCGGCCATGGTGCCCTTGCGACTCGTACTCGCACACACCGACACCATCGCGGTCTGGCTCACCGGCGCACACATTTACAGCCGTTGCGTGACGTTGTCGGTCGAAGCCGCGGTCCCGACCACGGATCGCTTCCTCGGTATGTACGGCTTCGGAAAGCCCGAGTCCGGCCATACCCCGCCCATGCTGATCGGCTTCGAGGATGCGCAGGGCACTGTATCCACCAATCTCCCCGGCCGACCCACAGGCCTGCAGGCGAACGGCGGGAACGGAAGCGGTATTCACGGGCGGATCGGTCTCGTACTCACTGCCTTGCCTGCCCCAGGCCCGATGAACGTCCACTTCGCATGGCCGTACTTCGGAATCGACGAAACGCGATACACGGTCGATGCCAGCGCATTCGCCGCTGCTGCTGCAGATGTGACCACTTTGTGGGACGAGCCCGATCCCGAAACCGCAGCGCAGATCGACATGGACAATCGACAGACTCCCGAGATCGAGGTTCCTGAAGGCGGTTGGTTCGCCGCTGCTGCCGCACGGCAGAAGCCACCACCGCGCGACCCCAACGCACCGAGGCGAATCAACTTCGCACACGTCGACGACCGACGACACTGAGTTCTCGACGCGATTCCCGTATCGTCCTGTTCGTGACTCGACCCTGGACCGTCAGAATGTCTGTTGTCTTCGCCGCGCTCGCAACAGTTCTCGTCGGAGCACCGGGTGTGGCATCAGCACACCACCAGGAGTTCACGCCGTTCCCGTACAACCTTTCCTTGGGCAGAGAACTGTCACTGCCGTGCGCGGGTGAGGTGGGCGGCGACGTGTACACGCCTCACGACCGACCGGGTATCGCGGTGATCACGTTGACCTGGAGAACGTTCTTCACCGACGGATGCCCGCTCACCGTGTTCGTGAACATGAACAATTTCGACGCCCCATGGGTCGACCCGTACAGCGGTGCCAAGCCGACCGGCGGCACGTGGATGGTCCACCTGAACTCCGCCGCCGTCGGTACGGTTCCGCCCGAAGGTAGGGAGTGGAGCAAGCAACTCGCCATCGACATCGGTTCCGGTAGAGCGGGACTGACGGTGACCACGGACTCTCCACTCAACACCACCCTGCTCGACCCCGCCGGTAATACCGTGCGCTTCACCGTGGCCTGACATCGCTGGGTCTCATTCGCTCCGGGTGCAGGTTGTTCCGGGAACACCCGAATTCGTGGCAGACGCGCCCGAGTGCAGAGAACAGGGATAACCCGTTCACCTGAGCAGTCGAGTAGCGGCGCGGACCGCTCGAACGCCGATCCCTACGTTCGGCGCAATGGAATGATGCTGCGCACCCGCTCGTCCCGTAGGTACAGCGCGCCCCACGCTGCGATGCCCACGTAGATCGCGAAGAACACGGTGCTCAGCAGAGGCTTCTCGACACGCCAGTTGGTGAGCACGGCTCCACCGAGATAGCCGGTGAGCACGATGGCACCCAGGATCGACGTCGCGGGAACGGCATAGAGAACCAGGATGACCAGCATGACGATGCCGGTGATCGGAGCCATGTCGTCGCGCAGGCCGAGGTCGACCGATGCGTCCTTCACCACCTGCAGATTCAGAATGTGGCCGATCGCGTCGAACAGTAGGAAGACGATCACGAGGATCTGTAGAACGAGGCCGATCCGCGGAGCGATCTTCCCCGGCGCGCTGGTGTGGGTGGTGGTCATGGTTGTCTCCTCGGTAGCGGTCGATGTCACCTCTTGGACCCGGTCCAACCGAGAAAGTCACCGGCGCACCCCAGTCAGTAAGGTCTAAGCATGACTGTGCGAGCAGGTGTGGTGGTCACGGGAACCGAGGTTCTGGCCGGTCGGGTCACCGACCGGAACGGCCCATGGGTGGCTCAGCGACTTCTCGAGATGGGCGTCGACGTCGCCCACATCACCGTGTGCGGTGATCGACCGGACGATCTGTCTGCGCAGGTTCGGTTTCTGGCCGACCAACGCGTGGACTTGATCGTCACCACCGGAGGTTTGGGTCCGACCGCCGACGACCTCACTGTTCCGACCGTCGCCGCGCTGTACGGCCGCGAATTGATCCTGGACGCCGAGCTCGAAGATCGCATCCACGCGATCGTGCAACGGTGGCGAAGCCGCATGAGTTCTGCAGCCGACTCCGAACCGCTACGGGCCGGTATCCGCAAGCAGGCGATGGTTCCGCAAGGTGCGCAGTCCATTTCACCGACCGGAACCGCACCCGGGGTCGCGATACCGGCCGACGACTCCAGGTCACTGCCCGCCGTCCTCATCCTGCCCGGCCCACCTCGCGAACTGCAGGCGATGTGGCCGGAGGCCCTCGACAGCGCACCCGTCGCCGAGGTTCTGGCCCGCCGCACGCAGATGCGACAGGACACCATCCGCGGTTATCGACTGTCCGAGGCCGACCTCGCCGCGACGCTGCGAACGGCAGAGCGCGAGATCACGGGATTCGGCGAACTCGAGATCACCACCTGCCTGAGTCGGGGCGAGCTCGAAATGGTGACCCGCTACGCCGAATCAGCGAGAACCGCATACACGGAACTCGAAAATCTCATCGACAAAATCCATGGTGCACAGGTCTTTTCGACCGACGGCTCCACCATCGACGACATCGTCGCGAACCGCTTGTCCGGGCACCGAATCGCGACGGCAGAATCGTGCACCGGAGGGATGATCGCCGCACGCCTGACCGACCGCGCAGGATCGTCGGCGTACGTCATCGGCGCGGTGGTGTCCTACGCCAACGAGGCGAAGACCGGCCTGCTCGACGTCCCAGCCGAGGTGATCGATCGGCACGGAGCCGTCAGCGAGCCGGTGGCGGCGCTGATGGCCGAAGGCGCACTGAAGCGGCTCAGCGTCGACATCGCGGTATCGACCAGTGGCGTTGCGGGCCCGGGTGGCGGAACCGACGCCAAGCCGGTCGGGACCGTGTGCTTCGGTATCGCCGTCACGGGCCGACCTACCGTCACCCACACGCTTCATCTCCCCGGCGACCGAGCAAGCGTGCGTGCACTGTCCACCACCGCAGCAATGCACATGCTCGCCGACGCGTTGAAGACTCGCTGAAGGTCTCGTAGACAGCGCAGGAGGGACCCGAACATGTCGTCACCGAAGGACAACTCCGAGCAGCATTCACAACCACCTGTGAACGGGCAGCCAACGGGTCGCCGACTTGCCGTCGAAAAAGTCCGTTTCATGAGCATCGTCGGCGCCTCGACTGCCCTCCTGCTGTCGGCCGTCACCTACATGTGGGCCTTGGCAAAGGGTGTGGACTTCGTCCGCCTGCTCATCGTCGAGGGCCTCTCCTCCGACAAAGCACTGGTCAAATTGTTCGAAAGTATCGACTCGATCCTCATCGCGACCGTGCTTCTCATCGTCGGATTCGGATTGTGGGAATTGTTCGTACACGACCTCGACCTGCCGCCTTCGCTGACAACCACCTCGTTCGGTCAGTTGAAGAGGCAGACCGCAGGAACGCTGCTGCTGGTGCTGGTAGTGCGATTCCTGGAAGTGTCCATCACCAGGCCGGAACCGGATGAGCTCATCGCTCAGAGTGTGTCCACCGCGTTGGTCGGCGGTCTGCTGATCGTGTTCGCAACCTGGCATCGCAGTCCGTGAATCCACGGCCGGGCGGCGGTCATCTAGTTAGGTTCGGCATTCCTTATATAGACTCCGTCGGTGCTCAGCGAGATGACCTACGTCGACCGCCCCGGTGTGCGCTTCGCGCGCGACCTCGGCCGCTTCGGTGACGAACCTGCTCTGATCACGGCCGACGAGGCGCTCACCTACCGTGACCTCGACGAACGCGTCGAGCATCGGGCGTCGGAACTCGGGACGACGCGTTGTCTCGTGCTGATCGCCGGTTCCAACGACGTCGACGTGATCGTCACGTATCTGGCAGCGCTGAGGGCCGGGCATCCGGTGCTGATGGCTCCGAGCGAAAATTCCGGCCACCTCGACGGCCTGATCGACGCATACCGGCCCGATGTGGTGGTGCGCACCGTCGACGGCCGCAGCGTCGTCGAGAAGGCCGGCCGACGACCCGAGCATGACCTGCACCCCGACCTCGCGTTGCTTCTCAGCACGTCCGGTTCGACCGGATCACCCAAACTCGTCCGACTCTCGCACCGAAACGTGCAGTCCAACGCCGAGTCGATCGCCGAGTACCTCGGTATCCGCGCCACCGACCGAGCAGTGACGACGCTGCCCATGCATTACTGCTACGGATTGTCGGTCGTCCACAGCCACCTTCTTCGCGGTGCCGCGTTGATTCTGACCGATTCCTCCGTCACCGATCCCGCCTTCTGGAATCTCGTGCGGGCCCAGCGCGGAACGACGTTCGCCGGCGTGCCCTACACCTTCGATCTGCTCGACCGGATGGGATTCGATCAGCTGGATCTGCCCGAGCTGCGCTACATCACGCAGGCCGGTGGCAAGATGCCGCCGGATCGCGTCCGAAAGTACGCCGAGCTGGGCCGACGTCGGGGATGGGACCTGTTCGTCATGTACGGGCAGACCGAGGCAACTGCCCGAATGGCCTATCTGCCATCCGATCTCGCCGCCACCCACCCACACACCATCGGCCGTCCCATTCCCGGAGGGTCCTTCCGCCTGGAGACAGTCGACGACTCCCCCAGCGGTACAGGCGAACTCGTCTACTCCGGGCCGAACGTCATGCTCGGGTACGCCGAGAGCCCCGATGACCTTCGCCTCGGTGACACCCTCGCGGGCGAACTACGCACCGGCGACCTCGCGCGACTCACGGACGACGGATTCTACGAGGTGGTGGGCCGCCGAAGTCGATTCGCGAAGGTGTTCGGCCTGCGCATCGACCTGCAGCACGTCGAGTCCACGCTCGCGCAGCACGGGCTGACGGCGTGCTGCACCGGTGGAATCGACGAGCTGGTCATCGTCGTGGACGGCGGTGACATCGACGCAGTCCGCCGCATTGCCGCGCAGAGCAGTGGACTACCCGCGGCAGCGGTACGGGTGTGTCTCGTCGACCGACTACCGCGAACGCCCACCGGCAAACCGGATCTGCGAGCGGTTGCGGAGATCGCTGCCCGGCACGAACTCGACCCGTCGGACACCGTCCCGGCCACCGCTGACGTGAAGGCACTGTTCACCGAGATTCTGCACTGCTCACAGGTGGAGGACGACAGTACGTTCGTGAGTTTGGGCGGCGACTCCCTGTCCTACGTACGTGTGTCGATACGGCTGGAGGCCATGCTCGGCCACCTGCCCGAGAACTGGCACACCACACCGGTGCGCGAGTTCGATCGGAGTCGGCGCTCACGGCGTGGCTGGCACCGAATGGAGACGAACGTTCTGCTGCGCGCCCTCGCGATCGTTCTGATCGTCGGCTCACACATTCACCTGTTCGCGGTGCTCGGCGGGGCCCACGTGCTACTCGGGATAGCCGGCTACAACTTCGCCCGCTTTCACCTCGGGGCCGTGGATCGCATCGAACGGACTCGACGCGTGCTCCGAAGCGTCGCCCGGATAGCCGTCCCCAGCATGGTGTGGATCGGATGCGTCATCGCCCTCACCGGGGACTATCGAATCACCAGCGCATTTCTGCTCAACGGGATCCTCGGCCCCGACGGGTGGTCTGCGGAATGGCGGTACTGGTTCGTCGAGGCGATCGTGTACATCGTTCTGGCCGCTGCTGCGGCACTGACCATTCCATTGCTCGACCGTCTCGAGCGTGGTCACTCGTTCTGGTTCCCGATGGGACTCGTGGGCCTCGGACTCGTCACCCGCTACGGGCTGATCGACATCGACGACAGCCCCAACCGGATCCTCACCGCGTCGGTGGTCTTCTGGTTGTTCGCATTGGGTTGGGCTGCGGCGCAGGCGAAGACGATCCCGCAGCGACTGTGGGTGACGGCGGCCATCGTCGGTACGGTGCCCGGGTTCTTCTTCGGCGACACGCAACGAGAAGTCATCGTCGCTGTCGGACTGTGCATGTTGGTGTGGTTGTCGTCGATTCCGTTCCCAGCGATGCTGAGCCGGGTGGCAGGGGTGTTGGCGAGCGCCTCCCTCTACATCTACCTGACCCATTTTCAGGTCTACCTGCC
This sequence comes from Rhodococcus sp. 15-2388-1-1a, assembly GCF_002259145.1. Lineage (NCBI taxonomy): Bacteria > Bacillati > Actinomycetota > Actinomycetes > Mycobacteriales > Nocardiaceae > Rhodococcus > Rhodococcus sp. 15-2388-1-1a. Next base: position 84,620 of record NZ_NPFP01000017.1, on the reverse strand, counting down.
GCTTCGCGACGACCATCCCTGGCTCGCATTCGCCCTGTCGATCATCGTCGGAATTCTGTACTGGCAGGCGGTCGAATTCGTACTTTCCCTCCGCAGTCGAATCGTGTCGCGATCGACGACGGTCCGTTCCGACATCGCCGTGCCGTCCGACTTGTCAGGCTCCCGACCACGAGCGCACAATTGGCCACCATGGCATTGATCTCGAAGGGCTTCGTGGGTCGGCGACGCGGCGACGACGGGCGTACTCCCCCCGGTCAGTATCTGACCAAGGATTTTCCCGTCCTCGCGATCGGGCCCGCGCCCGTCGTCGCGACCGACACGTGGTCGTTCTCGGTCACCACCGAACGCGGCGACACTCGCAGCTGGACCTGGGACGAATTCGCGGCTCTCCCGCACGAGACTCCGACCGTCGACATCCACTGCGTCACCAAGTGGTCGAAGCTCGACACCACGTGGAAGGGCGTGAGCCTGGACGTTCTGCTGGACGGTCTCGATACCGATGCCGGCTACGTCGTGGTGCACGGCTTCGACGGCTACACCACCAATCTTCCCCTCGAAGATCTCAGGGATGGGAAGGCCTGGCTGGTCACCGAGTTCGACGGCGCTCCCCTGACTCGCGAACACGGTGGTCCCGCACGGCTTCTCGTTCCACATCTGTACTTCTGGAAATCGGCGAAGTGGATCTCGAGAATCGAGCTCACCGTGGAGAACGAGCAAGGCTTCTGGGAACGCGGTGGGTACCACGACTACGGAGATCCGTGGCGCGAGCAGCGGTACCAGGGCGACTGACGTGACATCGGCAGCCGGGGCGAAACCCTGGCTCGTTGCCACGGTGGCGACCGTGCGGCGTGAGACACCCACCGCGTCCACCCTCGTTCTCGACGTCGACGGATGGCCCGGCCATCTCGCCGGACAGCATGTGGACGTCAAGCTCACCGCCGAGGACGGCTACAGCGCGCAGCGAAGCTACTCCTTGGCGTCGGCACCCGACGGCACGTCGCGCATCGAGATCACGGTGCAGAACGTCGCCGACGGTGAGGTGTCGCCGTACCTGGTCGAGGCCGTCGAGGTCGGCGATCGCATCGAGATCCGCGGACCGGTGGGTCGATGGTTCGTCTGGCGGCCGTCCCAGCCCTCCGAGACCCCGTCTCCGCCGATCCTGTTGGTGGGTGGCGGTTCCGGAATCGTCCCGCTCCGCGCGATGGTGCGCGCCCAGGCGTCCGCAACGGGCGGACGGGTGCCGTTCCGGGTGCTGTACTCGGTGCGAGAACCCGCGGAGGTCTATTTCGCCGACGAGTGGGCTCGCCCGCCGGCCGGCGTGGACGTCACCATGATCCACACGCGGCGCGCCCCTGCCGGCAATGCACGGCCACTCGGCCGCATCACGATCGAGGACCTCGACGCCCACGGATGGCCGGCGGAGTTCGAGCCGCGGTGCTACATCTGCGGCCCCACGAGCTTCGTCGACACTGTGGCCGACATGCTGGTGGAGCGGGGGCACTCGGCAGCGAACATCCGAACGGAGCGTTTCGGACCGAGCTGAGGTGCGGTGAATCAGACGATGCCGCGGAGGAATTCGATCTTGAGGCGGCTGTATTCGTCGGTCCACTCCGAATCCACCGACATGAACGAATGGTCCAGTCTTGCCTCGTTCTTGCTGTACAGGTTCAGGCGATTGGCGACGCCCACTCTGTCCAGTCCGGCGCTCAGTTCGGCTGCCTGGTCGGGGAAGGTACCGGTGTTGCCGTCGGAGATGAAACTGGGCGGAAAGTCGGCTGTGATGTTGTCGATGACGTTCGCCTGCGCCAGCACTGCTGCGTCGGTGGTGTCGAGGTAATTTCGGGCGGCGATGTCGAAGAAGAAACCGTTCGACGGGCTCGGTGATTGCGGTGCGCCCGCTCTACCGACATCGAGGGCAGCACTCTCGAACACGATCGCCTTCAAGGCACTTCGGTCCATGGTGGGTTCCATACCCAGTGATCGCGCGTAGTCGGAATTGGTCTGCACGGTGGCGTAGTTGCCCACGATGTGGCCACCCGCGCTGGTTCCGGCGAGCACGACGCGACTCATGTCGAGTCCGTACCCGTCGGCGTTCGCTTCCAGAAACTGCATGGCCTGGCCCAGTTGGATTGTCTGCGTGGGGAATCGGTAGCTCGGCGCGAACGCGTAATTCACCGACACCACGTTGTAGCCGGCGTCGAGCATGGGGCCGGCCCACGATGCACCGCCGGAATCTGCGCTGGGAGCACCATCCGTTTTGTCACCGACGATCCAGCCACCGCCATGAACAGTGACGTACGTGGGCCGGCCGACCGATGGATCGTCGTCGGCGATGTAGATGTCGAGAAACGAATTCGGAAGCGTCGAGCCGTATTCGACGTCGTTGGTGAGTCGTGCACCGTCTACGACCGTCGTCGCTGTCTGCGCGTCGGGCTCGAAGGAATTGCTCTGCCCCAACGCATGCAGCGATCGGACCAGCGGTGCCGGATCGGCCGCCATGCCGACGACCGCGGCGGAGCCCACCAATGCAATCGTTGCGGCGAGGCCGGCCGGGAGGGCGGTGGCAACCCTACGAGTGGAGGCCGCCGAACGGCCCGCCCACGCCGACGCGAGCAGAAAGAAACCGAGCGCAACGGCCGCGGTCAAGGCTATGACCCACAGGGTGTGAAATCCCGTCACCAGCCATGCCACCTGGGTCACGACGGTGACCGACCCGAGCGACGTTCCTACGGCTACGTGCTTTCTGGCATCGGAAGCGACGAGACAGACTGCCACGACTGCCGCGGCGATTATCCACAACCCCACAGCGAGCTGCTGACGGATGAGGACGAACTCGAGCCATGCGAGTACGACGCTGACGCCGCCTGTGACCGCGAGCGCAGCCGTCCTCGCTCTGGTTCGGTGCCCTGTTCCGACCTCGATGCCGTCCGGCACGGTCTTCTCCCTTGTCTTTCTCGAGTGCGTGACTACGCAGACGCGTGGCGTTGCCGGTGAAGTTCGCGAACGGTGTCGCCGAACTCGGCCACCGGCCCGTCCACCACGATGCCCGGGACGATCCGTTCGATGGGCAATGGCGTGATTGCGAGTGGCGCAGCACCGAATTCTTCGAGCCACGTGAGCAATTGAGCCGTCGACGTGGCATAGACGATGCGGCCGAGTCCTACTATCCCGTGGCTCGCGGAGCACATCACGCAGTGTTCGCCGGAGGTGTAGACCGTGGAGGATCGGCGCTGATCGGCGTCCAGGTTGGTCGCAGCCCACCGAGACAGTGCGATCTCGGGGTGCCGAGTGGGATCGTTCAGGTCACCGACCCTGTTCCTGTCCTCGGCCAACAGCTCGCCGCTGTCCGACACCAGAACCGAGCCGAACGGATCGTTGCCCGTGCGCGCCGCCTCTGCCGCCAAATCCACAGCACGGGCCAGGAATGCACGGTCGCTCGAAGAGATGCTCACAAGGCACCGGTGCCGAGGATCGAAGTTTTCACGCCTCGACCGTACCGTCTCGAAACACACCGCCTGCTGGACCAGTGGCTACCGCCGCAGCGTCACACGTCCCCGAACGTCCGTCAGTGTCTGTGCGCCCATCAGCTGCATCGTCCGAGTCGCCTCCGAACGGAAGATGTCGAGGGCGGATGTCACACCTCTCTGTCCGCCGGCCATGAGCCCGTACAGATACGCGCGCCCCACCATCCCAGCCGTGGCTCCCAACCCCACCGCGGCTATCAGATCGGATCCGGTCGTTATTCCGGTGTCGACGTACACCTCGACGCCGGACCCGACCGCATCGACCACCTCGGGGAGAAGTTCGAGAGGCGTCGGTGCACGGTCCAGCTGGCGACCACCGTGATTGGACACCACCAGCGCATCCGCGCCGGCGTCGACGACGTCGCGCGCGTCGGCGACGTCCTGAATCCCCTTCACCACAAGCTTTCCCGGCCATTCGGAGCGCAACCATTCGAGATCGGCCAGCGTGAGTGCGGGGTCGAACATACTCTTGACCAGCTCACCGACGGTACCCTCGAAGGACGTCAGGTTTGCGAACTCGAGCGGTTGGGTGGTCAGCAGATTCAGCCACCAGTTGGGGTGCCGTGTCATGTCGGCCAGGGTTCGCATGTTCAGAGTCGGTGGGATCGTCATACCGTTGCGCACGTCGCGCAGACGGTTACCGGGAACGGGTGTGTCCACGGTGAGAACGAGTACCTCGACCCCCGTCTGGGCCGCCCGTTCGACAAGGTCCCGACTGGCCGCCCTGTCCTTCCAGAGGTACAGCTGAAACCAATTGGCACCGGTCGGTGCCGTTCTCGTCACATCCTCGATCGTTGCGGTACCCATCGTCGACAGCGCGTACGGCACACATGCCGCCGCTGCCGCGCGTGCCACCGCAGTTTCGCCTTCGTGCTGCATCATTCTGGTGAAACCAGTGGGGGCAAGGATCAACGGAAGCGCCACTGTCCGACCCAGAATCGACGTCGAGGTATCGACTGCGCTCACGTCTCGAAACACGTGTGGTCTGAACTCGATTCGTTCGTACGCCGCCCGAGCGCGCTCGATGCCCACCTCACCCTCGGCACCACCGGAGACATACTCGAAGACCGAACGCGGGGTGCGCCGACGAGCGATCTCGGCGAGGTCACCGATGGTGTGTGCTCGGGAAAGACGCCTGTCGACGGGATCGCCTCTCGTCGCGCGCATTTCGAGAAACGGTGCCACCTCTCGCCAACGAGGAAGCCTCCGATGTGTCCGCGGTCCGTTCGTATCGGCAGAGTCCGTCATCGATTCGCCTTTCGTTCGGTTCTCGTCAGGCCACCGAGACGGCCGGACCGGCAAGGTCGGGGCGAATGCGCCGAAGTACGTCCATGCGCAGAGAACCGAAGAGTTCCGAACTCTTGGTGCTGAGTTGGTCTCGTGAATCCGGTAGTGCCACTGCGACTGTGGCCGTCACCGATGCCGGGGCTCCGCCGAGAACGATCACCTTGTTGGACATGTAGACCGCTTCGTCGACGTCATGGGTCACGATGATGACCGTCATCCCGAACTCGCGTTGCACCTTCATCGTCAGGTCTTCGAGATCGGCGCGGGTCTGGGCGTCGACGGACGCGAACGGCTCGTCCATCAGGAGAACGCGAGGCTCGAACGCGAGCGCCCTGGCGATGGCCGCGCGCTGCTGCATTCCGCCGGACATCTCCCACGGGTACAGGTCACCGCGACCTTCGAGTCCGACCGATTCGAGGGCGGATTCGGCACGTTGGTGCCGCTCCGCCTTGCCTGTGGTGCGACGCAGTGGAAGTTCCACGTTCTCTCCGACACGCATCCACGGGAGCAACGAGCGACCGTAGTCCTGGAAGACGACCGCCAGATCAGCCGGTGGGCCGTCGACCTTCGTGCCGTTGATCGACACCTCACCCGTCGCGGATGTCAGTCCGGCCACAGCGCGAAGCAACGTCGACTTGCCCGTGCCCGAATGGCCGACGATGCAGACCAATTCACGTTCGTCGACCGTGAAGTCGACGTCTTCCAGCACGGGCCTGGTTGCACCGGCGTAGGTCTTGCACAGCTTCCGGACGGCCACTGCGGGCGCGGGTCGGTCGTTCACTGCGCTGCGGTCGTTTCGAGTCGTAGACGATGCCACCGAAGGGTCCTTCTCTCCAATAGAGCGAACAGTAGATTGAGTCCGTAGCCCAGCAGTCCGAGCATGATGAGTCCTGCCCACATGTCCGTCATGGCGTAGGTGCGCTGAGATTGCAGTACGAAGTAGCCGATCCCCTCGGACGAGGCGAACAGCTCGCTGCCCACCATGGCCACGACTGCAACGGCAACGCTGGTTCGCATTCCCGCGATGATCTGAGGTGTGGCGGAACGCAGGAACACGCGCATGGTCGAATCCCACCGGCCGAGACGGTAACTCCTCGCGACATCGCGTACCAGTGGATCGACGGCGCGAACTCCGTCGACGGTGTTGAGCAACGTCGGCCACATGCAGGCGAAGGCGATGATGGCCACCTTCTGCACGACGTCCGTTCCCAGCAACACGATCGTCAACGGAACCAGGGCGATAACCGGTGTGGCTCGGATGAATTCGAGTGTCGGGGACAGCGCACGACGCGTCTGCGGCATCGAACCCAGCGCGAGGCCGCACAGAATTCCGATTGTCACGCCGAGGAGGAACCCGATGCCGAAGTTTCGGAGGCTCGGCACCACGTGGACGACGAACTGATCGGAGAACCACAGGTCTGCGAACCGCGTCATGATCTCGCGCAGCGGTGGAAAGTAGAACGAGGAACTACTGCTCGACACGAACCACCACAGTCCGACGAGAAGAACCGGAAGCCAGGCCTCGACGGCGATCGAACGAATACGGGTCACGACGGAATCCTCTGCGATGGGTGCCAGCGGCACAGCCGGCGCTCGGCCGCGGCGAACAGATACAGCACGGCGACACCCATGAGGGCGGTCACCAGAGTCAGGGCAAAGACGTCGACCATCTGCGCGTTCGTCTGAGCCTGCGCGAGCGTCTTTCCGATTCCCGGCACTGCAGCCAGTAGCTCGATTCCTATCGCGAGGAGCATCGCCATCACCGCGGCGATACGAAAGCCGGTGGCCACGAACGGAGTAGCGGACGGCACGATGACGAAGCGGATGACCTGGAATCTGCTCAGGCGATACGACCGAGCCGCTTCGAGTGCGGCACCGTCGACGTCCCGGACCCCGTACATCGTCTGGAGCAGGATCGGCCACACGCAGGCTGCCACCACCACCGTCAGCTCCGTCTGACGGGTGGTTCCGTAGATGAGCGCGACGAGGGGGATGATCCCCAAAGTCGGAATGGATCGAAGGAACTCGATGACGAATCGGCAACTGCGGTAGGCGAAGTCACTCGTCCCGAGCAGAATTCCCAACGGCACCGCGATGATGGTCGAGTACAGCAGGCCCAAGGCCCAGCCGGTCATGGTCGACGCGATATCGGTCCAGAACGTCGCCGTTGTCGCCATGTCCAGCACTCTCGCGGCCACCGGAACGGGGCCGGGAATCGTGTCCGCGGCGAACAGGCCGGACGACGACAGGGCGGCCCAACCGAGTAGCAGCACCACCGGAGCGATGGCCTTCTGCGCCGCGGAGGGCATTGCCGGTCGCACTCGAAGCACCGGCGCGGTGCGCAGCGCCGCACTGGTCATCGGGTGAGCCCACTGATGTCAGCCGAGGAATCGAGCGTCCCGTTTCCCCGGAGAATCGTGGCGATGTCGTCCAGTCCCGCTGCGTCGACGCGACTTTCGAGTGCCGGGTACCCCGTGTCCCCGACGGTGTCGGCTGGGGTGCCGAAATGTTCGACCATGGCGGCGCGCATGTCCTCGGGGTGCGAGTCGGCGTACGCCACCGACTCGTCGAGTGCGGTCTGGAATTTGTCGACCACCTCGGGGTTGGTCTCGACGTAGTCGCGGGTACCGGTGACGACGACCCGGGGCGCGGGGCCGAAGACCTGCTCGATCGGGTCGCCCATCGGTGCCTCGAACTGTCCGGTCTTCAACAGCAGACTGGCGTAGGGATCACCGACCAGCGCCGCGTCGATGCGATTGGCGGTGAGCGACTCGCCCATGGCGGAGAACGGAACCTCGATGACCGACACGTCGCTGCCGTCGCCCCCCGCTTGGTCGACGACACCTCGGACCCCGTACTCGGATGCCGATGCCAGAAGGTTCACTCCGACCGTCTTGCCTTCGAGGTCGGCAGCGGTGCGAATCGGACTCCCCGCCTCGACCAGCAGGGTCGATCCGGTGCGTCCGTCCGGGCCTGCCTGGAAGGTGGAGACGCCGCCGACGACAGCCAGGGGTATCCCCTTACCGGCCGCCATCACGGTGCCGGGACCGGTATTGGGGTTCATGTCTACCTGACCGCTGAGGAGACCACCGACCAGGTCCGCGGGCGTGATGTCGACGAGTTCGATGTTCAATCCGTTGCGCTCGAAGATGCCCTGGTCCACGCCCAGCAACACCGCGGCGTAGTCGGACAGTTGGACATTGCCGAGGCGGACGGTGGTCAGACCGTTCTCCGACGCCGCAGGCGCTGCTTGCGTTCCACCGCATGCGGTCGCGGTGAACGCCAGAAGGAGTCCGGCCGTCACAGTGGTCAATCGCGTTCGGACATGTCGGCGTTGTGGAATCATCTGCGATCACCTTCGTTTGGCTCGGACCCGCACTGCCTGCTGCAGCGTCGAGAGTTGACGATAGTGACGGAGACCACACAGCGATACAGATGATCCATCCACATTTCAACGTGCACAGTGGGGATCCAATCCATCCCGTCCGAAGCCTGCTTCCCATACTGTCGGCACCATGACCATCGATCGAGTACCGGTATCCGGCGGAGACATCGTCGTCGAAACACACACCGGGACCAGCGAGCCCGTTCTCGTGGTGCACGGGGTCTCGAGCCAGCGCATGCTGTGGGGCTGGCTACGCGCAGAGTCGCCGCACCTGACGCTCGTCGCACCGGATCTCCGCGGCAGGGGCGACAGCGTGGACGTCACGGGACCGTCGTCGTTGACCCAGCACGCAGACGATCTGGACGCCGTCTTGGATGCTGCGCAACTGGACGCCGTGCACGTGTGCGGAATGTCGATGGGCGGCTTCGTGGCGGTCGAATTCGCGGCCAGGTATCCATCCAGAGTGAAAAGCCTTGTTCTCGTCGACGGGGGCGTTCCGGTGGCACCGCCCGCCGGTCTCACACAGGACAACGTCGCGGCCGCTTTCGCGGACAAGATTGCTCGAACTCAGCAGCGGTGGAACGACATCGAGGATTACATCGAGTTCTTGGTGTCGACCTCGTTGCCGCTACTCGACCGCAGCGACCCGCTGCTACGGACGTATGCCGAACACGATCTGGCCGACGGATCGATTCGACTGTCGTCCGCTGCGGTCGTCGCCGACGCCACAGACGTGTTCTTCGGCGCTTCGCGGTTCCGGGAACTGACGATGCCGATTCGATTCCTGCACGCGCAGTGGAGCGTTGGTGCAGAATCCGCCCCGATGTACTCGCCTCAGGACATCGACGCACTCGACCTGACGTCCATCACCCCGATGCCGGGGCTCGATCACGCCGGGACGATCATGACGTCCGTCGGTGCTGCCGCTGTCGGAGCGATCGTCGATCGGGCTCTGCGAGGTGAATGACCAGCTGATTCGTTACGAGCGGCGAACGGTCGCACTACGGAGCCGCTCTTTGACGTTTGCCTAGGTTCGATCCCGAGCCAGGATGCGTTCGAGGTAGTCGAGGTCTTCCCGGAGCATGGAGATGGCCCGTTCGGGTCCCTCGGGTACGACGGGCTTGCCGCTGTCCTGAGCAACGGTGCGCAGTGCCATGTCGGCGAGTTGGACGGCCACGCTCCGATCGGCGTCGGGATCACCGCTCTGATGCCACCAGGCGACCCAATTGAGCATTCCGATGATGCCGAGTGCCGCAGTACGCGGGTCGACAGGCCTGAACTCTCCTGCCTTGACACCGCTTTCGACGACCGTCACGAACTCCTTGAGCACGTGCCGACGGCTCTGCTGGTAGGTCCGCGAAATCTCCTCGGGGAGATCGGCTTCCGACCTGATGATGAGCTTGAAACGGTCGGCGGTTTCAGCTTGGTTCAGGGCGATCGCGGTGGCCATCTTGCGAAGCTTCTCGGTGGGACCGAGATCGGATCGCTCGTTGATCTGGTGCAGAACTGCGGCAGGCGTCTCGGTGCTCTCACTGATCAGACGCGACAGCAACTCGTCCTTGTTCGCGACGTAATGGTAGAGCGCCGGCCGGGTGAGGCCCGTTGCGTCGGCGATGTCCTGGAGGGTCGTACTGGCAAACCCCTTCTCCGCGAACAACCGCGTGGCCTGGTCGAGAATCTGCTTCTCGACCAGCTCCCGACGCGGATTCCTCGCCGCGCCCCGCTGTGAGTCCTCGCGTGTCATGACCGAAGAATAACCGTCGCTCCCGTCAACGACCGACAGACACGAGGTGGGTGCGCGCACTGACCAGACCTGCCACCGCGTCGGGCATCCACTCCTCCGGCACGTCGACGACGACGAGTGCACCGGTGCTGCGCATCATTCGCTCCGCGACATCGAGTCGGGTCAGGACGCGATCACGCTCGCCTGACCCGGTCAGCCACACCGTGGAGCTTGCCCTGGACTCGTCGACGATGGCCGTCGCCTTCTCGTTCCACGCAGATTCGACGTCCACGGAGACCACCGTCGTCGTCGGGTCTTCGCGAAGATCGGACGGGGCGAATCGGTCGGGAAACGACCGGCCACCGTGCTCGATGGGGCGCGAGAGGATCCACCGAGACACATCGACGGGAACCTTCGAGTCCGCAGGGACCTTCGCGTAGCTCGCGATTCCCTTCCACGCCACCTCGGGGGCAGATTCGAGAAACCGCTCTAGACCGACCTTTCCGGCGCGCGTCATGTACGCCACCATCAGTTGCTCCACGGGCAGATCCATCCGTTGTGGGAAGGACTCCCACCACTGTTCACTTCGCACGGCAATCTGCTGAAGGTGTTCGACCGCGGGGCGACGCACCCGTTCGTACTCGGTGAGGGCTTCGCCGACGGTCGCAGCCGACGCCAGTGCAGCGTCGAGCGCGATGGCGTCCTCCATGGCCAACTTCGTTCCCGATCCGATCGAGTAGTGGGCTGTGTGGGCGGCGTCCCCGAGAAGAACGACGTTGTCCACGGACCACTTGCGGCACTTGACGGTTCGGAACTGCATCCACCGGGTCCTGTTGCCGATGAGCCTGTGATCCTGGAGGGTGTCGGCAAAGGCAGACTCGAGGTAGCGCAACGATGCCTCGTCACTGTCGGTCGGGTCGGTGGCTGCTGTCGTGACGTCGAAGCCCGCGCGATGCCACGTGTCGAGATCCGTCTCGATCAGGAACGTACTGCGATCCGGCGCATAGGGATACGCGTGCGCGACGAAAGTGCCGTGCTCGGTGGTGACGGGTACGAAGATGGCGCTTGCCAGTGCAAAATCCGTTCCGCACCAGAGGTAGAGGCCGGTCCCGGTGGTGATGTCGGTGCCGAAACCCGGGTCTGCCGTTCGCGTTGCGCTGTTGATTCCGTCCGAGGCGATGACGAGGTCGGCATCGAGATCGCCCGGTTCACGGCGTTCGCCGAATTCGAGCCGGACACCGGCGTCACGCGCTTGCTCCTGCAGGACGGACAGCAGCGAGGTACGTGCCACAGCGAGCAGATCGCCGTGGGCCAAGCGGGCGATCGAATCCCCCACCTGCATCGACATCTCGTGTGAATACGACTGGGCGACAATTGCATCGAGTGATGCAGCGTCGGCCTGACGTAGATTTCGCTGCGTCCGTGAGGCGAGGCCGACTCCGAACCCGAACGTGGTGTCCGGTGAACTCTGTTCGTAGACGGTGATCTCCGCGTTGGGATTGGACAGTTTCAGCAGCCGCGCGGCGTAGAGGCCACCGGGGCCCCCGCCGATGACTGCGACGCGGTCGAGTTTCATTGTTGCCTCTCGAGCTTTGCGGCGATGTCCAGCCGCAAACGCTTCTTGTCGATCTTGTTGACGTTGGTTCGGGGAAGCGCGTCGAGCCACTCGAGGCGCTCCGGCCATTTGAACTTGGCCACACCGAGTCCCGTGAGATGGTCCTGCACGTCGGCCATCGTCAACGGGGCCCCGTCGGTGACGAGATACGCGCACGTCTTCTCGCCGAGTCGAGGGTCGGGCATCGCGACGACGGCCGCGCCCTCGATGGCCGGATGGTCGAGCAGAAGAAGCTCCACCTCCTCGGCGTTGATCTTCTCGCCGCCGCGGTTGATGAGGTCTTTGATGCGACCCTCGATCGTGACGTACCGCTCGCCGTCGACGACGGAGATCGACGCCAGATCGCCGGTTCGGTAGAAGCCGTCGGAGGTGAAGGCAGTCCGATTGTGCTCGGGGGCACCGAAATACCCGGTGATCGTGTACGGGCCACGGCAACACAATTCGCCGACTTCCCCGTCGGGTAGCTCGATCTCCGTGCCGGGATCGAGAATGCGCACCTCGTCCTCGGCGCAGACAGGAGTACCGACTGTGGTGATTCGAGCGTCGCGAGGGGCGGCGACCGGGGTGACGGTGAGCAGCCCCTCGGACATCCCGAACAGTTGACCCGCCCAATGATCTCCGCCGTCGTCGACGCGGTCCATCAGTGCCGGTGAGACTTTGGCACCGGACAGGATCACGTGCCGCAGACGCTCACGCACGCGATCGAACTCGGGGCTCGACACGGCCTGGTAGTGACCGTGGCCGATCAACACCTCGGTGGCCTCCGCGCGCTCCATCAGGTCGAACGCCGATCCGACGTCGGCGGTCGCGAGTACCAGGCACGCGCCCACCGAATGCGAGGCGTGCAGACCGCAGGCGATCCCTGCGTTGTGCACGATGGGGATCAGATGGGCGACGCGGCTGTCCGCGGTCCACTCGAGCCGTTGGGCGTACATGAGTGCGTTGTTCCAGTACTCGGCATGGATCCGTGGGATGACCTTGGGCACTCCCGTTGTCCCTCCAGACAATTGGAATGCAACCACATCCTCGGGATCCGTCTCCGCCTCGATGGCCTCGACGAGAGCTCGGGCCTCGGTGGGATCGATGCCGCGCCCGAGGTCTTCCAGCCGCAGTTCGTCGGTCTCCACCGCCCCGACCGTCACCACGTGGCGAACGGTCTCGCTGCCCGCGGCGTGTTCGTGGGCGAACGAGACCAGATCGAACGACGGCAGGCCGGCCTCGACCACATGCGCGACCGCGCCCACCGCCGCACCGATGTGCGCGATCTCGTGCATTCGGTGCGCGGCCAGCGTGGCGACCGGAACCAGTCCGGCCTTGATGCAGCCGTACCAGGCCAGAACCGTCTCGAGCCGGTTCGTCATCTGGAACAACACAGGGTCCAGGCGCGCCAGTCCCAGTCGAATCAATCCGGCAGCGACGGCGTCGGTACGACGGTCGAGTTCGGCGAACGTCATCGAACCCTCGGCGCTGATGATCGCGAGCCGGTCGGGATACCGAAGAGCGATGTCGTGGAACCGGCGACCTGTGGGCAGTGGACTCCACGAACCACTCCGGCGGTAGTGCTGCGCACGATCCTCCGGGTATCCCACCAGCCGGCCGTCCCAGTCCGAGTGGGTCGCCTCGGTGGTCACCGTCATCGTTCGGCCACCGCTGGAAGCAATCGAGAGATCTCCAACGAATGATCGGGGTGATCGGCCGGGACGATTCCCGAGTACACGGCCGTCCAGCATCCCGGGCAGCACAGCTGACGGAACACGATGGGCGTGTCGACGTAGATGGACGGATCCGACGTCACCTGCGGCCCCGCCGCCGAGGACGGCCCCTCGTAGCGAGCCAGATCCAATACGCCGCTGGTCTTCTCGTCACCGAGCAAACGACCGCACTGTGCACAGGCGATGACCCGAACGTCTCCGACGGTCACCTCGGACAGGTTGTCGTCGAGACGTCTGGCCAGCGAGAGATCCATGATGGGAGCATCGGAGTGCTCAGTGGAACGCGTGCGCCGTTCGTCGATCATGTCTCGACGTCGTCGTGCAGTTGCGGCTTCGTCGACCGTTCCCGCGTCGATCACCACGCCGTAGACGACGTTCGCCCCCTCTGCGGTGACCTTGCCCTCGCGTAGGTCCACGACGACAGCAGCCGGATCGCGGTGCAGCGGATCTCCGTAGCCGCCGCCTCCCTGCCAATGCATGTACAGCACCTCACCGGGAGCGACATAGCTTTCGGCGTAGCACGCGCCGAATTCCTTTCCGCCGCCGAGCTCGTCGAGGGCTCCGGGAATCTTGCCGGCTGCGAACTGCTCGATGACGTCGGTACTGCGCGCCAGGATTTCGAGTCCGGTGTTGCCGGGATATCCGCCGGCGAGGCCGTTGTTCTGTGCCACGGCTTTACCCGCCGAGGCGAGGACGAGGCCCATCGGGAGTGAGGTGCCGTACGGCGTGACAGCGAGCGATGCACTGACGCCTCCGCGTTGACGACCGGGTCCACCGGAGTCGGGCTCTTCACGACGCCACAGAGTCAGCAGCGGGTAGAGGAACTCGGTCATTTCCGTATCGGGGATGCGCCCCATCGGAATACAGAAGAGTCCGCCGGTGTCCATGCCGTCTGCCGTCGGGCGTGCGCCGTAACCGCCTGCCATCGGTTCCATCATGATGTTGAGGAACGGAACGGGTTGTTCCCCGCGTTCGTCGAGGCCTGCGATCACGGCGGTGTCCCAGGTACCGCAGCACGCAGCCTGCACGCTCTTGCCGAGGTCGACCGATCTGTCGAGCATCTGCGACAGGCATTCGGCGATGAGTGTTCCGGTCAGCCAAGCAGGTCCGATGGGACCACGGCTGACCGCAGCCGGGAAGCTCGCGTTGTTGATGGTGCCTTCTTCGGAGACCAGATCGAAGCATCGCATCAATCCGCCTGCAGACCAGGGAATGTCACCGGCGAGGATCGGAAGCAACGCGAGCATGACGCCGCCGCGCATACCTGCGTACGTGCAGTTGATGACACCCGTCTGCTTGTCGGTGCCGGTGAAGTCGAACGTGAGATGGTCGTCGGTCTTGGTCATCGCGACGGTGATCTTGTGAACCTCGCGGTCACCGGTGTGCGACTGGTCCTGGTAGCCGGTGGCCTTCCAGGTCCCGTCGGGGAGCGAGGAGAGCTTGCTGCGCAGTCGTCCTTCGGCGTCGGTCATCATGCGCTTCATGACGGCTTTGACGGTGTCGGCACCGTACTGCTCGATGACCGCAAGCATGCGGTTGCGGCCGACGGTGTTCGCGCCGATCTTGGCGCGCAGGTCGAGCCCGACCAGCATGGGAACGCGGGAGCGTCGAACCCAGAGATCCGCGATGTCGCGTTGTAGCTCGTAATCGCGGACCACCTTGACCGGTGGAGTCGGAAGCGATTCGGAGAACACGTCTTTCGCCGACGGATCGAACGATCCCAGGCCGGAACCACCGAGGTCGGGTTCGTGGCAGATCGCACTGGTCCAGGCGAACAGCTTGCCCTCGTGGAAGATGGGTTGGTAGACGATGACGTCACTCTGATGCAGTCCCCCGCCGACCCATGGGTCGTTGCACAGGAACATGTCACCCGGCGCGATTCCGGGGTTGGTGGCACGGTGTTGCAAGGTCCAGTAGATCGCCAGGTCGACGGCTCCGACGAGCATGGTGTTGTAGAGGCCCACCTGAACCTCCTGTCCCAGTTCGTCACTGATCGCGAAGTCGAAATCGTTCGCGTCGGTGACGATGGGTGAGCCCGACATTCGTTTGAGTGCCTCGCCCATCTCGTCGGTGACCGACCAGAGTCGGTGTCGGATGACCTCGTAGGTCAGCGGGTCGAGCTCGTCGATCTGCTGCTGGGTGACGGTGTGCACCGGCAGCGTCGGTGGCAAGGTGCGGGCGAGGGCGTCGGGGTCGACGGGGCGGGACGAGAAGATCTCGGACCCGGGAATTGCGGATGTCATGGTTCGGTTCTCCTGTGGTCTCAGCCGGCGACGATGTTGAGGTTGCCGAGGCGGTCGACAGTTCCGGTGGTGCCGTGCGGGACGACGACTGTGGTCGTCGGGACTTCGACGATGGCGGGGCCGGCGAGCACGTGCCCGGCGGCGAGCTTGCTGTAGTCGTAGATGTCGGTGTCGACGTAGCCGATTCGGCCGTCCAAGTTGACTTTTCGGGTGCCGATGCGAGCGACCGAGGCGTCGGCGGAGTCGGCCGACTTCAGCTCGGGGAGCGTCGGTGAGAACGGCAGGACGCCGGTTGCACGCACGCGGTAGGTGATCGCCTGAATACCTGCTTCACGGAAACCACTGTCCTTCCCGTACAAGTCTGCGTAGCGCTGCTCGAAGAGGTCGGACGCGTGTGCGACGCTCGACGAGTCGAGCGAGCCTTCGGGAATGGTGGTGGCAACCTCTGCCAACTGCATCGTGTACCGCATGTCGATTTCACGTTCGACCTGGACAGACGTGAAATTGAGTCCTTGTCGACCGAGGGCTTCACGGACTCGCTTCTCGAGGCCGTCGAAATTAGCTTCTGCGCGAGCAGGATCGAGCGGCATCGCCGCCGGGTCGGACAGCTCGGCCGCGAGGACGATGTTCGACGACGCAAGACCGTAGGCCGAGAACGCCGATGCCACCTGCCCGAGCGGAACGATGACTTCCTTGACGCCGACTTCGGCGGCATAGGCAGCGCAATGCGATGGGCCGGCTCCACCGAATGCGTAGAGAACGAAGTTGCGCGGATCGTGCCCGGCTTCGACAACGGTCTTGCGCAGAAGGTCGCCGGTCTGTGCGTTCTGGACGGCATAGATCGCGGCGGCTGCGTCCTCGATCGACAGACCGAGCGGTTCCGCGATGCGGCGTCGAATGGCCTCGCGCGCCAGCTCTTTGTCGAGTGGTTTGCGACCACCGAGCAATCCGCGTTCGGGGAGGATCCCGAGGACGAGATTGGCGTCGGCATTGGTGGGTTCGGTGCCACCCTGTCCGTAACAGGCAGGTCCGGGTACCGCCTGTGCGCTGTGCGGCCCGATCTGGAGGTTGCCGCCGGCATCCACCCACGCGATGGCACCGCCACCGGAGCCGATGGCGTGCACTTGCAGGGTGGGCACGTTGATCGGGTGGTGATTGATGATGGTGCTCGACGCACGCACCGGCTCACCGTCCACGACGAGGCCGACGAGGAAGGTGGTGCCGCCGACGTCGGTGGCGATGATGTTCTTGTGACCGAGCTGTTTTCCGAGTGATACCGCACCGACCACGCCGCCGGTCAACACGGACCCGACTGTGCTGATGGCGTTCTTCGGGGCCTCGACTGCGGCAACGGCACCACCGTTGCTCTGCATCACCAGGAGTGGGCCGGCGAGGTCGAGGGCGCGAAGCTTCTTTTCCAACGAGCCGAGGTAATCGCGCAATCCCGGGCCGATCTGGGTACTCATGATCGTCGTCGCGTTACGCGCGAACTCACGGATGCGCGGGCTCACCTCGGAGGACAGCGAGACGAACATGTCGGGGTCGATCTCGTGGACCAGCTCGCGAATGCGCTGCTCGTGCACAGGGTTACGGAACGACCAGAGCAGCGAGACCGCAATGCCGGAGACGCCGTCGTCGACGAGGCTTCGGATGGCGACGCGCGCGGACTCCTCGTCCAGCGCGACGACGACCGTGCCGTCACGGTTGAGCCGTTCGGTGACCTCGAGTGCGTGTCGCTTGGGGACGAGACCGTGGGACTTGCTCTGTCCCAACACGTTCTGCAGTTGCTCGGGAGAGCCACCGAGGTAACGGCCCTCGACGTTCATGATGTAGATCGAATCCCGATGCCCCTTGGTGGTCAGGAATCCGACCGGCGGAACGTTGCCCATCACCAGAGCATTGAGCGAGGACGTGGTGCCGTGCGCGATGTGGTGGGTGTTCGCGAGCATTTCCTGCACCGGGCATCCGAGTTGTTCGGCCAACGCTTCGAGAACGTCGATGACCCCCTGGGAATAGTCGGGTGGAGTCGAGGGCGCTTTTGCAGCGACCACGGTGCCGGAACTGTCGTCGAGTACTGCGTCCGTGAACGTTCCGCCGACGTCCACTCCGATCACATAGGTCATGCCGGTGTGCTCCTTAGGTCCGAGTCGAAGACGTTCTGGCGTGTGAGAGCGAAACACCCTCGAACACTGCTTACGTCTGCGTCGAGTATTCGACGTGACCGACGACATGTCAAGCATGAATGTGAGTGCTGCCACTTCCCTCGATACTGCCCGACCGGACACCCGGATTCGATTCCCCAGCTCCAGGCCGCTTGACGAATCATCGCAAACGTCGAATACTCGTCATCAGCGTCAATTACCGAAAGGCAGTTCATGAGTATTCATCGTGTGGGCTTGGTCGTACCGAGCTCCAACGTCACCGTGGAAACGGAGATGCCCGCCCTGTTGGCGCGACATCGAGATGCCCGGTTCTCGTTCCACTCCTCGCGCATGCGCATGCAGGCCGTGTCGCCGGAGCAATTGCGGGCCATGAATGCCCAGCGCGAACGGTGCATCCTCGAGTTGGGCGATGCCGGAATCGACGCCGTTCTCTACGCATGCCTCGTCGCCCTCATGGTCGCGGGACCCGGGGAACACCAACGGGTCGAGGGGCTCATCGCGGAACAGCTCGCCACAGGCGGATCCGATGCAGCCGTCAGGTCGAGCGCGGGCGCTCTCGTGGAAGGCCTGCGTGCCCTGGACGCGAAGAACATCGTTCTGGTGACGCCGTACATGCGGCCGCTCGCGGAGAAGGTGGTCGAGTACATCGAGGCCGAGGGCATTCGCGTCCTCGACTGGCGTGCACTCGAGGTCTCCGACAACGCCGAAGTCGGCTGCATCCCAGGCGAACGAGTCATGGACGCGGCACGGTCCTTGGATCTCACAGGTGCCGACGCCCTGGTGATTTCCGCGTGCGTACAGATGCCGTCCCTACCGCTCGTCCAGGCTGCCGAGGACGAATTCGGCATCCCCGTTCTGTCGGCCGCGACGGCAGGTGCCTACAGCCTGCTCCGTGCGCTGGACCTACCCGTCGATCTCCCGGACGCCGGCTCACTGCTCCGGGCAGACGCCGTCGTCACCTCGTAGATCGTCACTTTCGTAGAGAGGAAATCTTCATGTCCGACTTGCCACACAAGGTCCGGGGCGTCGACCACGTCGCCTACCCCACGTTCGATCCGGCGGCAACGGTCGAGTTCTATCGCGACGTGCTCGGCTTCCCCGTCGTCCACTCCATCTGCGCCGCAGGGTGGGGCCCGGAGAAGCATCCCGACTTCATTCACTTCTTCTTCGACATCGGCAACGACGACCGACTCGCGTTCTTCTACTACTTCGGCCTCGAACCGTTCGACGGTGGACCACAGGGTGATTCCTATTCACGCTTCGCCGAGGACGTACCGATCTTCTTCATCCGCTCGCGTCACCTGGCAATCCACGTCGACAGCGAAGAAGACCTGATGGAATACCGGCGGCGGCTGGACGGCAGCGACTGGCCCGTGGAGATGCAGATCCAACACGAGACGATCGAGTCGATCTACACACACGATCCCAACGGCTACATGATCGAGCTCACCCGCGCGATGCGTCCGGTCACGCCGCAGGAAGACCTCGACGCGAACCTCACGATCGACGCCCTGATCGACGTCGTTCGCGGACCCGACCCGAGCATGGCGAACCTGTTGACCCGCAAGGCCGAACTGATCGTCGAACGTGCGGCCGACTGGTCGGCCGAGAACGAGGTGGGGGTTTCGTGACCACGTTGTACGTACTCGACATTCCCGAGAACACCACTATCGCATCGGTGGCCGACGTCGACCCAGCCGTACGCGTCGACCACGTCGGCCCGTACTTCCGCATAGTCTCGGACGGGGACATCGTCATCGATCGTCGGGCCACCGGATGCAGGCACGCCGTCTGGTACAGCAGCGTCTCCGGGCTGTCGCAGTCTCGAATCACACAGTGGGACAAAGACGCCCTGCGCGTCGAGCAGTCATGACTCGGACCCGACTCGGCGCAGACCGGTACATCGATGCCGCCGAGGCTCCGTCGAACACGGTGACCTCGGCGCACGAGCTCACCACCGCGGACGGTGCCAAGGTCAGCGGTGTGTTGCGCACGGTCCCTGGTGCCGAGACGGTCGTTGCCTTGATGCACCCGAGACAGGACCTGACGCATCACGTTCTCGTGCCCGAGTTGCTCGCCCGCGGATACGCAGTGTGGACTCAGGGCACGCGATCGGTGAACAACGACATCTCCCTGGTGCACGAGCAGGCATTGCTCGACGCCGCCGCCGGGCAGGTGTTCCTACGCTCACGATCGTTCGATCACGTTGTGACGCTCGGACACTCGGGTGGCGGCACCCTGTTCGCGTTCTACCACGAGCAAGCCGGTCTCGCGCCCGGGGATCGGTTGGCGGCAACGCCCGCAGGTCGACCGATCGACCTCGCGTCCGCGGAGATGCCAGTGCCGGACGGTGCGATATTCATGGCTCCGCACCCCGGACAGGGTGCGCTGCTGCTGCGACTGATCGATCCGTCCGTCGTCGACGAATCGGACCCCATGTCCGTCGACCCGGCACTCGATCCCTTCGACACGGCGAACGGATTTGTCGATGCACCTGAAAGCTCCACCTATTCCACCGATTTCGTTCAGAGGTATCGCGCCGCTCAGCTCGAGCGAGTCGCTCGGCTCGACGCGATCGCGCGGTCACGGGTCGCCGAAGCATCCGCTGCCCGACGGCGTTTCGAGACAAGCGGCAATCCTGCCGATCGTCGAGATGCGTTGGCACCGAGAATACTGACCGTCTATCGAACCGACGCGGACCTGAGATTCACCGACCTGTCGCTGAGTCCCAACGCCCGCCCCTACGGTTCGTTGTTCGGCCGACGGCCGGATCTGACGAACTACGGACTCGTCGGTTTCGCTCGCTTGTCGACGCCGGATGCCTGGCTGTCGACGTGGTCCGGTCCGAGCTCCAATGCCGACTTCGTTCGGTGCGCACCGTCGGTCACGGTCCCGTCGTTGTTCGTCGAATTGACCGGCGATCAGGCATGTTTCCCGGAGGACGCGTCGAGGATGGTCGAGGCCCTGGGCTCAGTGGACAAGACTCGCGTGGCGATCGAGGGCACCCACTTCGGTGGCCCCATTCGCGACGGCGCGCCCACCGGCGCTTCTCTGGCCGCCGCCGACATCGGTGCCTGGTTGTCCGAACATTTCATCTGACCCTCTCGCGAGCGGAATATCATGTCACGTAACACTTTTTCGCCTGTCGTCGCACTGTGCCTATCGGCGTTGACGTTGGAGGGGTACGACCTTCTGATGTACGGAACGGTGGTTCCGTCGCTCCTGGCCTACGAGCCGTGGGATCTGGATCCAGCGACCGTCGGTGTCCTCGGCTCGGTGGTGGGAGTCGGCATGTTGGTCGGGGCACTGGCCGCGGGCAGCATCGCGGATCGCTGGGGTAGACGACGCGCCCTGATCGCCGCGGTCGCATTGTTCTCGGCCGCGATGGGTTGCTGTGCACTTGCACCCTCGCCCGAGACGTTCGGAGCAGCGCGATTTGTCGTCGGCGTCGGGGCAGGCGTTCTGATGCCGACCGCGGCGTCGATGCTGATCGAATTTTCCCGGCTCGACACCAGGGCACGAACGGTCGCACTGGGATTCGTGGGCACCAGTGTCGGCGGTATCGCGGCCGGAATCCTGTCCCTGTGGCTCGTCCCGGCATTCGGCTTCCGGGCGATGTTCGCAGCTGGGATGATTCCGGCGTTGTTGATTCTGCCGATGATGCTCGGATACCTCCCCGAATCGCCCGCTTTCCTCAACTCACGGGGCAGGAGCGATGCGGCACAGACGATCTCGAAGCGGTACGGTCTCGAGGAGGTAGAGGAGAACCCCGGCAGTGATCCGACATCGACTGATCGCGGAATCGGTGCGCTGTTCACCGCGAACCGTGCGCGAGTGACGTTGTCCTTCTGGGTGATGACCCTGTTGTGTCTCCTCGTGTTGTTCGGCGTCGCGACCTGGTTGCCTGCGGTGATGCGATCGGCCGGATACCCGCTCGGCGCAGCACTGTCGTTCCTGCTGGTGCTCAACGTGGGCGGTGCAGTGGGCGCGCTCGGCGGCGCCTATCTGGCGGACCGGTTCGGAATCAAACCTGTGACTACCCTCGGATTCCTCAGTGCAGCAGTGTCGTTGGCACTGATTGCGACCACTCCCCCGATCGGAATCGTGTACGTTCTGGTGCTGATCGCAGGAATGGGAACGACCGGGACGCAGATCCTGCTGAACACCTTCATCGGAAGTTACTACCCCGTGTCGTGCCGAACCACAGGACTGGGCGTCGCACTCGCGGTGGGACGACTCGGCGCGATCGTCGGTCCCACGTACGGCGGACTGTTCGTTGCCGCCGGCGCGGGAACCAGCACTCAGCTGTTGGCGTTCGCCTTGCCGGCGATCATCGGCGCCGGGGTGACGATTCTGGTGCCAACCGGACGGCGTTCGTCGGCCGCCCCGGCGAGTGTCCCCACCCCCAGCGGTCGGTCAACCGGCCGACGATAACGTGGACAGAAACTGGCGCAGATCCGCCGCAAGGCGCACCGGCTCCTCCATCGCCGCGAAGTGACCACCGAGATCCGGGACCTCCGTCCAGTGCACGATGTCGAACTCCTGTTCCGCAAGGTGCCTGATGCCGATGTCGTGCGCAAACATGATGGCACCCACCGGTTGTGACGGCTTTGCCTTTGGACCGTCCCAAGCCCCTCCATCCGCCGCGTAGACGGTGTAGGCGGCGCTACCGGCGCTCCGCGTCAACCAATACAGGGTGACGTGGGCGAGAATCCGGTTGCGGCCGAGAGCACCGTCCGGTTCCTCGTCGAACGGGTAGGTCCACGCGCGGAATTTGTCCAGCATCCATGACAACTGACCGATGGGACTGTCCGTCAGAGCAGCACCGATCAGTTGCGGACGCGTCGACTGGATGGAGATGTACCCGAACTCGGACTCCATGAACTCGCCAACGCGCCGGTAGCGGTCCAATTCGGTTTCGGTGCAACGCTTCTGTTCCGCCTCGTCGGGTTCCTGGAAGGGCGCACCGATCGACCCGTTGACATGAATGGCCGCGCAGTGGTCGGGATCGAGACGACCCATCGCCGGTGCGACTCCGGCACCGTAATCACCGCCCTGCACGACATAGGAGCCGTATCCGAGGAAGCACATCAACTCCACGAACGCCTGGGCGACGCGATCGGTACTCCACCCGTCGTCGGACAGCGGCGTGGAGAAGGCGAATCCTGGCACGGATGGCACGATCACGTCGAATGCCTGAGATCCGGCGTCCTCAGGCTCGGTCAGCAGTGGAATGAGGTCGAGGAACTCGAGGTACGACCCCGGCCACCCGTGACACAGCAGAACAGGAGTGGAGTCGGCTCGCGAGGACCGCACATGCAGGTAGTGGATGCGCTGACCGTCGATCTCCATCATGTACTGCGGAAACGACGCAAGCTGCTTCTCCACCTCTCGCCAGCTGAAGTCGTCGACCCAGGTGGTGGCCATCGAACGGAGCACGGACACAGGCACTCCGGTGGTCCAGTCATCTGCACCGAGGGGTTCGGGTAGACGTGCGTCGCGAACACGACGGGACAGGTCGTCGAGCTCCGACTGCGGGATGTCGACCACGAACGGGATGGAAGGCGCGGTGATTGTCATGATGTCATCGTGCAAGTCATCGCGGACAGTAACGGTCCGCAATCACGACCGATCGGCCGCACGACTCGATCGGGCCCACTTCCACACCTCACCCACCGAACAGTGCACTCAGCGCCGGTCCGACGTCGCGGTAGGTCTTGATGGTCCGTATACGTCCGTGACCTATGCGAGCGAGATCCCGTCCGAGGTCGACGTCCTTCTCCCCGGACGTATCCAGCAATACATCGAGGCGCGGAATTCTCGCCGCGGTCGGTCGCGGATCGGGACCGGCATTGTGGACGCAGTCCGAGAGCAGAAGAACCCGCGCATCGGGGGCGGATACCGTGCGCAGGAGCCCCGCCGCGGTCTCGAGCGCGAACTGCACATTGGTCAGCCCCCGCGCCGGGATGCGGAGAACGGTGTCGAGAATTCCCAGCGGGGTCCGTGAGTCGCCGAATCGAGTCAGTACGGCCGCGTCGGACCAGAACGCAACGACAGCCAGGTTGTCTCGATTCATCTCACCGGTCAGAGCGCCGACGGTCGCGGCCGCAGTCCGTACCCGTTCACCTTTCATCGACCCGGAGATGTCGACCACCAGCACGATGGAACGTTTGGTGTGACGGCGTTCTCGGACGACGATGTCATCCTCTTCGGGTATCGGGTTTGCCGCCAACACGTCCAGAGTGCGGTCGAGATCGATCTCGTCACTGCCACCTCGGTAGCGCAGAGACGTCAGCTCGCCGGCACCACGTCGCGCGCGTGCATCGAGCCGTGGACGTCGAACTGCCAAACGCGCCGCGATCTTCCGGGCGCGGGCCCGCGTCGCGGCGTCGGCAGTCGACTCGTTCTCGGTCGCGTCGTTGAGCGGAATCACTTCGGCCGATTCCTCGGTGAACCCGGGTGCCGACGGGTTGTTCTCACCGACAGCCTTACCCGGCTTGCTGCGCCCCTCGGCGATCAGCACCGCACCGCTCCCGCCGCCCGGACGGAACACCGACGGTGACTCCGTCAGCTGTTTCGGCCTGCGTCGCAACGGCTTCGGAGTCCCCGACGACCGACGGGTCCCCGGTCGTGTGATCGGCGATTCGACCTCGACGGCTCTTCAACCAGGTGCCGCCGCGGCGGGGTGCAACACGAAGTGGTCCTGCCAGATGGTGTGCAAAATCGATTCTGCTGGTACGTCGGATGTCTCGTCGACGTGAATGCGCCCGGAGAGGGCCACGTACATCGCGTCGAGCATCACCTGCTGGTAGTCCTCGGGTAGATCTCTGGGTGGAGCGATGTCGGTGGAGAGGGGAACGTTCACTCCCCGCAACTCTGCCAGTTGCTGTGCGACGAGGGTGAGATCGATTGCCCCGCGCACACTGCTGCCCTGGACGATGTCCTCGTGCTCACGCGTCATCCGGGTGATGGCCACCGCGTCGGCAACGATTCGTACGGAGTCGGATTCGCTGCGTAGGCCCACGATGCCGCGTTCGGCTTCGGCATCCTGGTAGCCGATGGCGAGGCGACAGAGGCGGTCGTGGACGCTCGTCGAGAGCCGCGTCGTGCCGACGTTGTCGTAGGGATTCATTGATGCCACGAGGCGGAACGTCGGTAATGCGTGGACGGTTCCCACGCGCGGGATCACGATACGTCGTTCCGCCATCGCGGTCAGAAGCGTGTTCAGGGTGTCCTCGGGTGCGCGGTTGAACTCTTCGATGTAGAGGAAACCGCCGGTGCGCATCGCCTCGATCAGCGGTCCCGGTACGAAGTTGTCCTCGCTGTAATCCTCGCGAAGAACCCGAGCCGGGTTGTGGTGCCCGACAATTCGAGCCGGTGTCAGATCGGCGTTGCCCTCGACGAAGAACAGTGGAATGGCCCACTCGGACGTGATCGCGCCGAGCAGAGTGCTTTTGCTGGTGCCGGGCGGACCCTCGAGGAGCAGGTCGCGCCCGGCCGCGACCGCTGCCAACAGGAGATCGAGTTCACGATCTCGACCGACGAGGTGCGTCGCAATCCGGCGGCGCACCTCACCGATCGACGCAGTGCCGGTCATTTGACGGTGTACCCCGCATCGACCGGAAGCGTTGCACCCGTGATGTATCGAGCATCGTCCGAGACCAAGAACGCTATGGCGTTCGAGATGTCGATTGCCTCGATCCACGGAACCGGCAATGTGTTGGTGCTCTGGAAGATCGGTGCCGACTTCTCTCGGGACGGGTTCGGATCATCGGGCGCGAACAACCCCCATGTCTTGGGATTCTGGATCATGACGGTGTCCACGCCGGTCGGGTGAACCGTGTTCACGCGAATACTGTGTTGGCCGAATTCGTTTGCCAGAGTGCGCATTATGCCGACGACACCATGCTTGGTCGCGGTGTAGTGCACCGTGTTCGGCGTACCTTTCAGTCCGGCCGTCGAACTCGTCAACACGATGGAACCACCGCGGCCGCCTGCGATCAGATGCGGCAGTGCAACTTTGCAGGTGTTCCAGACGCCGGTGAGGTTGACGTCGATCATGTTCTGCCACGCGTCGTCGGTGATGTCGAGGGCAGGCGCGATCTCGAACACTCCTGCATTGCCCAGGACGATGTCGAGGCGACCGAGTTCGGCGACGCCGTCGTCGACGGCCTTCCTCAGCGCGGCCGAGTCGCGAACATCGGCCTTCGTGGCCACGATCCGTCGGTCGAGCGCCTCGACCTGCTTCACCGTTTCGGCCAGATCTGCGTCGTTTGCCGGTGGATACATTTCGATGGTGTCGACCGGTCCACACAGGTCGACGGCAATGATGTCCGCACCCTCCTGAGCAAGGCGTATCGCGTGACTTCGCCCCTGACTGCGAGCGGCACCGGTGATGAACGCGACCTTACCTTCCAACTTTCCCATGTCCGTCTCCTACTTCGCCAGAAAGCCGGCGTCGACGGGCAAGGTGACGCCGGTGACGTACCTGGCATCGTCGGACACGAGCCATGCGATCGCGTTGCTGATATCGATCGCTTCGATCATCGGTACCGGAAGCAAATTGCCGAGCATGGCTGCGGCGTCGGGGTTTTCGGTGAGGAACTTCTGCATGACATCGTTGACGACCATCGGCGTGTTCACTCCGGTCGGGTGCACGGTGTTGACGCGTATGGAGTACTGGGCAAGCCAATTCGTGAACGTGCGCATCAGACCCACGACCGCGTGCTTACTGGCCGCGTAGCCGTCACCGGCACCGGACCCGTTGCCGCCCGCACCGGAAAGGCCCTGCGTCGAACTGGTCAACACGATCGACCCGCCCTGACCCTTGTCTATCATGCTCGGAACCCCGATCTGAACGGTGTTCCACACACCGAACAGATTGACCTCCACAACATCGCGAAAAGTTTTTACTTGGTCCGGGTTCTCGGCACCCTGCGGTGCTATCCCGGCGTTCGCCAGAATGATGTCGATCGGACCGAGTTCGGCCACCGCGGAGTCCACCGCCGTTTTCAGCCCGTCGTAATCGCGGACGTCGGCTTCCTTGGCGACGATGCGCCGATCGAGAGCCTCGATTTCCTTCACTGTCTGCGCGAGGTCCTCCGAGGTGGCCATCGGATACGCGACCGTATCGATCTGTGCGCATATGTCGACTGCGATGATGTCGGCACCTTCTTGCGCGAGACGAAGCGCGTGACTACGCCCCTGTCCACGTGCGGCACCGGTGATGAAGGCTACTTTCCCGTCGAGCTTTCCCATGATCGAACTTCCTTGATCGTCGGATGAAAACGGCACGAGCGCAGAACGATTCGACGAATGGCCGAGCACGTTCGCGGCGGTATGTCCGATTTGCGGGACATGAATCGACGTTATATGACACCCAGTGCAGATGTGGCCGAATTACTTGAATCGTTGTCGATTTACGTTCGGCGGACAGGAGAACAGAACGACCGATTCAGACGTGCACGCGAAGTGAAGGATCGAAGTGAATTGCGCGTCGAGCCCTCACGTACTCTGTCGCCGCTGCAGGTCGTCGCCGCGTTCGAGCGCCGCGCGGATTCGGCCGAGCAGCGCAGTGGCGTCACGGAGGGTGCGTTGCTCGGCCGGCGTCAGGTCGGCGAGTATCTGCACAAGAAGCCCCTCCGCCGCGACGTCGTAGATGCGAAGTTGTTCGCGAGCAAGATCTGTGAGGCCGACGCGCATGCTTCGCGCATCCGAGCCGTCGGGGCGGCGAGCGACGAGACCGTCCGATTCCATGGTTCGGACGAGGTTGCTGATCGTGGGTCGAGCCAACCCCAGCTGACGCCCCAGCACTGTGGGCCCCTCCCACTTGTCCGGGAAGAGCCGTCTCAGAATCTCGATCTGCGCGTCGGGTAGAGCCGCGAGCCCAGCGCGCGAGCGGGAGGTGTTGAGCAGCACGCGCCAAATCGGAACCCGTCGGCCGGTAGCAGTCCGTTGCCGCGACTGCGGTCAACCCCATCGGATACGAAGACGGCGTGCCGGCTCCGGCGCGGTATCGGGGCAAAGACAGCCCCGAATACGTTGGGTACGAACCGAACTCATGCAGTTCCTGAGTACTGCGAGGGTTGTGCGGACGTGGCGGGGAAATCGGAACGGATTGTTCCACGCCAGGGACGTAGCCGTGACATTCGACAGGCAGGGTCGTTGATGTCGCGCAGAGAGCGCGACCGAAAAGCCGAAGGAGAACAGTAATGGCACTGTCGCACATTTCACGACGAAATCGGATCATGGCCGGGATTGCGGGAGGGGTGTTTTCCGCCGGTGCCGTGCTGGGAGGCTTTGCCGCCCCTGCGGCCGCATCACCCGCGTCCTTCGATCCCGGCTCTTTGCCGAGCTGCGCTGACTTCGTCAATCCGGATGGCAGTCCGAAGTCCGAGTCGGCCGATTGCATGCCAGTAGACCCGTTCACCGACCCGGGGTTGACGCTGGCGCAGCGGATCGCGTTCATCAATGACGAATCACCGATTCACGACCAGCTGGTACAAGCGCTGGAGGACCAGTTCGCTGAATAGAAAAGCCGGGCACCGGCAATGATTCCGCCGGTGGCCGACGGGGCGTCAGAGGTGAAGATGCTCGCCTCTGACGCCCTCCGCGCGGTGCGACCGTCGCTCATCGAACGTGGACACCGGGGACACCGGCATTTCGATTGTGCTCGGTGTCCGAATGGTGCTCGGCGTGTTACTCCCAGTCCGATCTTCACCAGCGTCCCGGTCATTCAGGACCGCGGCATCACCAAATCCCCTCGTCGGCCTATAAAGGTGTTCAAGGCTCCGAGGCCGAAGGCCCGCAGCAGCACTGGAGTAAGACGAAGCGGCCGTTCAGGATTGGAGCCGTCGGGCCAGATACGGTCCCGTGATGCTGTCCTGAGACGCCGCCACTTCGGCGGGAGTGCCGGTGGCAACGACGGTGCCCCCGTTGTCGCCGCCGCCGGGACCGAGATCGATGACCCAGTCTGCGGACGCTATGGCATCCAAGTCGTGTTCCACCATCACCACGGTGTTGCCCGCGTCGACGAGCAGGTGCAGTTGGCGCATGAGCAGGGCGACGTCGGAGGGATGCAGCCCGGCGGTCGGTTCGTCCAATAGGTAGAGGGCGGTGCCGCGGCGGGTGCGCTGCAATTCGGTGGCAATCTTGATGCGCTGCGCTTCTCCACCGCTCAGCTCGGTGGCGGGTTGACCGAGCCGAAGGTAGCCGAGCCCGATGTCGCGCAAAGTCTCCAGACTGCGGGATGCTCCCGGGATGTCGGCGAAGAACATGGCAGCCTCGTCCACCGACATGTGCAATACCTGGGCAATTGTCTTGTCGCGCCAGGTGATTTCGAGAGTTTCCGGGGTGTACCGGTCACCGTGACAGGTGGGGCAAGGCCCGTAGGTGCCGGGAAGGAACAGCAGCTCCACCTCGACGAAACCGTCGCCCAGGCACGTGGGGCATCGTCCATCGGCGACGTTGAACGAGAACCGTCCTGGCGCCCATCCGCGGGCCTTGGCCTCATCGGTGGCGGCAAACAGTTTGCGGACGATGTCGAACATTCCGACGTAGGTGGCCAGTGTCGACCGGGGGGTTCGGCCGATGGGGCGTTGATCCACTCGGACCAGGCGGGTGAACGTCTCGATTCCGGAGACCTCGGCCACGTCGACCTCGATCTGCGCGTCCTCGCCCTCGTCTGTCGCGGTCTCGAGTCGGTGACGCGCCACCTCGAACAGGACTTGGCTGACGAGCGTCGACTTACCGGAGCCCGATACACCCGTCACCGCCGTGAGCACCGCGTGTGGGAACTCCGCCGTCAGCTCCCGCAGATTGTGCCGAGTGACTCCGGTCAGCGTGAGCCAGCCCTGGGTTGGGCGTGCCGCCCGCTGCTCGGATTCCGCTCGCCCGAAGAGGTGCCTACTGGTGACCGACTCCTCGATCTCCTCCAAGCCGGCGACGGGGCCGCTGTACAGAACCCGTCCGCCGCCCTCACCCGCTGCGGGACCGATATCGACCACCCAGTCGGCGCGGCGGACCACGTCCATGTCGTGTTCGACGACGAACAAGGAATTGCCCGACGCCTTCAGTTGGTCCAGGACGTCGAGGAGTGGCTCGGCATCCGCGGGATGCAGTCCCGCGGAGGGTTCGTCCAGCACGTAGACCACCCCGAAAAGTCCGGAACGGAGCTGAGTGGCGATCCGCAACCGTTGGGTCTCGCCGGGTGACAGCGTCGTCGAGCTACGCCCGAGCGCCAAATACCCCAAGCCCAACTCGAGCAACACGTCGATTCTGGCCAGCAGGTCGGCGGTGATGCGTACCGCCACCTCCGTGGTCTCCCCCGACTGTTCGGCAATGGGGCGCAGTACTGCAGCGAGTTCTGTCAGCGAGAGCGCATTGATCTCGGCTATCGAGCGGCCGGCGATAGTGACGTCCAGCGCGTCGGCGCGCAGTCCACTCCCGGAGCACATCGGGCAGCGGACGGTTTCGGTGAACTGCAGCGCGCGGTCCCTCATCCGCTCGCTGTTCGAGTCCGACAGAACATGCATGACGTGGCTTCGGGCGCTCCAGAACTTACCCTCGTAGCTGTGGTCGACGCGGCCCTCTTCGGGTTCGATCCACACCTTGGGGTGCTCCTCGGTGAAGAGAAGCCAGTCTCGGTCCTTCTTCTTCAGCGTGCGCCACGGCGCGTCGATGTCGATACCCATGCCGCTGACGATGCTGCGCAGGTTTGCGCCCTGCCAGGCACCCGGCCACGCCGCGATCGCCCCCTCACGAATGCTCAGCGACGGGTCGGGAACGAGCAGTTCCGTTGTCACATCATGGAATTCGCCCAACCCACCGCATCGCGGACAGGCACCGGCGACGGTGTTGGGTGAAAACGCCTCCGCCGACAGCATCGGCGCACCGTCGGGATAGGTACCGGCCCGGGAGTAGAGCATGCGCAGGAGGTTGGACATCGTGGTGATGGTGCCGACACTGGAGCGTGAGCTGGGCGAACCCCGACGTTGCTGCAGCGCAACGGCCGGCGGAAGGCCGGTGATGGAGGCGACATGGGGAGCGCCCACTTGCTGAAGCAGTCGACGCGCGTAGGGGGCAACCGACTCGAAGTAGCGTCGCTGCGCTTCGGCGTACAAGGTGCTGAAAGCCAGTGACGACTTCCCGGACCCCGACACCCCTGTGAACGCGACGAAGGCATTGCGGGGTATGTCGACATCGACAGCGGCCAGGTTGTGCTCGGTAGCGCCGCGCACACGGACATACCCGTCCCACGTTGAGTCCGTCACCAACCGAGCCTAGCTGGAGTCTTCGGCCCGAGGGCGCAGAAGTCGCGAGCTGCGGTGCATCGGTGCCATCGCGCCTCTGAGCATATCGAGGGTATCTTTTTGGTGGGTCTGGTCGTCGTGTACGTGCGACGGACCCGTGCATCGAGCCACTGCATCAGGACCAGAAAGAGGGAGGCGGCATGGCCGAGGAACACACCACCCGGCCGCTGTTTCGCAACGGTGCAGGCAGTGCCGCGCTGACCCTGGGCATCATCGCCCTGGTCTGCGCGTTCGTACCCTTCATCGGGGATTTTGTCGCGGTCCCAACAGGTGTCGCCGCGGTGGTGTGCGGGTGGGTCGGCGTGGGCCGGGACGAGAAGGGCCTGGCGACCAATGGCCGCGAGGCCATGATCGGCGCAGCTCTCGGCGGCGCGGCCATGTTCGTGGTGTTCGTGGCATACGCGGCCACCGTCGTGTGAACGGTGACAGAGCGAGCAGTGCCACGCTTACCTCTGTTATCGGTTGCTGTGCAATACCTCTCGCGCTTTTGCCTCGACAGAAGCGGCATCAGGAAATACCGGGACCGGGACGAACTCGACGTTATGGATGGATTGCGACGGGATTCCGTCCACAACTTCGAGTTCGCCGGAAATGATGCCCCCAGTCGGACTCGAACCGACACTGTGCCGATTCTAAGTCCCTAGAAATGGATCCACCTGAACCATACTGGACTCGAAATTCGTTTATTGACAACAAAACCAGGGCAGTCCACCCACCGACCGTCCGACATTCTGAACCCGCCCGAGGATCACCCCATCGCGCGTTCTTCTGGCGCAAGCGAGTTTCCAGGTGCAATATTCGAGCAGTTGCTTGGGGTAGGGACATTGTCGAAGCGGTCGTTGAGCCAGGCCAAAGCGCCGGGAAGCCACAACGCTCCGCCGACGGTGTGACTGACGGTGTCGTACTGGTCGTACTGGATGGGCAGGCCCGCGTCGCAGTATCGAGTGGCGAGGGCGCGGACATCCCCAGCCACCATGACTCCGTCGCCGGGTCCGACGTTCGGCCCACCCGGCTGGGTACCTTCGAGGACACCGTTCGCAGCCTGGGCAACGAACATCGGGATTGTAGGAACTGGCGCGGTGCCCATGTTGATCTTGTTCGCGACGTCGACATACTCAGGAACCATGCTCGGATTCGGGTATTCAGGTTTTGCGATGTCCTGCCACGTCACGCCTGGGTACTGCAATAGAACGTTTGCAATCGAAGCGTCCTCGAGTCGGGGCAAGAGTTCTCGCCCGAAATCGCTGATGTAAGGGGAGAAATCGATGTCGTAGGCGCGACCGAGCCCTACGATTGCCATCCCGACAACGCCCGCCCAAACGGTACTCCCGTTGGCGTACCGGAGATTGTTTGCCGGATTGACCAAGAGGCCACCTTGGGCGGCACCGATCAGGTCCTCGTTGATGTCGGGCGCATAGTCGGGGGCAAGGATGGACGCCCAGTTGGTGGCTATTGCCCCGCCGGAGTATCCCATCAGTCCGATCTCGGCTGAGTCGGTAATCCCAGTCTCGGGAACATTGCGCGCAGCACGGAGGGAATCCAAAGTCATCATTCCGTATTCGGGTCCTGCCGCGAAATCTGCTGTAGGACCTTGGGTATCGGGAATGACGATGGTGTAGCCCAACGCAAGCAGGGGACCGAACATGGCCGCTTCGCCCGACGGGAGAGTCCCACCGACAGCGACGTTTCGTCCACTGGTTGTCAGGGAACCGAGCGGAGTGTTCCCTGCGACGGCCCGTGATGGTCCGTCCTCCGGGTTCAAGGAGTCGTACGCCGACTGGAATGAAACGACTTTGCCTGCCTTGGCGTTGGGAGGTCTGAGAATTGAGGTGACATTCGCAGACGGTCGACCGAGTGCGTCTGTCGATCGGTAGAGCACCTGCACCGCCTGTAGCGGGGTGGGGATGTTGACGACGTTGTAGGGCACACTTCGTGTCTTCAAGACGGCCCCAGGCTCATACGACGACAATGCCGCAGTCCCATCGTATTGATAGAAGGAGCCTGGCTGCGACTGCGCAACGACAGTTGGTGCTGTGACGCTCGTGAGCGCGACAGCTGTCAATGCCACCATTGAGTACTGGAGAATTTTGGACGACACTATGCCCCCTTGATTGTGTGAAGCCGGATTGGTGCCGGATCGAACCGACCATTCGACATGATCATGTTTCCTTCATATGTGACTTCGAGGAATGGGCGAGAGTATCGCCGGCTCATTCTGCTCGGAGGGCACGCATTCAATTGGCAGTGTGGCCGAACACCGAGTTGCCGAAATTTGCTGTTTACGAACAATTTTGATCCAGATCGAGCTAGGCGTGAACTCGAGACGCAATCAGATCGAGCTCGATCAGAGCGTCGCTCGGACCGAGTCCGCAGTGCTACGGAACGGGCGTGGCGGGAAAAGCGTATGAAGACGGATACACCGAGGAGTTCGAGTAGTCGTTCACCGAGTGATCGACAGAATTTGTGGATCGCCAGTATCTGCAGGACCCTGATGAACGAATTAAGGAATTCGCGGTGGAGGCCATTTCGGCGGTCGCGACCAACCTGCCCGGCCCACGCCCACCACGATCACTTCGGCATCCATCGCTGATCTCCTCCGCCGTTCGACGCTCCACCACACTGCCCGTAGGTGCATGCTCTCGATGCCGACGACCCTGCCTGTCATGCTGAGAACGTGCAAGACTTTTCCCCTTGTCCGATAACACGATTAGTCACCGGATGACAATTCTTGGGGGGGACGCGTTCAATGACACCTGCCCGCGATGTCGTCTCCCGGCGCATCGAACGTGGGCTATCAGTACTTATCGCTCATGTGCTCACTGCGGTTCGGGACGCCATACCTGCATACGCAGCCTTCATGGTCAGCGGCTGACCGATGTCGAATCGATTGCCCGTCGACGAGATGTTCGTCGGGACCATTCTCGCCGCCGATCCCCCCGGTGGGTCTCTGCCTGTCAACCTGTCCGGCGGGTTGAAATCCAAGGGGCACCCTGTGGGCGCAACCGGTGTCTCGCAACATGTTCTGGCATCGATGCAACTGACGGGTACGGCCGGCGACATGCAACTACCGACTGCACGAAGAGGACTGGTCCACAACATGGGCGGACTCGCCGTCGCGAACTACGTCAGTGTCCTCGAAGCCGTGTAGACCAGGCGTCGGCCTGATCGTCCTGGTGCAGAGATCTGGATCCGTACGGACTCTGGTGCCCCTGTCGTTGGACGCGATCGCGCAGCCTCGTGATCACGGCAGGATGGGTGCGACGCACACAGTGCGCACAACAGACGATCACCCACATTCCTGACTGGAATGCGGGTGATCGCCGAGAACTACGCGGAATCAGGCCGCGGAAGATCCGAAGAAGTCCATCAAGTCGAAGCACGCTGACCCGGAGCAGCCGGGATCCACCGGGGTGATGCCGTCGTCGTAGGTGACGGTAGCGACGTACGAGCCGTCGTTGTCACCGAAACTGTTGCTCCCGTCGTTGAATGCGAACGACAGAGGACCCGCTCCGGTGAGGACGACCGGTCCGGTTCCGACCAGTATCGGGGCACCATCACCGACCTTGGCATAGAGGGCCGCATACTGACCCGCGGGATCCTGACAGTCGACGGTGCATGTGTCGACCGATCCGTTGGGGCCGTAATAAACAGGATCCCCTGAGGTGGAAGACGTGGCGGACCCCTCAGCCGTCACGGTCACCGGTGTGCCCTCCACCAGCACGAAATCGGTGGACTGGAAGCCCCCCACTGTCGACGACACCGTGTAGTCGCGTTCCTGTGTCGCGGCAGAGGCGGTGCCCGGGAGCACGAGCGCTGCACCGGCGGCAACGGCGAGGGTGGCGAGTGCGATGGACGCCTTGCGGTACTGAACGACGGACATGTGCAGCCTTTCGTTTCGGATCAGAACGATATTCCGGACGCTAGTTCGACAGTGCAATTGTTTTGCAACCCAATGCTCAGGGTCTGTGCTTACATTCCACTTGTGACAGCGCACAGTGCCTGTATCGAACTGCTCGGTACACCGACAGTTCGCGGCACCAGCGTTGTCGACCCGCGAACCATCGGCGGGCCGCGCTGCGTCGAAGCCCTCGCCTACTTGACGGTGCATCGGCACCGCGATGTCTCGGCAGACGAGCTCGCTTCGATCATCTGGCCGAACGGTCGCCCGAAGTCCTGGAATGCGGCAGCCCGGAGTGTCCTGACGAAGGTACGCGAGGCGCTGAACACGGCGGGCATTCCCGGCGGCAGTCTGCGATCGCGCGGTGGCGTTCTGCAGCTCGCACTGCCCGATTGGGTACACGTGGATCTCGAAGTGATCCGCGAGTTCTGCCGTGGCTCCGGCGGCGATCTGCCTGCGCGTGTCAGGGCAGATAGAGCGCATGATGCCCACCGCGCGCTGTCGGACCCCCTCCTGCGGGGAGTAATCGGAGCGTGGGCGGACGAACTTCAGGCCGAGCGCGTATCGCTTCTCGTGACGGCTCTCGACATCGACGCGCAGGCATCGGCCGAAGAGGGCTCTTTCGACCGATCCATCTCCTGTGCCGAGGCGGTCATCTCCATCGATCCCTTGGTCGAACGCGCATACCGGCACGCGATGCGCGGGCACATCGCGCTGGGCGACCGCGCACAGGCACTGGAGGTAGCCGCACGATGCCGAAGAGCACTCACCGAACACCTCGGCGTCGATCCTTCGGCCGAGACCGCACAACTCTTCGCCGACGCACTGCAGGACGACCGGACGCAGCTCGAAGCCGTCTCGACCGCCACTCCCCTGGTTGTGGGCCGGGCCGGCGAACTCGACGCGATCGCGCGGACGTTGAAGTCGACCGGCCCCGGAAGCAGCCACTGCGTCGTCGTCACCGGTGACGCAGGGAGTGGAAAGACGACGCTGATCCGTGAAGCGATGCGACGAGCACGCGCCACCGGCGTCACGGTGATCTTCGGTCGATGCAGCGAGGATGCCGTCGTGCCGTTCGAGCCGTTCGTCGACGCGATCGAAGGGCAACTCGACGACGCCGACTCCGCGCAGCTACGCGAATGGGTCGACGCCCACGGCAAAGACGTTCTCAGGCTGCTGCCGGGAAGCGCTCAACGATTCGCTCACATCGATGTCGAGTCCGACGCGTCGAGCAGCGATCGTGTATCGACGATGAACGCCGTTCGTCGCTGGCTCACCGGTACCGTCGCGAACACGCCGACGATGTTGGTCGTCGACGACCTGCAGTGGGCGTCACCGGCGTCGCAGTCCCTGCTGCGCTACCTCTTTCAGGTGTGCACGACGGCTGCGATCTGTTTCGTCGCCGTAGCCCGAACCGAATCGCTCGACGATGTCGAACTGAGCGCGACACTGGACACGGCCACACGGCTGGGACGCACCCGCCGGCTGGAGTTGCGCGAGTTCGAGTTGGGGCACCTTCGCGAACTCGTCACCGCGCACGAGTCGGACCTCGATCCGGTGCAATTGTTGAGCAAGACCCGCGGACATCCCCTGTTCGTGACGTCCATTCTGGCGGCCGGTCGCGGCGGCGACCCAGCCGAGCGCACCGAATATCCCTCCTCCATCGTAGGTTTCGTCCGTCGATCAGAGCATCGTCTGGGCGAGGGCGCTCGGCTGCTGCTGCATGCGTGCGCAGTCACAGGAATGTTCGTCCCGCTCGTCGTGCTGCGCGGCGCGACCGGTGAGCTCACGAACGATCGCTTCGACGACGCCCTCGACGAACTCGTTCGCGACAGGCTGATCGTGCCCGCCCACGACGGCGATCTCTTCGAGTTGCGGCACCCCATCGTCCGCGACGTCGTGTACTCGGCCATCGGTCCTGGCACTCGCGCTGCCCTCCATTCCAAGGTCGGGGGTGCGTTGGAACGCATGAATCAGGACGGGCAAGATGCTGCGCGGCTCGCGTTTCATTTCGGCCGGGGTCGCATCGAGGACCGTGTTCGTGCGGGCTCGTACGCACACCGAGCCGCCGAGAACGCCTACGCGCTCGGCGCCTACGAAGATGCCGGCCAGCACTACCGTCGAGCACTCGATTGGACGCCTTTCGACGATGCCGTCACCCGGTGTTCCATCTCGATCGGGCTCGGACTGTCCCAGCGAGCCTTGCGGGACCCGAACGCCCGCGATACCGCGATGGCCGCACTCACGATGGCGCGGCAACTCGGCGAGCGAACCCTGCAGAACGATGCGATCGCAGCGAGCAAGAGACGTGGAATGGAATTCGTGCAGCGGTACGCATCCGACGCCGAGCGCGTCGCGGTCATCGACGCCATGTGCACCGAGTTGGAAGCCGAGGGTCGGACGGTGTCACGCGAGTACGCCGTCCTCGCCTCCCAGCGCGTCATCGAGCAGGCCTGGGGCGCGGACCACAGCGAGCGCGCCCGCACGATCGTTCACGCTGCCGACATCGCCCGAAGCTTGGGTGACACACAGCTGTTGGCGTCGGTGAACGTCGCCGCGCTCATCGGATTGCGCGTTCCCCACAGCGCCGATGTGGTTGCCGCCGCACTTGTCGACCTCGACGAACTCGTCGGTGCGGACCCGTCCGTCATGAACGACGCCACGGTGGCGGTGTGGCTCTCGCGGGCGCGACTCGAAGCCGGGGATCTCGACGGTGCCACGGCATGTCTCGACGCCATCACCGACGCTCACGTGGACGGCGACCCCGAACTTCGCTGGCTCATCGACTACGGACGACTGGGCGTGTCACTCGCGGCGGGCGATCTGATTGCGTGCGAGGCCGCGTTGGATCGAATACGAGCGGTACCGCCTTCGCCTACCGACACAGGCTATTACGGACGATTGCTGCCGGCGCTGACCGCACTGCGGACACTGCGCGGCGACATGGGCGAGATCGCAAGTCAGGCCGAAGCAATGCGTGCGCGCGCACACGACAACCCTGTACTGCGGCCCGCGCTCGCTGTCGCCCTGATCGACGTGGGCCGCAATGCCGAGGCGACCGAACTCATCGAGTGGTACACACCGCAGCGCCTGGACGCGATTCCCGTCGACCCGATGTGGTTGTCCACCATGGCATTGATCGCCCGGGCGGCATCCGAGCTGGTGCTGACGCGGCTGTGCGAGTACGTCTATCGAATCCTCCTCGACCACGAGGACTGCGTCGTGCTCACCTGGGCCAGCTTGTACGGCGTTGTACACCACCATCTCGCCTCGCTGGCGTGGGCTCTCGGAGACGACGCCTCCGCGCACCGTCACATCGACGCGGCCCGGACGATTCATGCGCAGCGGGGATTCGCTGCGTGGTCGGTCGAGACCGACGCACTCGCGCTCCGAATTCGGGCCGCGACCGGATCCGTCGACGTCGCAGAGGTCACCGCGCTCCAGGACCGCGCCGAGCGCACCGGCGCGACTGCGGTGCTGCGGCGGTTACGCGCTACGCGGCTCTCGCACAGCAACTTCGGTCGACAAGATCCGTAGAAAGATGCGACGAAGCTGATCGATGCGCCGTCAGATCGCCGAGCGGTCTCGGCGTCCGAAGCACCCGACAGGTCCGTGTGGAATCGCTGGTATCGGGATCACACACCCAAGGCAGTCATCTCGAGCTATTTCACTCTGCGACACCGAACTCCCAATCCGCGCGGACGGTCGTGAACCGTGGCGTACAGCGGCGGATCAGCACGGACCGAGTGCGGATTCAACGGAACCCGACTGTTCCTTTTCCGAAAGTCGGGAGCGACGAGCACACGCCCGAGAAGATCGATCCCGGTTCCCGACTCAGGGCTCTTCGGTGAGAGTGCCGAGCGTCCGAAGTAATTCGCGACGTTGCGCCTCATCGAGCGGAGCGAACAAGTCCTCGAGTACGCCGCGCGTCAGCTGCCGACCTTCTCCGAGTGCGTGCCCTCCCGCGTCGGTCAGGACGTGTTCCACCCGCCGTCCGCGGCCCGAGGAGCGGCTGATGAGCCCTCGCTCTTCGAGCCTGTTCGCCAATGTTCCGAACGCCTGATCGCTCTGAAAGGTCGTCACAGCGAGTTCGTGCCCGGACGCACCCGGCATGCGCTCGATCGCGCGCAGCGCATCCCATTGGACGAGGCTGACACCTATTTCGCGTAGAGCAGCATCCATCGCGCGGTGATTTCGATACTGCGCGCGCTTGATTGCCTGTCCGAGGACTTCGAGATCGGTCGCCATGGTGCTACCGTATCAATGTCTGTATATAAACATGTTGATATAGGAGAATCATGAACACATCGTTCCCGATCGACTTCCCCGTCGCCTCGACCGCCCGCCTTCGGCCACGGACCGCGTTCGTACTGCACGGCGGCGGCGGACCCAAAACCGTTGCGTCCCTAGCCGGACACGTCGCGCTCGAACTGGACATGTTGGCACCCACCCATCCCGGCTGGGAAGGCACCGACCGCCCGGACGGCATCACCTCGATCGCGCAACTCGCCGCGGGCTATCTCGCTCGCCTGCAGGAGCGCGGATACACCGACGTCGTGTTGATCGGGTCCTCCATCGGCGGGTGGATCGCCTTGGAAATGGCAGTGCAGGCCGCCGGTGCCGAGCAGTACCGAACATCGATCGGAGCAGTGGTCGTCATCGACGGCGTCGGCGTGATCGTGGACGGAGAACCCGTCGCGGATTTCTTCGGCCTCGACGCTCGTGAACTCGCTGAAGCCGCATGGCACGACCCGCACCGTGGGTACACCGACCCCGCTACTCTCACCGATGAACAGCAAGCGATTCAGTCGGCAAACAGGCACACCATGGAAGCCCTGGCGGGCAGGAACATGAGCGATCCGAACCTGATGGCGCGGCTCGACGCAATCACGGTTCCGACGCTCGTGGTGTGGGGACAGAGCGACCGAATTGTCACACCGGCCTACGGACGGGCCATCGCCGACGCGATCCCCGGCGCCCAGTTCGTCGAAATCGCTCATGCCGGACACCTCCCCCACCTCGAAGCCCCGGACGCGACCTGGGCGGCTATCGATCCGTTCCTGGCGGACATCTGAAAAGGCGAATGCGCAGCTGCCTCAGTTGTCCACTCAGATCGATCGGAGGCCACCGACCCAAATCACAGGCACCCAAGCGGTCAGTCTTGCGATCCGCTGTCGAGCGCCTTCAGGAAGTCGTTGATACCCAAGTTTCCCACTGGAGTCGTCTCGACCTCGAGAGGCACTCCGGACGTAGTGTCCGTGAACGTCAAATGCAGAACGGTTCCGCGCCGTTTGTGCGCCACGGTCAGGTGCGAACGAGGGATCCGGGTCAACAGCCCCAATTTCTTCCATGATCCGAACAGCCCGGATCGCTTGCGCCCCAGTGCGTACAGCGTCGTCTCGGATAGTGCGAGTACCACCGACGGAGGCATCTTCTGACGTCGAGCCGCGCTGGCACGCCCCGCCATCAGCCCACCCATCTCCCATGCGGTCGTCGAGTTACCGCCGCCGCCGATTCCGGCACCGAGACCCATTCCCACGGCACCCGCGAAAGTCGTGCCGCGTGGAACCGCAAGAGCCACATCGAGAATTCGGTCACCACCCACGGCCGCCTGTGCCCCCGCCCTGGCTTTGCTCTCACGCGACATGCTGCACCACCGCGACGTGGAATCGGATTACGGCCGGATGAGCCGAGGCGCCGAAGCTCTCGTTGTTCCGATGCATTGTCATTCGTCTCCTCGGTTGGCTGGTGCCGATGGAACCCCACATGTCGGTTGCATCTCGAGCAGTGCGCTCTGCCGAATTCATGTCGACAGGCGTTCTTCGGTTTTGCGCGCTCGCACACCGAACACCGTGAACAACGTGGCCACGAATGCGGTGACCACCAACAGAACGAGGCCGATCGTGTAGCTGTGGTCGACCGAGTCGTACGTGGCACCCATGACCAGCGGAGGGAAGAAGCCGCCGAGTCCGCCTGCGGCACCGACGATACCGGTGATCGAGCCGACCCGCTCCTGTGGCGCTTCCTTGGCCACCCAGCTGAACACCGACCCCGAACCCAGGCCCATGAATACGGCCGTCAACACGAAGTTCAGTCCGGCGAGGAACTCGAGGGGAGGTTGAGTGATCATCCAGACCGCCATCACCGCGGCACCACCACACGAAATCGCGGTGATCAGGCGCGCACCGAAGCGGTCCGACAGCACACCCCCGATGGGCCGGGCGACAACCGCAGCAATCGCGAACCCGGCCGTGCGGGTACCGGCCGCCGCAAGGTCGAAGTCGTACACATCTTTCAGGTACGTCGGCAAATACGTCGAGAAGGCGACGAACCCACCGAACGCGGCGGCATACAGGAAACCCATCTGCCACGTGATCGGCAATTTCGCCGCACCGACCAGTTTGGGTACGACCGCGTCATGGTTGGGAGACCACCGCGGAGAATCACGCATGAACATCCAGCAGACTGCGGCGGTGACAACCAAAGCAACCGCAATGACGACATGGGTGGTCACATACCCGAACCACTCAACGAACCGCGGTGTGAAGAACGCCGACAACGCGGTGCCGCCCATACCGGCTCCGAAGACTCCTGTCGCAAATCCCCTGCGAGACTTGTCGTACCAGCCGTTGACGAACGGGATTCCGACCGCGAACGAGGTGCCGGCGATTCCGAGGAAGAATCCGGCCACGAGCAGAATCGTGTAGTTGCCCAGGTGTCCGCCGAGAGCGACGAGGAAGACGAACGGCACGGACGCCAGCAGCAGAATCGGAAACATGATTCGGCCGCCCAGGCGGTCGGTGAGCGCACCGGTCAAGATGCGCCCCAGTGAACCGACCAGAATCGGTATCGCCACCAACACCGACTTCGCGGTAGCGGATAGTTCCATGTCGGACGCGTATCGAACACCCAACGGGCCGATCAGGTTCCACGCCCAGAAGCTGATCGTGAACGCGAGTGTCGCAAGAGCGAGGTTCAGTGATTGCGCGCGTCGATCGAGTGGGGTCTCGACAGGAGTGCTCATCGATCACGATCCTTCGTTCCGACCGGTGCCCAACCGGGCCGGTACTGGCGATTTCCTGGCGACGAGTGCCTGTCGCGGCTGCGGTAGACGATGTACGGGCGAAACAGGTAATGCACCGGCGCGGTGAACATGTGCACCAACCGAGTGAACGGCACCATGGCGAACAGCAGCATCCCGACGAGGACATGGATGTGGAAACGCATGGGCGCGTTGCTCATCGCCTCGACATCCGGCTGCAGATAGAACAGAGACCTGAACCACGGCGAGACCGTCTCTCGATAGTTCACCCCTTCCTGACCGGGCACAGCACCGAGGAGGGTCACGTAGAACCCCAGCAGCAGAGCAGCGGTCAGGACGAGGTACATCACCTTGTCGTTACGAGTGGTCGCCATGAACACCGGCCCGACGCGTCGACGTCGGTACACGAGAATGACGAGACCGACGAGAGTACACACACCGGCGATCAACCCGAAGAATGCCGAATTCAGGTGGTAGACACTCTCGGAGATCCCGAAGAACTCGGTCCACGACTCCGGGACGAGCAGACCGATGGCGTGGCCGATGATGACGACCAGGATGCCGAAGTGGAACAGCGGTGACCCGATTCGGAGCAACCGCGATTCGTACAACTCCGACGATCGGGTGGTCCACCCGAACTTGTCGTACCGGTAGCGCCAGACGGTGCCGCCGATGAGCAGCGTCAGCACCAGATACGGAAGTACGCCCCACAGAATCGTATTCACGTCGTCACCTCGTCTCGGCGATGGGTAGCAGACGCGGATCGAAAGCCTCCAGGCCCACCGTTTCGATGGGTATCGTCGCCCGGAGGGCAAGCGCGGACTGGCGATCCGTCGGCGATTCCCCCGGAAGGCAGGCACAGATCGCGGTC
Organism: Rhodococcus sp. 15-2388-1-1a; assembly: GCF_002259145.1. Classification (NCBI taxonomy): domain Bacteria; kingdom Bacillati; phylum Actinomycetota; class Actinomycetes; order Mycobacteriales; family Nocardiaceae; genus Rhodococcus; species Rhodococcus sp. 15-2388-1-1a. Next base: position 41,848 of record NZ_NPFP01000017.1, on the reverse strand, counting down.
ATCACGTCGGCATACGGGGTGCCGAGATCGACCAGGCCCAACCGAATGAGTTCCAGCGCTGCGCGGTAGATCGTCAACAGCTCCACCGCCGTGGCCGGCTGGTCGCGAGCACAGAATTCGAGCACGACCGGAAGATGGTCGGGTAGCTCCCCATGGAGATCGACCAGATAGCCGCTGTCGCGATAACGCTGTTTGAACTCGCCGAGCACCGAGCCGCGGCGGCGGGTGTCTCCGTCCGTCCAGTACGACAGATACAACGTGCGTTTGCTCGAAAGATCGAACACGTCGACGTACTCGCGCTGCAGCTTGTCGATATCCGAGCCCGCCAGGTGGTCGACGAAACGCTCCAGAGGCGCAGCGACAGTTCGGTCGGGATGCTCACCGAGCGCCTCTCGTAACAACCCGATTCGGGACAACAGCTGGGAATCCGGGTACGTCAGGCACCAGGCTGCGGCCTGGTAGATGACCCGCTGGTCGACTTCTCGTCGACCCCGCAACCACCTCACGGCGTCTCCGAACTCTTGGGGAACATTCCCGACGGCACGCCGTTTCCGTCCCAGTTCAGCAAGTTGACTCGACCGGCCAGACTGTCGGCTCCCGCCGCGGTATCGGAGGTCTGCCGGTGTTTGAGAGCGTGGAAGGTCTCCACCGACACCGGGGCCGGACGACCGCTGGCCTCACCGAAGGCACCGGACTCGAACATTCCGGGGCCTTCCTCGTAGTCCAGTGAGCAGGCCATCTCGTCGAGTTTCGCGGCCTGTTCATGGTGAGCGGTCGGAATGACATAGCGCTCTTCGTATTTGGCGATCGCCATGAGCCGGTACATCTCGTACATCTCCTCTTCCGACATTTCAACGGAAGCGGGGATGTCGGCGTTCGGCTCACGACCGAGGGTGATATCGCGCATGTAGGAGCGCATGGCGGCGAGTCGTTTGAGAACGGTGTCGATGACATCGGTGTCGCCGGCGGTGAACAGTTCGGCCAGATACTCGACGGGGATGCGCAACGCCTCGATCGCCCCGAACAACGTGCCATATCCTTCGGCGTCGTGTCCCTGCTCGGCCAGCAGATCGACGATCGGCGACAGCGGTGGGACGTACCACACCATCGGCATCGTGCGATATTCCGGATGCAACGGAAGCGCGACCTTGTATTTCTTGGCCAGCGCGTACACCGGGGAACGTCGGGCCGCGTCGATCCAGTCGTCGGGAATGCCGTCGGCGCGCGCCGCCGCGATCACACTCGGATCCTCGGGGTCGAGGAGCAGATCGAGTTGTGCCTCGTACAGGTCCTTCTCGTCCGGTGTCGACGCCGCGTCGGTCACCGCGTCGGCGTCGTACAAGAAGATTCCGAGATATCGAAGCCGACCGACGCACGTCTCGGAGCAGATCGTCGGTTGGCCGACCTCGAGTCGCGGGTAACACAGCGTGCATTTCTCGGCTTTGCCCGACTTGTGGTTGAAATAGATCTTCTTGTAGGGACATCCGGTGATGCACTGCCGCCAGCCACGACACTGGTCCTGGTCGACGAGGACGATTCCGTCCTCGCTGCGCTTGTAGATCGCGCCCGACGGGCAAGAGGCCATGCACGACGGGTTGAGGCAGTGTTCACAGATTCGCGGCAGGTAGAACATGAAGGTCTGCTCGAAGCTGAACTTGACGGCCTCCTCGGATTCGCTGCGGAGCTTGGCGACGATCGGGTCGAGGTCGCCGTACTCCGTTGCGCCGCCCAAGTTGTCGTCCCAGTTCGCAGACCAGCTGACCTTCGTATCCTTGCCGGTCAACAGAGATTTCGGCCGGGCCACGGGGAAGTCGTCACCGAGTGGTGCGTCGATGAGCGTCTGGTAGTCGTAGGTCCAGGGCTCGTAGTAGTCGGCGATCGTGGGTTGCACGGGACTGGCGAACAGAGTGAGCAGTTTCTGCAGTCGGCCGCCGGTGCGCAGGCGCAGTTTGCCTTTCGCGTTCAGATGCCAACCGCCGCGCCACTTCTCCTGGTCCTCGTAGCGTCGTGGGTACCCCTGCCCGGGGCGGGTCTCGACGTTGTTGAACCACACGTATTCGGTGCCGGCACGGTTGGTCCACGCCTGCTTGCATGTCACCGAACAGGTGTGGCATCCGATGCACTTGTCCAGATTCATCACCATGCCCACTTGGGCCATGACTCGCATCAGTAGGTCACCTCCTGGCTACGTTTACGAATGGTGGCCACCATGTCGCGTTGATTACCTGCGGGACCGAGATAGTTGAAGGCGTAGGACAATTGGGCATATCCGCCGATGAGATGCGTCGGCTTCACCAGCAGCCGAGTGGCGGAGTTGTGGATGCCGCCGCGACGGCCGGTGGCTTCCGACTTGGGAACATCGATGGTTCGTTCCTGAGCATGGTGGACATACGTGACGCCGGTCGGCATTCGGTGGCTGACGACAGCACGGCAGACCACGACTCCGTTGGCGTTCACGCACTCGATCCAATCGTTGTCCTTCACGTCGATCGCGGCGGCGTCCTCGGGACTGAGCCACGCCGTCGGCCCGCCTCGGGACAGCGACAGCATGAAGAGGTTGTCCTGGTACTCGGAATGGATCGACCACTTCGAGTGCGGAGTGAGGTATCGAACGGTGATCTGTTGCGCGCCATCGGGGCCGAGCCTCGGCTCGCCGAACAACCGGTGCATGTCCAGAGGTGGTCGGTAGATCGGTAGCGATTCACCCATGTCGATCATCCAGTCGTGATCGAGGTAGAAATGCATTCGTCCCGTCAGTGTGTGAAAGGGCTTGAGCCGCTCGATGTTCACGGTGAAGGGTGAGTAACGCCGACCCCCGGTCTCGGACCCCGACCACTCCGGCGAGGTGAGCACGGGAACTGGGCCACGCTGGGTGTCGGCGAAGGTGATGCGCTTGTCCTCCGCGCCCGCTGCCAGATCGTCGAGACGCTTTCCGACGCGCTTCTGCAGCTTCTCGAAACCGTCCTTCGCCAACGCGCCGTTCGTCGTACCGGAATAGGCGAGAATTGCCTCGGCCATCTTGACGTCCGTGTCGATGGCCGGACGCCCTTCGGCAGGACCCGACGGCATCACGCCGTTGCTCGCAGCCAGTCGGGCACTCTGCTCGGCCACGTCGTAGGTCACATTCTTGACCGCGAAACCCAACGTGTCCGCCAGTGGTCCGACGGCTGCCAGTTTGTCCGCGATCGCCGTGTAATCGCGTTCGACCACAACGAAGTTGGGAAGATTCTTGCCTGGCGTCCCCGGATCGGGCGAACCCTGCCAGTCCGTCACCCTGCCGTGCGGCTGTGCCGTCTCACCGGGGGTGTCGTGCTGCATCGGAACGCTGACGAGATCGTGCCGCACCCCGAGGTGCGTCTTCGCGAGAGACGAGAGCTTGTCGGCCAGTAGGTGGAACAGATCGAAATCCGACTTCGCCTCCCACGGCGGGTCGATCGCGGGTGAGAAGGCATGCACGAACGGGTGCATGTCCGTCGACGACAGGTCGTGCTTCTCGTACCAGGTCGCAGCCGGAAACACGATGTCGGACAGCAGCGTCGTCGACGTCATTCGAAAATCTGCCGACACCATCAGATCGAGCTTGCCCTCGGGTGCTTCCTCATGCCACTTCACGTCGTTCGGCCGCGGCGTGTTCGGGTTCTCGGTTCCCAGCACGTTGTGGTGGGTGCCCAACAGGTTTCGCAGGAAGTACTCGTTTCCCTTGGCCGACGAGCCCATCAGGTTCGAGCGCCAGAGAATCAGTGTGCGAGGCCAGTTCTCGGGCGCGTCGATGTCGGTGATCGCGGCGGTGAGGCCGCCGTCGTGCAACTTCTCGGCAACATACCCGCCGACCGTGGACGCATCCCCGGTCTCCACGGCAGCATTCACCTCGTCTGCGAGATCGAGCGGATTACGGTCGAACTGCGGGTAGAACGGCATCCAACCCATCCGCGCCGATTGCGCGATGGCGTCGGCTGTGTGTTCGTGGGTGATCGAGCTCTTCGACAACGGCGAAGCCAACGACGCCGTCGAATAACCGTCGTTTCGCCATTGGTCGGTGTGCATGTACCAGTACGACGTACCGGTCATGGTCCGCGGCGGCCGCGACCAGTCGAGTGCATTGGCGAGAGAGATCCACCCGGTGATGGGACGGCACTTCTCCTGACCCACGTAATGCGCCCAGCCTCCGCCGTTGCGGCCCATGCACCCGGTGAGGATGAGCAGGGACAGTATGGCGCGGTACGTGGCGTCACCGTGGAACCACTGACAGATGCCTGCACCCATGATGATCATCGAGCGCCCGCCGGAATCGATGGCATTGGTGGCGAACTCGCGAGCCACACGGACAGCGGCTTCGGCCGGCACACCGGTGATCTCGGCCTGCCAGGCGGGTGTGTACGGCGTGGTGACGTCGTCGTAGCCGGTGGGCCATTCTCCCGGTACTCCGTCTCTGGCTACACCGTACTGCGCGAACATGAGGTCGAAGACCGTGGTGACCAGAGCCCCGTCGACCCGGATCGCCGGGACTCCGCGCCGCAATACCCTGCCCGAACCATCGGGGGCATCGAATGCAGGAAGCAGTATCTCCACGTTCTCGGTGCTGCTCCGCCCGTGCAGGGTGAGCACGGGCGTGATCGATCCGAGATCGAGATTCCAGCGACCTTCTCCCGATGCCGAGAACCGAAACCCCAAAGATCCGTTGGGCACCACGGGTTCGCCGGTGCCGTCGTCGAGTACGACCGTCTTCCAGACATCGTCCTCGGCAGCAGCGCCGTCGGGCAATGCCGCGAGTTCGTCTGCGGTGACGAACTTTCCGGGCACGTGGGCACCGTCGTGCTCGTCGAGATGGATGAGGAACGGAAGGTCACTGTAGGTCTTGATGTAGTCGTCGAAGAACGGCACCGATCTCCGGGCGAAGAACTCGGTGAGGATGACGTGTCCCATCGCCATCGCGAGCGCGCCGTCGGTACCCGCCTGAGCCGGAAGCCATTCGTCGGCGAACTTGCTGTTGTCGGCGTAGTCGGGACTCACGGTGACGACTTTGGTTCCGCGGTAACGTACTTCGGCCATCCAATGCGCATCAGGAGTACGCGTGACGGGAACGTTCGATCCCCACATCATCAAGTAGGTGGCGTCCCACCAATCGCCGGATTCGGGAACGTCGGTCTGGTCTCCGAAGACCTGCGGGCTGGCTACCGGCAGGTCGGCGTACCAGTCGTAGAACGAGGTCATCACGCCGCCGATGAGCTGAACGAAGCGGGTGCCCACGCAATGCGAGACCATCGACATCGCCGGGATCGGCGAGAATCCGGCACAGCGATCCGGACCGTACGTCTTGATGGTGTGAACGTGCGCGGCAGCGGCGATCTCTGTCGCCTCGTCCCAAGAAACGCGTACCAGACCGCCCTTGCCGCGCGCCTGCTGATACGACTTTCGACGCAGTGGATCACCGACCACGTCGGCCCAGGCCAGCACCGGATCGCCCAGACGTGCCTTCGCGGCCCGGTACATCTCCACCAGTACCCCACGGGCATAGGGATGCCGAACACGAGTGGGTGAGTATGTGTACCAAGAGAATGCAGCACCACGAGGGCACCCACGAGGCTCGTATTCGGGACTGTCCGGCCCGACCGACGGATAATCGGTCTCCTGCGTTTCCCAGGTGATGATGCCGTCTTTGACGTAGACCTTCCACGAACAGGAACCGGTGCAGTTGACGCCGTGCGTGGATCGAACGATTTTGTCGTGACTCCATCGGTCGCGGTAGAACACGTCGCCCGCTCGGCCACCCTCACGAAAGACCGTACGACCGTCTTCACTTTCATCCCAGCGAGTGAAGAACTTACCGACGTCGAGGAGAGCCTTGGCTGCATTCCCCTGTACGGCGTTCGAGTGAGTATCGTTTGGCCGGGCCATACCGTTCACCGTACAAAGAACGGTGATTGCGCCTTGGGCTTTTGCCGAAATTCGAGTCCCGCACCCGATTGCCTAATTGTATTACGCATTGTCACGGCAATAACGCAGTCCCGGAACAGGACTGGACTCACCCATCCCGAATATGGTGGGCAATTTCAGCCTGACAACGAAGGCGATGTTCTGGTTTCTTGTATCCAAATGTACTTTCGGTTTTTTTTCGAGCAGTGCTATGGCAAATGAGCACTTGCCTTGATATCAATAAAGCATGGATGCAACCAGGAATGGTTGCATCACACTCACGCGAACAGAGGAGTCCTTCGTATGTTCTCGTCCAGCGAACTCGAACCGAACCTTCTTGTCCTGCTCACTCAGCTGTTCACCGGAAGCGCGGACAACGGGAACGCGCCCGCGTCCTGAGCTTTACCGGCGATGCCGGGTACGGCCCTGGCGTTCGGTCGCACAATAAAATCCATACATCGAGACCATCACCGCTGCTTGTCCGTTCGTCGGCGGTGAATCTACGGGCACTGCACTCGGCGACGGAGCGCCGGCCTGTTCACCGCACATTTTCTGGACTTCATCGACCACAAGGTCCGTGAAAACTCGAACAACGATCTGGGCCGAGGGGTATCCGTGACACTGATACACACTGCGACACACAAACACCGGGTGCCGCCGGAGCATCGGGTGCTCGGACTCGATCGAAGGACGTTTCCACCCGCACTCTTCGTTGTCGCGGTATTCGTCATCATGACCTTCGTGATACCGCGTGTCGATGCAGCAATCGGCTTGGAGGACCCCGTTCTCGCAGGAGAGCAACTGGCGATCACCGAGAACATCATTTTCACCCCGGCCACCGGCTGGACCGTCGAAGATGGTTTCCGCGTGACCGACGACGGCCGCAGACACGGCGACGCCACCATCTCCGATAGTGGCGTGACCTTCGAGATCTCGGCGGACTCGTTCGCCGGCACACCCGACGAGCTTCTGGATCAGGTCGAGAAAGTCACTTCCCGCACCGACGACCCGACCTTCCGGGTCGACGGGGACCGCACCACCCTCACGACGTTCACCGGAGAGACCGGGGTCGCTCAGCCGTACAGCAGCGTGAACGGCGACGGCGTGGTTGCAGCATTCGTACTCGACGGCACCGGTCTCAAGATCGCCGCATACGGTCCTCCCTCTCAGATGACGGCAGCCAACGACAGCATCCAAACCATGATCGCGAGCATCCGTACCGTAGACGGGAACAACGCATGAGCGAGACCGGAACGAACACAGCGACGCATGCCGTGAGCCCCGACGCCCGGCGACGCCAAGCTGAGGCTCTCGAGGTCTCCGGTTGGGGTGAGCGCTTCGTATTCGTACAACCTCACAACCTCTCGTTCTGGGTGTACGTGCTCCTGATGGGACTCGGCGCTTTCCAGACGTGGTCCTTCTTCCAACCGACGGCCGGGTTCTACGCAGACGGATTCGTTGCAGCGGCAGTCCTCTGCGGACTGTGTGGTCTGGCGTGGTTCGCCTGGTTCCGCCACATCGACCGGTGGGAACGTCAGCCGGGCCGCCTGATCGTCGCCGCGCTCCTGTGGGGTGGTGTTGCGGCTACGTTCGCATTCGCGTTGCCCGCGAACAACGCGTTGCTCGGCATCTATTCCAAGTTGTTCGGGCAGGAATGGGTTGCAGACTGGGCGGCGGGTGCCGCGGCACCGTTCACCGAGGAGGCTGCGAAACTCTGCGGTTTCGTACTACTCATGGGCCTTGCCCCGCGCTTGATCAGAACCGCGAACGACGGCCTGATCATCGGGGCTTTCATCGGACTCGGGTTCGCGGTGTTCGAGGACTTCCAATATGCCGCCAACTCCACCGCTGGGGCATTCGGTACCGATCCGGTCGGTCAGGCCGTGTCGATGTCGTTCACCCGTATCGCGGTCAGCTTCGCCTCGCACCCGCTCTTCAGCGCCCTTGTCTGCTCGGGTGTCATCTACCTCATCGGCACCGCGGCCCAGCCACGTCGGATCGGGCGCGGACTGGCCTTCGTGTTGTTGGGCATGTTTCTGCACTTCACCTGGGACGACGCAGGCGGACTCGGCCAGGGTGGCATCCTGACCATTCCCGTCATGATCGCCTCCATCGTGCTCGGTTTCACGGTGCTGACCATCGCGTTCCGGCGGGCAGCGCCGCGGGAGTACCAGTTCGTCCGCGACATCCTCGCCCCCGAGGTCGAAGCGGGAACCGTAACCGACGCCGAGATCGACGGCATTCTGGAGAAGAAGGCGCGTAAGGCCTTCATCAAGTCCGCGCCGCATCACAAGTCCCGTCGAGCACGCAAGCACCTTCGGCGCGCGATTCTCGACCTCGCCCACGACCTTGCCCACGACAAGGGAGCCGACACCGAGGCCGTACGTCACTCTCGCTCGGAAGTCGAGCGCCTACGCGCCAAGGCCGGCTGACCGAGAACCACGTGAAACCGGTACCGCCCAAATGCATTTCGGACGGTACCGGTTTTTTGTGTCCCGGCCCTACGGCGTCCGAGTCAGAAGTCGGCGCTCGTGGAAGCAGCAGCCGTGACCGACGGTGAATTGCCCTTCTCGGGCGATTGACCACGCGTGGTCCACTGCCAGTCCCGCACGGCCGGCAGGTCGTCACCGTGCTCTCGGGTCCACTGTCGCGCACGCCTTCGGGTGTCGACCATCTCCTGCCGTAGCGACGCCGCCCTCGAGCCGAGTCGTGGAGTGCGGTCGATGACGTCGATGACCAGATGGAACCTGTCCATGTCGTTCATCATGACCATGTCGAAGGGCGTGGTGGTCGTTCCCTCCTCCTTGTAGCCACGCACGTGTAGATGGGCGTTGTTGGCTCGGCGGTAGGTCAGACGATGAATCAGCCATGGGTAGCCGTGGTAGGCGAAGATCACCGGCACGTCCACCCCGAAGAGGCTGTCGTACTCGCGTTGCGGCATCCCGTGCGGATGCTCGGTCTCGTCCTGCAGCCGCATCAGATCCACCACGTTCACGAACCGCACTTTCAGGTCCGGCAGACCCTCCCGCAGGATGCTGACGGCGGCGAGCGCCTCGAGGGTGGGGACATCGCCTGCGGCAGCGATCACCACGTCCGGATGTCCCTCGTCGTTGGAGGCCCACTCCCAGATCCCTGCTCCCCGAGCGCAGTGCAGATCGGCCTCGTCCCCGGTGAGCCAATCGAACGACGGCTGCTTGCCCGACACGACGACGTTGACGTAGTGCCGACTTTCCAGGCAGTGCTGCATGGTGGACAGCAACGTGTTGGCATCCGGCGGCAGGTAGACCCGCACGACTTCCGCTCGCTTGTTGACCACATGGTCGATGAAGCCGGGATCCTGGTGCGAGAATCCGTTGTGGTCCTGACGCCACACGTGTGAGCTCAGCAGATAGTTCAAGCTGGGCACCCGTGGTCGCCACGGGATGTCGCGGGTGGTCTTGAGCCACTTCGCGTGCTGGTTGAACATCGAGTCGACGAGGTGGATGAACGCCTCGTAGCAGCTGAAGAGCCCGTGCCGTCCGGTCAGGGTGTAACCCTCGACCCACCCTTGGCAGGTGTGCTCCGACAGTATCTCCACCACGCGTCCCGATCGCGCCAGGTGCTCGTCGGTGTCCACGATGGTGCCGGCGAAGACCTTGTCGGTGACCTCGTACACCGGGTTGAGCCGGTTCGATGCAGTCTCGTCCGGGCCGAAGATTCTGAAGTTCGTGGGGTTGTCCCGCACCACGTCGATCAGGTATTCACCCAGGACCCGCGTCGGCTCGTGGATCGACCCTCCAGGTTCGCTGACCTCGACGGCTCGGTCACGGAAATCCGGCAACCGGAGGGGACGGGTCAGCAGGCCTCCGTTGGCATGCGGGTTGGCGCTCATCCGACGGTCCCCCACCGGGGCGAGCGCCCGCACCGACTCGATCAACACCCCGTCGGTCCCGAACAACTCCTCGGCCCGGTACGACCGCATCCACTGCTCGAGCTGAGCGCGATGCTCGTCGTTCTCGCGAGTCGCCGCCAGTGGGACCTGATGGGCCCGCCACGTACCTTCCACCGGCAGCCCGTCGACGACCTTCGGACCGGTCCACCCTTTGGGGGTGACCATCAGAATCATCGGACCCGGACGCCGTTCGAGGTCGCCGTCCACCCGCGCTGCGCGCTGATTCTCCGTGATCAGATCGTGGGCCCTGTCCATGGCCTCGGCCATCTGCTGGTGCACCTGCGCCGGGTCGTCGCCCTCGACGGTGATCACCTCGTGGCCGTAGCCCCGCAGTAGGCTCTCCAGCTCCTCGCGGTGAATGCGCGCCGGAACGGTCGGGTTGGCGATCTTGTAGCCGTTCAGATGCAGGATCGGCAGTACCGCCCCGTCGTGGACCGGATCGAGGAACTTGTTGCTGTGCCACGAGGCGGCCAACGGCCCGGTCTCGAACTCTCCGTCACCGACCACCGCGACGACAACGAGGTCGGGGTTGTCCATCGCCGCACCGTAGGCGTGGGAGAGCACGTACCCGAGTTCACCGCCCTCGTGGATCGAGCCCGGCGTCTCCGGTGCCACGTGACTGGGGATTCCGCCGGGAAAAGAGAACTGCCGGAAGAGCTTTCGCAATCCGTCGGTACCCTGCCCGATGTGCGGGTAGACCTCGCTGTACGTGCCTTCCAGGTACGCGTTGGCCACCAGAGCCGGCCCGCCGTGCCCGGGTCCGGCCAAGAAGATGGCATCGACGTCACGGTTGCGGATGAGCCGATTCACATGTGCGTACACGAGATTCAGCCCGGGACTGGTCCCCCAGTGACCGAGTAGGCGCGGCTTGACATCCTCCGGAACGAGCTCACGCTCGAGCATCGGGTTGTCGAGGAGGTATATCTGTCCGACCGACAGGTAGTTCGCTGCCCGCCACCACCGATCGATAGCGGTCAGCTCCGCTTCGTCGAGCGCTACTGTGCTGTCAGAGACCATGGTCGCTCCTCGATTCTCTGTGTTCGTCGAACATTGCACTCTCCCTGTCGTCAGACCGTGATGTCGCCCGTACCGAGCAGCACAAGCGCGAGAATTGCTGCCCCCGTGAGCAACCCGCACACGATGCGTTCCGGGCCGGTGAACACCCGACCCGAATGCTCGCGCCGAGCCACGACGTAGAGCAGCGTCCCCGGGGCGTACACCAGGCAGCCGAGCAGCACGTACTCCACGCCTGCCGCGTACAGCAGGAAGACGGAGTACACGACTGCCAGGATCCCGATGACGAGTTGACGGCGTCGCTCGGTGTCATCGCCCGGACCGTAGGTCTCGCGAGTGAGAGTCAGCTTCACCGCGTACGCAGCCGCAAGCAGGTAGGGAATCAGAGTCAGGGCCGTGTCCAGCGAGAGCATGAAGTCCAACGCGTCACCGACGACCAGAACGAGCAGCAGGAAGATCTGCACGCTGATGTTCGTGAGCACCAGGGCTGCCACCGGTGTTCCACCGGCGTTCTCTCGGGCGAGCCGTTTGGGCAGGATCCCGGTTCTCGCGGGCATGAACATGACCTCGGCGTTGAGTAGTGTCCACGCGAGGTACGCACCCAACACCGAGATCACGACCCCCAGATCGATCAGCGTCCCACCCCAGGGCCCGACGACCTCTTCGAGTACGACGCCCATCGACGGGGCCGCGGCGTCGGCCAGGTCCGTGCGGGGAAGCACGCCGTACGACACCGTCGTCACCGAGCCGAAGAGGGCGAGTGTGCTGAGTAGGCCCACCAGGGTTGCACGGCCGATATCGGCGCGCTTCTGGGCGATCCGTGAATACACGCTCGCCCCCTCGATGCCGAGGAAGACGAAGGTGGTCAGGAGCATGGTGTCGGTGACCTGCGTGAACAGGCTCTCCCCCGTGTCACGGCCCCAGAAGTTCTGGGCGAACACGCTGGGGTCGAAGGCCACCACGCAGATCACGACGAAGACGGCGATCGGCAGCAGCTTGGCCGCTGTCACGATCCTGTTGATGATCGCTGCCTGACGGATCCCCCGGACTATGAGCAGGTGAACGACCCAGATGATCACTGACGCGCAGATCACCGCGAGCACCGTGTTTCCGGCTCCGAGACCAGGGAGGAAAGCTCCGATGCTCGCCATGGCGAACGTCAGGAAGAACACGTTTCCGACGATGTTGCTGGCCCAGTATCCCCACGCGGCGTTGAAGCCTGCATAGTTCCCGAAACCCTTTTGGGCGTAGATGTAGATTCCGCTGTCGAGGTCCGGTTTCCGCAGGGCGAGCGACTGGAACACCAGTCCGAGCATGAGCATTCCGGATCCGGCGATGGCCCATGCGATGAGGGACCCGACCACACCGGTGGCGGAGCCGAAACCACCCGGGAGGGTGAAGATCCCGCCACCGACCATCGACCCGACGACCATCGCGGTCAACGTGGTCACGTTGACCTTGCGGTCCGCCTGTTCCGCGGTACCCGTCATGGGTCAGTGCTGCTGGCGAACGATGGGGAACAGGATCGTGTCACGAATGCTGAGGCCGGTCAGGTTCATGACGAGCCTGTCGACGCCGAGTCCCATTCCGCCGGTCGGCGGCATGCCGTACTCCAACGCCTCCAGGAAATCCTCGTCCACCTGCATCGCCTCCGCGTCCCCGGCCGCGGCCAGCAACGACTGGGTGACGAGACGCTCGCGCTGGTCGACCGGGTCCACCAATTCGGAGTACGCGGTGCCCTGCTCGGCACCGAAGATCACCAGGTCCCACTTCTCGGCGAGCCGTCCGTCGCCGCGGTGCGGCCTGGTGAGCGGAGCGTTCTCCTTCGGGAAGTCCGTGTAGAACACGGGCGTCGTCGTCTGCCCCTCGCAGAGCTCCTCGTAGATGCCTTCGAGCGCCGCTCCCCACGTCGGGTCCTCGACCAGCTCGGCACCGACCTTCTCGGCGTGGCGAAGCAGCTCCGCTTTGGGGGTATCGGCCGTGATCTCCTCGCCGAGTGCCTCGGACACGGCCTGGCACATCGTCTTGACCGGCCAGTTGCCGGAGAGGTCGTACTCGACGATCTTGCCGTCACGGTCGGCACGCCGAGCGATCGGCTCACCATGGACTGCGATCGCAGCCTCCTGAATCAGCTGTTGCGTCAGCATGCGCATGGTGTTGTAGTCGCCGTAGGTCTCGTAGACCTCGAGGGACGTGAACTCGGGGTTGTGCTTGAAGTCCGCTCCTTCGTTACGGAACTGCCGACCCACCTCGAAGACCTTCTCCATACCTCCGACCAGCAGCCGCTTGAGGTGTAGCTCCGTGGCGATACGCAGATAGAGATCCATGTCGTAGGCGTTGATGTGCGTCTCGAAAGGACGTGCGTTCGCCCCACCGTGCACGGTCTGCAGAATGGGCGTCTCGACCTCGGTGAATCCCCGACTCTGCAGTGAGTCCCGAATACTGCGCACCACCGTCGCGCGCTGGTAGGCCACCGTTCGGGCTTCCGGTCGAACGATCAGGTCCACGTACCGCATGCGAATCCTGGCCTCGGGGTCGATGAGGCCCTTGTGCTTGTCAGGAAGTGGGCGCAGAGACTTGCTGGTCATCATAACCGAGGTCGCCCGCACGCTCAGCTCTCCCTTGTGGGTGGTCACGACCTCACCCGTGATCCCGACCTGGTCACCGAGGTCCACGGAATGCTCCCAGAAGTGCAGGTCGTTCGCCCCCAGGTGCTGCACGTCGACCATGACCTGCAGGTCGCCGCTGCCGTCGCGCAAGGTGGCGAACGCGACGCTTCCCATGTCGCGCTTGAGTACGACCCGTCCGACGACAGAGACGACCGTGCCGGTCTCGGTGTCGACAGGCAGCTCGCCCGCCTCGTCCCTGACCTGCGCCAGCGTGTGAGTTCGTGGCGCAGTGGCCGGGTAGGGGTCGACACCCTCCTCGCGGAGTCGGTCGAGCTTGAGCCGACGCACCCGCATCTGGTCCGGCAGACGGTCGATCGACAGGGCCTCGGCGACCACGTCCCGTGCCGGGGGAATCAGCGTCCGGACCTGCTCGGCGTACTCCTCGTGTCCGGTGGCGAGACCGTCGTCGCCGCGGCCTCGGCGGCGCAACAGGTTGATCGAGGGAACCGTCAGGAAGCCCTCGGCACTACCGGCGGCCGTGCCCACTCGTGGCAGGTCGGAGGCGTACTCGTAGCCCATGTAGCGCGGCTGCCAGTCCGGTAGGTACTTCGCATTCGATCGGTACAACGACTCGAGCTGCCATGTCTTGCTCGCGAGCAGCAGGCCCTGCCGCCAGACCCGCGCAACCGGCCCTGCCCCGACCTGAGCGCCACGCTCGAAAGCCTCGCGGAACATCGCGAAATTGAGCGAGACCGGGCCGACGCCGATGCGCGAGGCCTGTGCCGCGAGGGCGCCGACGAGGAACTCGACGAGTCCGTTGTCGGCTGTGGGATCTCGACGCATCAGGTCCAGAGACAGACCGGTCCTGCCCCACGGGACGAAGCTCAGGAACCCTCGCAACCGTCCGGTCTCGTCGTTCGCCCGCACCAGGACGCAGTCGCCGTCGAGCGGATCCGCAAGTCGGCCCAGTGCCATCGAGAACCCACGCTCGTCGCCACCGTCTCCGCGCCAGTGCTCTGCTGCGTCCGCGAGCGCCGCGAAGTCATCGGCGCTCAGCGCAGAATGCCGCAGAACAGTGGCGGTGTACCCACGCCGCTGCAGTCGATCGACCGACCGCCGCACCTCCTTCATCCCCGGGGCGTTCAACGAGAACGTCGCCATGTCCACGATCGCCTCGTCGCCGATGTCGAGCATCGTCAGGCCTGCTTCGGCGTAGGCCTCGGCTCCGCTGTGGCCGGCCCCCATCACCGCGAGGGACAGGCCCTGTTCACGAGACCACCGTCGCCAGGCCTCGATGGCTCCGGGCCAGTACTCTCTGGCACCGACCGGGTTTCCGCTCGCCAGGCATACCGAACCGATCGCACGGTAGGAAATACCGGCGTGCGCCGTTCCGGCGTCGCCGGAGTCCCATACGACACCCTTGTCGCGACGCGTCGCGAAGTAGCCGAGCGAGTCCTCGTCACCGTGGTCCCGCAGCATTCCGCGCACGATGGCTTCGTCGATCGCCTCGGGAGTCGTGATCTTGCGCGGTGCACCGAAGAAAATTCCTGCGGCACCGATGACCACGACGGCCCCGACGAACCCCACGATGGCGCGTACCCAAATGGGCGCGCTGACTCCCGAGACGAGATCCGTTCCGGCACGCCCGACATCGGCGAACATCGTCGACAGGACGTATGTTGCGGCACTGCCGATGCCGTCGGCAGTGCCGAACGCACGCACCAATACCGAGCCGAGCAGCAGCATCACGATGCCTCCGCCGAGGAAGACCGCAAGGGCTCGGCGCAGGCTCCCCGGCACGCGACGAGCCACGAACTGAGCCCGTACCCGCCACGCCAGTACCACCAGCGCGAGGCTGACGAGCACTCCGAGGATGTTCGGCACCACGTGTTCGCCGTCGACGATGTTCCAGACCCGACCGATGCTCGGGATGACGAACCACCACGCGATCAGGAGCACGAGGGCAGGTCGAAGTCGTCGCCGCAGGGCCACGCCCATCACGTACAGCAGCGCGGCGTAGACGAGTCCCGGGTACACGGGCACCAGTAAGAGCGACACGATGTCGTCGTCCGCTGCGAAGTAGCGGTACCACGGCGGTACCAGCGTGATCACCAGGACAAAGGTCGCGAAAAGAAAAGCAGCCGCGGCAAACAGGTCGGGCCAACGGTCGGGGGATGGCCGCTGAGGCTGGATTGCGCCGCGTTCCTCTTTTTGCTCCACAGTCATGAAAGGGATACCTCCCGCGAACGAGCCGCCCCCTGGGCGGCAATTCTTTTCCGGACATGCCATTTGAAGATGCTCGCGCGGGCAAGGTTCCCCTGCACGTCGGCCGTCGGATCATGTTGGGCGACCGCCGAATCGAGCGTATCCGAATGTGGACGTCGTCATGATGCGGAAAGCGAAAAGATTCACAATGCCTGTTTTGCCGAACAATGTAGGCGGACTCAGATAATTGCACCGCGATAAGCTGCGATGCCTAAATGAAACCGCCAGAGCCGAACGGCGACAACCTGATTGCGAATGCGGCAGACTGTCCCTATGACCCTCGGTCTCACCACTGCTGTTGTCGCCGCCATTTGCTACGGCGTCGGGTCGATCCTGCAGGCAGCCGCGGCACGCGGCACAGCCCAGGTCGAGGGACTCGATCCGCGGTTGCTCGTCCGGCTCCTGAGATCCTGGAAATATCTGCTCGGAGTGGGCCTCGACGGCCTCGGGTTCCTGCTCGGTCTCGTCGCCGTCCGTTCCCTCCCGCTGTTCGTCGTCCAGTCCATCGTGGCGAGCTTCCTCGCCATCACCGCCATCCTGGGCGCGATCTTCCTGAAAATGCCCCTCTCGCGCCGAGACAAGGTGGGTATCGCGGTCGTCGTCATCGGCCTCGTGCTCGTCGGGTCCTCGGCGGCCGAGGACGCCGAGGTCGCCGTATCGGCGGCCGAGACCTGGGGTGTCCTCATCGCCACCGTCGTGCTCGTGATGCTTGCCATCCCCGCAGGGCGGCTCAACGGTGCCGCGGGCGCGACGGCTATGGGTGCCGTGGCCGGCCTGGCTTTCGGCGCAACGGCAGTGGCAGCGCGGATGCTGCCCGACGACCTCGCGGCCATCCCCGCCAGCCCCGCCACCTGGGCGTTGGTGCTGGGCGGAGTGACCGCGCTCCTGACCTACTCGGTGGCCCTGCAGCGTGGCACCGTGACGCAGGCGACGGCCCCCGTCGTCGTGGGCGAGACCATCGCGCCTGCGATCGTCGGTCTCACTCTGCTGGGCGATGCACCACGGCCGGGATGGGGAATCGTTGCTGCGATCGGTTTCGTCCTGGCTGTCGCCGGAGCGGTCAGCCTCGCTCGTCATGGAGAAATCGAGGAAGAGGCCCCCACGACGTGAGCGCCTACTGTCGGCCCCGCGCCGCGACCACCCCGAGGCAGACGATCCAGGCGCTGATGCCGACGATGTGAATGCGCTGGGACACACCCACAGCCGATGACGGCTCGGTGGCACTGTCGAAATACCCGAAGACGAGACTGGCGACCACTCCGACAATCCAGAAAGTCCACCACGCGAACCTTTTCAACCATCGAGGACCGGTGGTACGTGTCGCGAACCAGACCGCAGCGACACCGGTGAACAGGGCAACGTTGGAGAGCAGGCTTGCGCCATCGTGAATCTGCAACTGAAGCTGGTCGGACGGTGACGAACACGTGACGCTCGGGCCGCACGGGGCCGACACCACGGCGGCTGCGATTGCTCCGAGCGCAAAGACCACCGTCGCCCAGACAGCGACCTCACGCCACCACCCCGAGGGCAGCGCCGACCTCACCGGCGGCAGTAGCGCGACCACAAGCACGGCACACACGACGTCGGTGACGCGCAACAACACTGCGTTCGGCTCCCCCGGGGCCTGCAATTCGCTGACGACCTCACCCAGGCCACGGAAGTCACGCAGCACCCAATCGATCAGGAAGTTGGCGTAGAGAAACGCGGCCACCAGACCGATCCCGATCCAGACTCGCGACCGAATGTTCGTCATGAGCCGACCCGATCACTTCGGCTACGCCGACTCGACCATTCCCGCGAACGTGGACTCGAAAGCGCCAGCAGTACAAGGATACTCCCGCCGATGGCCGGAAGATCACCGATACCGAGCGGAGCCCGGTTCCCCAGAGTGGACGCAAAACCCACCAACGACGTCAACGCACACGCGGACATCAAGCCGAGTCGGGCCCACTGATAGCCGGACATGACCCGCAGGGCGAGGAAGACATCGATCACCGTCAACGAGACAAGCACGGCCACCACCGTCCCTACGGTGACCGTGTTCGTCAGATCCACCACGTCGCGGCTTCCCAGCCGGACAAGCAGGTCCGGAGCCGTGAGCAGCAGCAGTGCCAGTGTGAGGTAGCAGGCTCCCCTGAGCAGTGCCAAGCTCGATCCGAGCATGATCATCGCGGGACGGCGGTCCCGGCTGTCTGTCGGGGCATCGTGCTGGATCGACGATGTCGTGACGGCGCTCAGATCGAGGATCGGCAGATCGCCGTCGGTGAGGATGCGATCGCCTCCCCCGTTCCGGGTGTGATAGCCGGAAGCAAAGCGCTCGAGCGTCCGCACCGTCACCGCCGGCGCAGCCTCCGTGAGGGTACCCACGACGAAGTCGCGTTCGACGTCGATGTCCTCCTCGATCTTGTGCGTCACCTGCAATGTGAAGAGCGACAGTCCTACTCGTCGGTCGTACGTCGCGGCACCCAGCCAGTGCACCGGGAAGCCACCCGGTAGCAACCATCCCGGCGGGCATCGCCACAGTCGCAGGTGGTGTCGCTTCGAAGGACTGCCTGCCACCTCGCGCTGATAGGCGAAATCCTGCTGTCGACCGAAGAGATACAACGGACTCACCGGTGCCTGCGGGTAACTGCGCCTCGACGCGATACGACGCACCAGTCGCCACGAGGTGCCGAGGCCGAGATCGTCGGCGCGCGTCCACCCGGCGGCATCGAAAGCCTCTTGAATCTGTGCTTCGTCGCCCAGCAATCCGAGGTTGACGGGGTCGCCCAGCAGCCCATCGCTGGTGCGCGCGCGTCCGATGAAATAGTTCGGCACGTAAACGCTGGTGAGGATGCCATGCAGCCGAGGAAGTACGAGGTAGGTGACGAAGAGCCAGAAGACCACGAGCAGCGGTAGTTGCCAACCACCGACCACGCCGTCGCGCAGCAGGACATAGGCCAACCAGATTGCCGCCACACCCGAATAGGCGAAAAACGCCCAATCCACGACACCGACGAGCGAGAGCTCACGATCCTGCGATCGGTCGATCGACATATACCGATTCTGCACGAAGCCCCACCACAAGTAAGACCGATTACTCGAATCGGCCCAAGACCCCAGCGGTGTGGTGAGTTCGCATACGCGCTGTCACACAACGGAACAGCCCGCCGAATCGTCGGCCTGTCGTGACGACGCTTCGGTACGGGTGTCGGCGGCATCGACAACGAATGCGCCGGCGAGGTCACGTGAGCTTTCGATTCGGACCAACTGGTGAAGCGCCCACACAGGTCCCACGCGTTTGCCTCGAAGCGGGATGCTTGCCTGGCGCCCGCGATTCGCTTCGCGACGGCGGGCGGGATCTGCGGCCGACCGACATCACCGGACACCGCACGGACGACGGCAAGCTGTTCCTGTGCACGATCACGGACATGTGGTCCAACAGGATCGTCCGCTACTAGATCCCCTCCCGAATGAAGGCCTCGTCGTCGGTGTCCACGTTGGATGATGCTGTGGCGCAAAGAAGCTCGGTGAGGACGAACGCCCACTCGGATCGCGGTAGCCAATTCCGGTCCAGGAATTCGGTGCATGCTCTCTTGCGCAAAGGATTACGAGGTTCCATGGGCCGGGTCGGGGCGTGTGGTGACAACGCCCTATGGAGTCCTACTTCGCTCTGCTGCAGAAAAACATCCTCGCCCCGGCGATGGTCGACCCGCGCGCCCGATGTGCCGCTCACCGCAGAGGTGGCCTACCGTCGAGTTCGAGACAATCAACCGGACCGCACACGCGGGCCGAATCATTCGACCCCACGAGGCAACCGACGTAGGGGCAGTCCCGAATGCGAGGAGTCGACGGTGAACTTTCCGAGCGGGACGAGGTGGGTCTTCTTCTGGTCGGGGCTGGCGTTGCTGTGGGCCGTTGTCTCGGTGACTCGAACTCAGGACGGTGAGTTTTCGGTCTGGTCATCGGTGGCTACTTGTTTGTTTGCTGCGGCAGCAATCCTGACCGGGCTTCGTACATTTCGCCGCAGGCTATGACGACGAGCACGGACTGATGAGCAGGTAGGGAGTTCGCTGCTGCATCGAGGGGCGGTCAATTCGATACCCTCGTCGACCAGAGTCCCGGCACAGTCGTTCCTCGAATGGCCTGAGCTGCCCGCTCTCGGTGTGATGCGCCGAGGGGGTGGACGCCGCAGAGCGGGCATGATGAATTCTTCGAAAAGCATTTCGGTTCAACCACAGTGAGGGGTGGACCGCGGGGACGTCTCCATTATTGCGTTCACCGATCGCCTCGCGGTGTACGGTGACCGCGGGGATGGATACGGCTCGGGAAGAATGTCGGGGGATCATGACTCTGTTCGGTGTGCTCGATCGCGTATTGACTCGACGACTGCCTCTGCAGCCTCCGGACGATCCCCATGCCTCGATCCTTCCGACCCCGATCGACAACGACGCCTTCTTCCTCACCCCTCCCGGCATCGAAGACCTAGCACCCGGTGCGGTGATCCGGCAGCGCACGACCCGCGGTCTGGTGCCCCGGCCGCGAACCGCCCTGCATCAGTTCATGGTGCGATCAACCGACGCGCGGGGTCTCCCCGCCGGTGTCACCGCCTCGCTGCTGATCCCGAAGCGGCCGTGGACCGGGCGCGGACCGCGGCCCGTCGTCGCCCACAACGTGGCCATCGATTCCCTCGGAGCCAAGAGCACGCCGTCGTACCGGCTCGTGCACGGTGTCGGCGCCGACCTCCCGCCGGTGATGCCGCTCTGGCTCGCTCGCGGATACGCCGTCCTCGTCGCCGATCACCAGGGCCCGCGGATGTCGTACTCCGAAGGCACGATGGCAGGCCATGCCGTCCTGGACTCGCTACGCGGGATGACGGTCGTCGCCCCGGAGCTCGCCGACAGCCCAGTGGTGGCCTACGGCTACAGCGGTGGCGCGATCGCCACCACGTGGACGGCGCAGCTGCAGCCGAGGTACGCGCCGGACGTGAGGTTGGCGGGCGCCGTCGCCGGTGGAACGCCCACCGACTTCTCGATGCTGCTGGACACCATGAACGGCACCGTCGCGGCCGGCCTGCTGGGCGCGGCAACCATGGGTCTCGCCCGTGAGCACCCCGAGATGGTGGAATTGTTCGGCCCAAAGGCGCTGCTGTTGGCGTCCTGGGTGAAGGACATGTCCGTCCTCCCCCTGGCTTTGGGCGGGTTGGCACGCATGCGAATCGAGGATTTGGCGTCCGAGCCCGACCCGTTCGACTCCGACATCGCGCGGCGGGTGATCGCCGCGAACCGTCCGGGCGCCGACGCGCCGACGGTGCCGGTCGCGCTCTTCCATGGTTCCGCGAGCAAGTGGATCGGCGATCGCTTCATCCCCGAGGCCGGCGTGTCTGCCCTGATCGAGCAGTGGCGCAGCAAGGGGGCCGACGTGCATTACGAGCCCGTGGCAGGCGATCACTTCATCGGTGCCATGACTGGACTGCCATTCGTGTTGCGTTGGACCGCAGGGCAATTCGCGGTCAACGGTTCGGGTTAGCTCGCCGCCCGCCGAGTTCGGCGTGATAGGTGTGCATCGCGTCGATCACGGCGGTCAACGGTGAAGGCGGACAACAGATCTCCTCGTACAGTTCTGAAAAGGGCGGGCAGGATTCAGAAGGGAAGAGAGGTGCCGGTTTCAGTTGCCAGGGCCCTGATGTCGGCGAGGGTCTGTTCGGCCAGCACCACTCCACCGTCGGCGAGATTGCGTGCCGCAGCGTTGTCCTCGACCTCGCCGGGGTAGTAGATGCGGTCGGTGCCTTCTGCCAGCGGGGTGGAATGCACCTCGTCGATCAACCCTTGTACGGCCTCGAGATACTGCTCGGTCTTGCCTGCGCTCGCGACGTCGATGGCGATGAACATGTGGCCCGCTCCGCTGGGCTGGTCCGCGACGTACGGTCCCTTCACTGCTGTGCCGGTGTTACTGCCGGTGAGCGCGCCGGAAAGGATGTCCATCATGAAGGTGATGGCGTAACCCTTGTGGCCCGCCATCGGCAAGATGACGCCGTCGATCGCCTCGGATGCATCGGTGGTGATGCGGCCGTCGGCGTTCATCGCCCACGTGTCCGGGATCGATTCGCCTCTATTTCGCGCGAGGTAGATCTTGCCCCGGGCAACGGCGGTGTTCGCGATGTCGACGACCACTGCTCCCCCCGGCGTGGGTGCAGGTGCCCCGATCGACCA
The DNA here is from genome assembly GCF_002259145.1 of Rhodococcus sp. 15-2388-1-1a. Classification (NCBI taxonomy): domain Bacteria; kingdom Bacillati; phylum Actinomycetota; class Actinomycetes; order Mycobacteriales; family Nocardiaceae; genus Rhodococcus; species Rhodococcus sp. 15-2388-1-1a. The sequence goes on along the minus strand of NZ_NPFP01000017.1, from coordinate 19,925 downwards.
GGGGTTGGTGCCCAGACGCTTCTCGCGCCCACCCCACGGTGCCATCGCTGGGCTGGCGTTGGTGGTCAGGATGGACGCGCAGCCGTCGAGTGCTGCACGCCGGGTGTAGTACATCGCAGTACCGAAATGGTTCGAGTTGCGGACTCCTACCATCCCGATTCCGTATCGACGTGCCCGTTCGATCGCCGACTTCCGGGCGGTCTCGGTCAACACCTGACCGATACCGTCCCGGCCGTCGAGGATCTGCAGGGCACCCGCATCCGCGATGACCTCCGGTGCGGTGACCGCCGTCATCGCACCGGTACGGAGCCGCGCCACGTACCACGGCAAACGGAGCACACCGTGGGACTGATGCCCCCACAGGTCGGATTGCACGAGACTGTCCGCCACGAGTCGGGAATCGGTGTCGGGAACGTCGTGAGACCGCAGGACCGCGGCAGCGAACTCGATGAGCGCATCGGGTTCGATGCGGGTTTCGTCGGTCATGGAATCAATCCCTCGTTTCAGTCGATACGTTTAGGTATACACTACGACATACATAACGTGGATCACATTCGAGTCGAGGAGCCTTTCATCATGAACCTGCTGGTGTCGGTAAGCGTCAAACCCGACAAGCGCGAGAAATTCATCGGCGCGATCATCGAGAACGCAGAGTCATCGGTCCGGAATGAGCCCGGGTGCCATCAGTTCGACGTATTCGAGGACGAGAGCAAACCCAACCACTTCTTCTACTACGAGCGTTACACCGACCGCGCTGCGTTCGACGCGCACAAAGCGTCACCACATTTCGCTGCCTGGCGGGAGATCGCCGACGACGTCATCGTTCCCGGCTCGCAACACAACACGTTCGGCAGTTCCGTCACCACCGTGATCGCATCCGAGTCCGTTTGACGTTTCTCGTTTTCGGGCCACCTATCCAGGAGAACTTCATCAATGTCTGTTTCCATCACGACCATAAACCCGGCAACCGGCCGCGAGCTCGCTACGTACGAAGCGATGAGCGACGCGGTCATCGACGCTGCGCTCGATACTGCTTCGGCCGCCCAGACCGACTGGGCGCGTATCGGTTTCGATGACCGATCGAAAATCTTGCAGGCCGGAGCCGCTGAATTGCGATCCCGCGCGGAGTCGTTGGCGTTGTTGGTGACCCGCGAGATGGGCAAGCCGCTCGCCGAGTCCCGCGCCGAGGTAGAAAAGTGCGCTGTCGGTCTCGAGTACTACGCCGACAACGCTGCCGGCTTCCTCGCCGACGAGATCTACGAGACCTCCGCCGACACTTCCTGGGTGTCGTACGAACCCATCGGGATCGTATTGGCGATCATGCCGTGGAACTTCCCGCTGTGGCAGGTCTTTCGTTTCGCCGCGCCCGCGCTGATGGCCGGGAACGCTGCATTGTTGAAGCACTCGCCCAACACCACGGGCTCCGCTCTCGAAGCGCAGGCCATCCTCGAAGCCGCCGGGTTGCCGGCAGGATTGTTCACCACCCTCCTCGTCGCCGAGGTCGACGTACCGGCGGTCACCGAACGCCTCATCGCTGATCCCCGCGTCGGTGCCGTGACCATCACCGGCAGTGAACGCGCCGGATCTGCAGTGGGTTCCATCGCCGGACGCGAGATCAAGAAGTCGGTGCTCGAACTCGGAGGCTCGGATCCATTCATCGTTCTCGCCGACGCCGACCTGCCCAAGGTCGCACACCTGGCCGCCAAGGGCCGCTTTCTCAACGCCGGCCAGTCCTGCATCTCCCCGAAGCGGTTCATCGTCGAAGCCCCGGTCGCCGACGAGTTCACCCGACTGGTCGTCGCTGCAGTCGAAACACTGACCGTCGGCGATCCCGAAGCCGACGGCACCGACGTCGGCCCCCTGGCGCGAGCCGATCTGCGCGACGGCGTCGCTGCACAGGTCCAGGACTCTGTCGACGCGGGAGCGACCCTGCTCACCGGCGGCAAGGTCCTCGATCGGCCCGGTAACTTCTACGCCCCCACCGTCCTCGGCACCGTCAGCGCCGGAATGACCACCTACCACGAAGAGGCATTCGGGCCGGTCGCGTCCATCATCACCGTTGCAGACGCCGACGAAGCAGTCCACGTCGCGAACGACACCCGCTTCGGGCTCGGAGCAAGCATCTGGAGCGCAGATGTCGACAAGGCCATTGCGGTCGGAAAACGCATCACCTCCGGCGCATGCTTCGTCAACGCCGTCGTCGCCTCCGACGCCCGAATGCCCTTCGGGGGTACCAAGCGATCCGGTTACGGCCGAGAACTCGCTTCCGCCGGTATCCGCGAATTCGTCAACGTGCGTACCTGGTGGGCCATGAACACCCCGGCCTCCGTCGCACCTGTCTCTGAATAACCTCAGCCACAACCCAATTCGACCACCCGCAAAGGACCGAACTTCATGACCGCCAATACCGAAGGCCGTACCGTCACCGACTCCGCCAGCGACGACGGCCGCCCCGCCGTTGTGCTGCATGCCTCAGACATCACCCCGCGCCAACGCGGCGGAGGAGCCCGCACCATTCCCCTGGTCTCACAACAGGTCGGCGCGAAGGACTTCCTCAACGGCATCACCATGTTCGCCCCCGGATCGGCAATCCCCGAACACATCCACAACTGCGACGAATCAGTGCTGGTCCTGAAAGGATCGGCCGTCGCACACATCGACGGCAAGGAGTATCCCGTCACGGTGGGCGACAACTCGTTCATCCCGGCAGGTATTCGACACTTCTTTCACAACACCTCCGACACCGACGAACTCCACATCTTCTGGACCTACGCCTCCATCGACGCCAACCGCACCGTCATCGCCACCGGCGTGACCACCCGCATCGACGAGGAACACGGCACCAACATCGCCTGACGCGTTCGACCGTCACGCCCGACGGCCGCAGGATCCTGGCGGGAACGCCAAGTCCTGCGGCCCGCCCGACGATCAGCCGACCGGACGCAGCTCAGGCCGTGACAACGTCGATCCGCGGACCACGGCCCGCACGTGCAGGATTCATCACTGCATCGAGGATGGTTCGCTCTGTGGCCTCGAGATGCTCGGCCGCCGCTGCCTTCGCAGCCGACGAGTCTCCGGCGATGATCGCCCGACACATCTGCTGATGCTCCACCAGCGAGCGCTCGAGGCGATCCGGACTGGTGTGCGCAATCGACCTCAAACGCGCACTGTGCGGCCGCAATTCGGCAATAGAGCGCGACAAATGCGCGTTGCGTGTGTGCGCGATCACCGCTCGATCGAACTGCTCGGCGAGTTCGTAGAAGCGCTCCCACCGTTGACTCGACGGTTCCTCGTTCTCCATGCTGTCGAGCTCGCCGAGAATCTCGATGAACGGTCCGGCCGCAGCCGGATCGAAACGCACCGCATCGGCGACCATCCCGGTAGCCGTCGACTCGAGCAGCGAGCGAAGCTCGAAAAGATCACGCACCCCCGATATCGATATCGGTGCCACCCGTGCGCCCTGCCGGTCGACCAGCGTGACGAGACCCTCTGCCTCCAGCCGCACAAACGCCTGCCGGACAGGGGTTCTGGACGCATTCAGCCGCTCACCGATGGAAATCGCGCCCAGCGACGACCCAGGTGCGATCTCACCCGACATGATCTCCGCCTTGAGCTGCGCATACACCCGATCACTTTTGCTGTCACCAGTCATGAACGCATCGTAGCCAACCACAGGGCACTCGCCAAGGAACTCCATACGGTATACAGTGATGCACACCACTACACGAAAGGGCGACGATGCTCGTCATACTCGGTTTCTCCATGATCGCGGTTTTCATGTACCTGATCATGAGCAAACGCATCACACCGGTCGCAGCACTTATCCTGGTGCCCACCGTGTTCGGCCTGTTCGCAGGCGCAGGCCTGGGTCTGAGCGACATCATCATGGAGGCGCTGCTCAAACTCGCGCCCACCGCAGCACTGCTGTTTTTCGCCATCACGTTCTTCGGAATAATGATCGACGTCGGACTCTTCGATCCACTGATCAGACTGATCCTCAAATTCGTCAAGAACGACCCGATGCGTCTGGTCGTCGGAACAGCACTACTGACCTCGATCGTCTCCCTCGACGGTGACGGATCGACCACCTTCATCATCGTGACCTCGGCGTTCCTGCCGATCTACCTCAAACTTCGCATGAGCCCGGTCGTCCTGACCGTCGTCGCAGCCACAGCCAATGGTGTCCTCAACACTGTTCCGTGGGGTGGATCGACCGCACGTGCGTCGGCAGCGCTCGGCGTCTCACCGATCGACATTTTCGTCCCGATGATTCCCGCTATCGCAGCCGGTCTGATCGCTGTCACGGTGCTCGCATACTTCCTGGGCCGCGCTGAACGTAAGCGAGTCGGCACACTCACCCTCGATCCCAAATCACGCATCCTCCAGCGGGAAAGCGTCACCACCACAGCAAGAACCGGAGGCAGCGCCTCCACCGGATCGGATCGACCGGGCGCCGGCTCTGCAGGCACAGGCGACGACATACCCTCGACAGCGATCCCCGAGACCAGCGACTTCGGCGATCTCCCCGACGACGCAGCGGCACACCTGCACCGACCCAAAGCCCGCCCGAAGCTGGTGTGGCTCAACCTCGCTCTCACCATCGCAGTGATGACACTGCTCGTCCTCGATATCGTCGAACCACCCGTGACATTCATGATCGCGGTCGGCATCGCACTCGTGCTCAACTTCCCGCGTGTCAGCGAACAATCCGACCAGATCAAAGCCCACGCATCGAGCGTCGTGTCCGTCGTCGCCCTCGTCTTCGCAGCATCGGTTCTCACCGGCGTACTCAACGGCACCGGCATGGTCGAAGAAATGTCACGATGGCTCGTCGACGTGATCCCCGACGCCTTCGGACCACACCTCGCCATCGTCGCCGGCGTGCTCAGCATCCCGCTGACATTCCTGATGAGCAACGACGCCTTCTTCTTCGGAGTGCTACCAGTCCTCACCGAAACCGCATCGCACTACGGAATCACAAGCGAAGAAATGGCCCGCGCCGCCATCGTCGGCCAACCCCTGCACACCTCGAGCCCGTTGGTTGCTTCGTTCCTCCTGCTCATCGGACTCGCCAAAGTCGAACTCGGAGCGCACCTTCGAAAAGCAATCTGGCGCGCATCACTCGTCTGCGTAGTCATGCTCGCCGTCGGCGCACTCACCGCCGCCTACCCCGGATGAGGACACCTATGAACATCGTTGTTGCACAAAATGATCGCCCCGAAAGCCGACTGGCGTTCGACTGGGTTCTGAATCATGGCAAAGCATTGGCCAGTAGCCCCAGCGATCTACACATAAACGTCGTACTCGTCGGAGGTGCTGATTCCCCGGCGAGCCCCAACTACAGCTCCCCCACACTCGGAGAATCGATCGCCGCCGAATTGGTAGAAGTCGGAATTTCTCACACCGTCCATCCAGCTGGCCGTGATGCAGCGACACAGATCATCGAGGTAGCCGAGTCAGTCTCGGCCGACCTCGTGGTCATTGGGATGCGCCGTCGATCGGCAACGATGAAGCTGCTGCTCGGTAGTCAGGTCCAACGAGTCATGCTCGACGCACCCTGCCCTGTCGTAACCATAAAGTCTCCGCTCGACTGAACCCGAGTAGCGCAGAAGATGTGCCCGGTTACCGGTCGTCGAATCACCGCAACCGGCACATCTGCACGTGGTCACTGACACACCGGTCACGTTGAGAGGCGAAAACGCACAACAGATGCAGGACGCCGGGTCCGCAATGATCCCTCCATAATTTGCGTCATATCCTTGATCGGTGGCAGAGCGCCATTCCTTCATCCACGACGTCGTCGCTCGCATACCCACATGCATCCAGTCGTGCGCAAAGAACGTAAGCATCGACGCTCACACCACGACTCCGCTCATACCGAGATGTATCAGCCTCGTGTCAGTGAACTGTCGAAGTCGGATCCACATGGACTCCAGTGCCCCCAGTCGGACTCGAACCGACACTGTGCGGATTTTAAGTCCCTGGAAGTGGATTCGCATGAACTTCAATGGACTCGATATTTGTTTATTTGCAACGGTTTTCGTACATCATTGTCCGGACGAGTCCATGTTCGATCGTACCGACTTGTGACACTCTCGTGACACCGAACTGCCGTCGACTCTCCGGCACCGGACCGTCCCGATCGGTGCCGGACAGCCATGGTATCGGGTGGACGGAGAGCGTCCTGACGCAATGATGCAGTGCGCGGACTCGTGACAACGAGACTCATCCGAGCGAAACCACATCGCCACGGAGTCAGCAGGAAAGCGCGACGACTTTGCATCAGCGCACTTCGATGTCGAACGATCGAGGACCGTCGCCGCGCACTCGATCGTCGCCACCCGCCGAGACATGGACCGTCTTCGCGAGGATATTCGACAGTTCTACACCCGACTCCGTTCTGCCGCAGCAGGAATGGACGCATCGAACGTCTCGTCCGTACTCGACTCCCTTCGGGTATTCCTCGAACCGGCCGCGGCGACGTCCGCCGCTCCACACGTGACCTCGCGCAAACGTGACGTGCTCTTGCTCGTGGCGTTGGGGCGATCCAACATCGCGATCGCCGAGGCGCTCGGACTCACCGTGTCCACAGTAAAGAGCTACATGAAGTCGATCATGGCCAAGCTCGACGCTTCGACGAGATACGAAGCGGCGCACACTGCCCGGCGAGCAGGTCTGATTCTCTGACCCAATATGCACCTTCTCTCTCGTCCACGAGAACCAACGCGGTCGAGGAAAACGAGAGCGGTGATGCCTAGGGCCTTTCCGCGCACATCACCATCCTCATCGACGACACCACGGCACACTTCGCCAGCATCTGCTGCGGTAACGACGCCCCCGCCACCCGCCTTGCGTGGCGTAAACCATGACTGAACGCCAAGTTGGGACCACAAGCGAGCAACAAGGGCGTGCCCGATCTTCGGGTAGTCGGCAAGCAATCTGAAACTCCATTGCTTAACAACGTACTTCGCCCGTTGGGCGAACAATGCCACCGAGATCCCACTCTCGCGATCGAGGGTGCGAGCTCTGTATGCGCCACGCCATCGGCGGCCAACACACGATCCTCGCGCGCTTGGAAATCCCGATCTTGTCGTCGTCGATCGCACCCACTTCTCGGGCTGGGCACGGTCGGAATCAGCCATCAACTACGGTGCGGCGCGCACGAGTAACTCAACCGAACACAACCGGCCAACTACCTCAGGGGCACCGCACCAGCGGACGAACCAGCACCACCTTGGGAAAGTCTGGACAAGCTGATAGCCGAGCCCTCCAGCAGTTCCAAGCCTTTGACTGCCAACAGCAAGCGCTGCCGAGTTTCCGGTTCGTCCAACGACTTCCCAAGGATGTTGGAGATTCGAGCGAGCCTGTTGTACAGCGTTCGGCGTTGCACGTAGAGAATCTCAGCAGACTCGGTCTTGCGGCCATCCACGCTCAGAAAGGCGCGCAACGTCGGTAGAAGCGGGGTCGAGGATTGAGCATCCTTGGTCAGCAACGGACCCTCCTGAGCGGTCTGCGGACGTGGATCCTCGGTCGCGTCCTCAGGTTCCGCTCCTGAGTCGCATTCACCCTCAACACTAAACCTGTGGTTCCCGCCCTCGATCGGCATGCACGCAACGCGTCTACCTCAAGGCCTTCCATCCAGTGACGAATGGCCCTGTCCAGCACTGGGAGCCCGGGGCGACAGTGGTGAGGAGCCGCCGCAACGCGGTGGGAGGTCGAGGAGAGACGATGAACGATCAGCCGGATACGGCCGTGGTGGAGACGCTCGTGGAGCTCGCGTGTCGAGCGCCGTCGGTGCACAACAGTCAGCCGCACTCGACCGCGACCGTCACCCCGGCGATACGGAGTGATTGCGAAACGCCCTCGGCGATCGCCCGGTCCATCGAGGGAACGCGTGTAAAAAGCTGGCCACGTCACTGTAGCCGAGTTCGGCGGCAACCTCCGCCACCGTCACCGAACTGTCGAGTAGACGCACGGTGGCGCGTTCTTGCAGGAAAGCCTGGCGCAGTTCACGGAACGTGGTTCCCTCGGAACCGAGATGTCGCTTGAGGGTGCTGGTCGAAATGGCCTGCTGGCGCGCGCAATACGCGCTGTCGGTACATCTCGGATCGGCGGCGAAGAGCGCACGCACGGTGTCCGTGTACGACTTCGTGCGGCGCCCATCCACGGCTTTGTTCAATTCCGCGATGCCGAGTCGGTAGGACACCGAGTCCGAGAATCTGCAGGCCTCGTCGAGGATGGCCGCCGGCACGAAAACGAAAGGTGACGGTGCATCGAAGACGAACCGTCGAGTCATGTCGCCGAGGAAATCTGCAGCCGCGGACACCGGGACATCGAGGTGCAATTCGACATTCTGAGCCGAGCTCGCGAGCAGGTCGATGAGGCGGAGCAAACTGGCACCGCCGTAGGCGACTGCAATGCTGTTCAAGCCTGCATCGCCGGTGCGGCCCGCGAGCCCGATGGTCAACCCATGCTCGGTGTGGTGGATGTGCACAGCGAGCGCGGTCGAGATCAGAGGAAGATATTCCAGCAACTCGACGATTCGGCAACCGACCCGGCACTGATCAGCGGAAGACTGAGCGGGCCGAAGGAGGTGGGCTGTACATATCGCGCGAACTCGACGCCGAGCCTGAACCCCTGCTCACGGTTCAGATTCGGGTACACCTCCCGGAACCACCGCAGCGGCACCTGGCCGTCCCGGGTGATCAGCTGTGTCGTTGTGACGTCCGAAACCGAAACTGACTTGTTTTAGTTGCAGGTCGACAGCAATCTGCATTCAAGAGTGGTCACCGAACAACGAGGTGGCAGCATGGAGCGCGTAAACCCACCCAGGAAAGTTGCAGAACGTCCCTATCGAGGCGAAAGTGCATCCAAACGACGATCGGCACGGTCGGGCCGACTCACGAAAGCACTGCTGAACCTCGTCCAGGAACTCGGGATCGGCACCCTGACGGTAAGCGTGGTGTGCGAACGGGCGGGAGTGTCGAAGCGTCACTTTTACGAGCAATACGACAATCTCGACGGCCTCGCGGAAGAGGTACTCGAAAGTTCGTTCAGCGCTGCCAGCGAACGTATCGCGTCCAGCACACACCAGCCGACCGATGGCGCAAGCGGGGGGGTTCATCGCGGCGGCCGTGGAGGCAATTCTCTCGACATTCGACGATGCGAGAATGGCCAAGCTGTACCTCGAAGCAGCAGTCAACCGCGGAATACGCGACGCCAAGGACCGAGCCGTCGCGAAGTTCGTCGACAGCATGCTCGGCGTCCTCACCGCAAACAGTTCACCCGACCCTCGAGCAAAACTCACCGCACACCTTCTGATCGCCAGCGCGTCCGAGGTAGTAGCGAAGTGGCTCGACGGCGACATAGCGCTGAGCCGCCGAGAGGTCGTCGCCTGTCTGGTCGCGATCGGGTCCGACGGCGCTCGGCGCATCGGCGACGGCAATTTCGGAACAGCCGCAGCCGAGATGCGGTCGAACCCGATACAATCCCGAGGGATCAGGTACTGATCGCGCGGATGGCGGCCACCGTGGTGCCGAGAACCGTCATGAGTGTGTGCACGTCACCGGTCTCATCGGCGATCTGGGCGTCGCCGTGTGCGATGGCAGAATCGAGAGTCGTTGAGTCACTGACCAGTTGGATGAACGTCGCCGTACTGCACATCAGATGCGCGCAGTCGGGATCGTCTGTGCGTCCCGAGACGACAGTCATGCGGCCGTCCTGGACGTCGATCACGAAGTCGTCACCCGACTGCACCTGGCAGGTGACATCGAGTCCATCGAGAGCATCTGCCGACACCAGTGTCGTCAGAACCAGCGCGATGACGTCCGGCCGGGGCTCCAGCGCGTCGACGCCACCCTGCATGAGTCCGAGCCCCCACATCGCCAGACCGATCACCGGCTGCCGAAGACCTTCGCCGAAATCGGTGAGCGTGTAGGCACCCGCCGCAGTCTTCTCGATCGCGCCCGCCTCACGAAGTCGATCGAGTCTGGAGGACAGCCTGTTCGGCCCTGCAGCCGCGAGACGTACCCCCAGCTCGCCGAACTTCTTCGGTCCCAGTAACAACTCCCGGACAACGAGGAGCGTCCACCGTTCACCGAGCAAGTCCATCGCAGTTGCGAGCGGACACGCCTGACCATAGGACCGCGGCGCTGCCTTGTCCTTCGTGGTCACCGTGGCCTCCTCGCAACTCGCTCGACTGTCCTTATCCTGCTCGATGCGCCCCGTGCCCGCATTCGCGCCCCGCACGATTTCCAGTCAATCGACCGGCGGACGGCGATACCCACCGAGCCTCTCGCCGAGGAGCGCGGCGAATTCGATCGTAGTGAGGTCGCCGCCCATCGGGCCCATGGCCTGCAGACCGACCGGCAGACCCGACGCCGTCTGGGTCACCGGAAACGCCGTCGCGGGTGACCCCGACACGTTGGCCACAGCGCTCCAGCGCACCTGATCCCAGTATGACCGCTCCTGTCCGTCGACTCTGTAAGGCCTGCCGAACCGGTCGACGAGCTTGCGATGATGCGGGATGGCCGCGGTGCCGGTGACAGGCATGAGCACGATGTCGTAGTTCTCGAAAAAGCGCGTCCACCGCTCACGGATCTCCATCCGTCTGCCGTCGACCTTCATCCACGCGTAGTGGGTCAAGAAGCTCCCACGCGCTGCGCGGGCCGCGTCACCCCGAGGGTTCTGCGCCATTCGAGCGCCCATTGCGCTCAGCATCGCCGGAGTGTTCTGGCTTCGGTCCAAACCGAGCTGACCGTACAGCAACGGCTCGAACACACTCTGCGACTCGGCGATCGTCACAGGCAACGACGCCGGATGCGAGTCGACGCTCGCTCCCGCATCCCGCAACGCCGCCACTGTGAGGTCGACCGCGCGACGGACGTCGGAATCGATGGGGCAGTCGGGATCCTCGGTCCACACCGCCACTCGAAAACCGCTGAGCTCCGTCGCTCGTGGCGAATCCAGTCGATAGGAGAACCCGCCGTCGCGCGCGAGGGTTCCGGTGAGGGCCTTGAGAACGGGGACGAAATCGCGGGGGTGACGGGTCTGCGCGCCGGAGCAGGCCAGGTCGGGTTCACTCCACCGCTGCACTCCGGGACCGGGCGAGATGTGGCCGACCAGCGGGACGGAACGAAAGGTCACCTTGTGTCCGTAAACGCCGTTGTAGTGCGCAGGGACCCGAGTCGACCCGCCTATCTCCGATCCGATGTCGAGCGACGTCAACCCCGCCGCGCTGGCGACCGACCCACCACCGGCGCTACCGCCCGATGTGCGACCGAGGTCCCAGGGGTTGTTGGTCGGACCGTAGAGCTTGTTGTCTGCCTGCACGTCCATGTTCCCCGCGGGCATGTTCGTCTTCCCCATGATCACCGCACCGGCCCTACGAAGCCGCGCAACGGCTTCGGCATCGACCGCGGGTACGTGATGCGCAAGATCGGTTCGGCCACAGGATGTCCGCATGCCCGCGGTCTCGTAGCTGTCCTTGATCGTGATCGGCAGACCGTGCAGCGGACCCAGTTGTGCGTCGCCGCGCGCGGCGGCCGCATCGGCGGCCGCGGCCTCCGCCAGGGCGCGCTCGGCGTCCAGTGTGATAACCGCGTTGAGACGGGTGTTGTGCTTGTCGAGCCGGGCCAGGTACATCTCGACCAGGTCGACGCTCGTCACTTCCTGCTTGCCGAGCAGCGTCAGTAGTTCGTGTGCGGGCGCGTACGCGAGATCATCGGACATCAGACTTCACTTCCTGTGCGGCGTGCCGCATCGATTCCGGACAGCAATTCGCCGATCCGGCTGTTCTTCATGAGCTTCCGGTCGGTAATAGGACCGACGACCCCACGCGCAGCGAACACTGCACGCCACCGCTTCGGGGCAATCACCGTGTGGGCGCGTCGCTGCAACCCGTCGACGACCGCCTTCGCGGCGGCCTCCGGTGAGATACGAACCAGGAGCGGTGCGGGTGAGGACTCTTCGAGTAGCCGTGTCACCTCGGGGCTCGCATCCACGCCGTCCCTGATCATCGGGGTGTCCACCAGAGAGAAGTACACCGTCATCGCCGACGCACCCTGCGCGGCGAGTTCAACGGCAAGGCCCTGACCTAGTTTCTCCACGGCCGCCTTGCTCATCGCGTACGGCAGCGCGGCAGCACCGTTGATAACCGCGAACACCGAACTCACGACCACGATCTGTCCGCGACGCGCGATGATCGAATCCAGCGTTGCTGCAGCGGTATTGACCGCGCCGACAACGTTGACGGACATGACTTTCTCGAAGTCCGCAGACGCGAGCGACTGCAGGCGCCCCGGACGCCCGAGCACACCGGCATTTGCGATGGCCACATCGATGGGACCGAGCATCGAGGTCGTCTCGGCGACCGCCTCCTGTACCGATATCGGGTTTGTCACATCGGCATTGATCGCGATCGCACGACCGGCCGGCAGTTCGCCTGCCACACGGCGAGCGTTCACGAGGTCGATGTCGACGACCGCCACCCGAGCGCCCCGACGGTTCAGCTCGCGGGCGGTAGCCGCACCGACCCCCTGGCCGGAACCGGTGAGGAAGACGACTTTGTCCTTCAACGGGTAACGAATCATCCGTGAATCTCCTGTCAGAGTTGATTTCTCGGAAACGACTTCTTGGCTACTATACGAAACATATAGTAGCGTGGCGAGGGCGATGAGGCCATTACGCCGGAACCGATGAAACAGGAGCGATCAGTGCCCGAGACCCAGGACTACATCACACTCGACCACCTCAGCCGTCCGCGCGGCGGCGTACGGCGGTGGCGACGCGCGCTCCGGCGCGTGCTCGCCGATCGACCTGCAGGCCTGCGTTCGGTCCTGATCAACAACTCGAACTTCGGCACCTTCACGAAGATCCCGAAATTACTTCCCGCAAACGGGGCACTCGTCATGGCCTGGGACGACGCCGATGTCGCAGCAGCAGCATTCGCGGGACCGCTCGGCGATCTCGTCGACGAACCGGGGAGGTTCAGGGTCGACGGCGAGGTCACCCGCGTCCGCCTCGAGAATCCGGGCGACACCTGGCACGGATGGCTCCCCTGCGCCGAGGGTGCCGCTCCGATCACGCGCGACGAGCCCTTGATCGTGGTCGTCCACGGCATCCTGCATCCCCGACATCTCGGGACATTCGCCAACGACAACATCGACGCAGCGTCACGAGCGAGGCATCACCCCGGCCACCGAGGAAGCATCGACGTCGCCTCGAAGTTCCCCTTCGAGCACACGTCGATCAGCCTCTGGAAGACTCACGCATTGGCAATGGACTACGCCTACAAACCCGGTGGCCACAAGCCGGCCATGCAGCGGACGAAAGACGAGACCACCCACAAAACAGGGTTGTTCTTGCAGGTACGGCCGCTGGCGAGCTCCGGAAACCTCGGCATCAACGAACCCGCCTTCCCCAACCTCCCACCGGTCACCCGCCGCTGACTTCTCGATCGAACCGAACCGAGACAAGGAACCATTTTGACCACCTCGCTGAACGATCCGCTGACTCTTCCCTGCGGTCAGATCCTGCCGAATCGAATCATGAAGGCTGCGCTGAGTGAGGCGCTTGCCGACCGGGACCACGCTCCCGATACGCGTCTCGAAACGCTCTACTCGACGTGGAGTCGCGGCGGCTTCGGGCTGATCATCACGGGGAACGTGATGATCGACCGCGCCCAGCTCGGCGAGCCCGGCAATGTCGTGATCGAAGACGATCACGATCTCGACGCCCTGAAGCGGTGGGCCAAGACGACGCAGGACGGCGGGACCCCCATCTGGGTCCAACTCAATCATCCTGGCAGACAGTCGAATCCACTCAACGTCCGCCACACCCCGGTTGCGCCGAGTCCCATTACCCTCGACTTCCCCGGAGCGAGCACTCCACGCGAGCTGACCGGAGCCGAGATCGAGGACATCATCGAGCGATTCGCCACCGCAGCCGCGGTGTGCGAATCCGCAGGTTTCGACGGGGTGCAGATCCACGGGGCGCACGGATACCTGGTGGCGCAGTTCCTCTCACCGCGGTCGAACAAGCGCACCGACGAATGGGGTGGCGATCCCGAGCGTCGCATGCGGTTCGTGATCGAGATCGTCCGCCGCATCCGGTCCAGGGTGAGCCACGGGTTCGCCGTGGGCATCAAACTGAACTCGGCAGACTTCCAGCGTGGCGGCTACACCGAGGACGAGTCACGTGCGGTCATAACAGCTCTCGCCGGCGAAGGCATCGACCTCATCGAAGTCAGTGGCGGCAGCTACGAGCAGCCGGCGATGATGGGGTCCGCCGCAGCCAGCACTCGGGCGCGTGAGGCGTATTTCCTCGAATATGCCGGCACCGTGCGCGAACTCGCGAAGGCTGTCCCGCTCGCAGTCACCGGCGGGTTCCGCACCCGGACGGCGATGACCGCGGCGGTCGAATCGGGTGAGTGCGACATCATCGGTCTCGGGCGACCTACCGCCACCACCACCGACGCGGCAGACGCCATCCTCAGCGGCCGCACGGAAACGCTGTCCGCTAGAAGCATCCGAGCCGGACTACGCCCGGTCGTCGGCAAGCTCATCGACATCAAGTCGCTCGACGGACTGTTGGAGCTGTCCTGGCACGCCGATCAACTGCACCGCCTGGGCGCGGGCCTTCAACCCGATCTTCAGCGCGGACGCATCGCCACGCTGATCGCAATGGTGCGACGAAACGGTGCCGGAGCCTTCCGGCGGAAACGAGGCATGTGAGATGAGCAAGGAGTAAGGAGTAAGGAGTAAGTATCTCCCAACGACGTCCTGGCGACACCGCCGAGCGCGTTCGCCGCCGCCGCCGGACTGGAGGCTGAACTGGTCTCCGGCACGAAGGTGGTGGGACACATCGAACTCACCGAGGAACACTTCACGCTGTGGGGTGTGGTGCACGGTGGCGTCTACTCCACCGCGCTGGAGTCGGCCGCGAGCATCGGCGCCAGCGAGGCGGTCAAGGCACGTGGTCAATTCGCGGTAGGCGTGAACAACTCGACCGACTTCATCCGAGCCAGCACCGGTGGTCGGGTCGAGGTGGTCGCCGAACCGTTGCACCAAGGGCGGATACAACAACTCTGGCTCGTGGTAATCACGGCTGTCGACACTGGCAAGGTAGTCGCCCGCGGCCAAGTTCGACTCCAAAACGTGCCGCTACCCGATTGACCAACGGCGCAGATGCGACCGGAACAAACACGGGCCCAGTATGAGGTCCGACCCAGGATTCCGCCGTTCCAATGCGAAGCTGTGTGGGGCCGCCGCTGGACACGGCGCGAACGGCAAAGATTTCAGTCGACCAGTTATCGCACTTCAAGAACAAGCCTAGTTGTTCTTCCACGGAAACTCTTAGCCTCGATCCACTGACTGAGGTGATGTGCTGTGGTTCCTGACTGCATCGTGGGGTCGGGACTTTTTGGGCGTGTTTAGTCCGCTGGTGTACCCAGCATTTCCACGATTGACGTTGCTCGGGCCGTATCGGCGTATCGGGTGGGGATTGGCAAGCTTGGGGCGGGCTGAATCCAATGATGTTGCGCCAGTGAGAATTGCAAAAATGGTGTTACGGTCATTGATCACCGGGCAGCTCGCCCTACAGCTCCTCAGCCCGCCCTCACCAGACTGAACCTAGGAGCCGTCTGGCGAGGGCGGAGTTTGAGCAAGCTATGCACCCTCTTCTGCTTACGCAGTGGTGCGCTGTTATTCGTTCAACACCTAGACGTGCGCCTGGTGCGGTTACGGTCTACTTGCTGTTTGTGTCGGCAGTGGATCGGTCGGACGAAAAGATCCTCCCGGTCGGTCCAGTCGGCTGCAGAGATGTGCGTAGGTCGGTGTTCTTGGTCTCCGGCGTCATAGCGATGCCAGCTGCACCGAGGGTGAGGATCAACAACATCGCGTAGAACGCAGGGGCAACCGGGCTGTCGAACGAGCCGACTAGGGCAGTGGCAACGAGCGGTGTGGTACCTCCGAAGATGGCAGCGGATAGGTTGAACGAGAACCCATGACCGGTGCCGCGCACTGCAGTCGGGAATAATTCTACGGCGGTGACAAAGTAACCGGAGGCAAAGATCGCGACTCCGATAGCTAAAAGGCTCTGCCCGACGATTGCACCCAACAGCGTTCCGGATGCGGCGAGCGAGAACGCCGGGTACGCGGTCACCGCTAGCCACGACGCGCCCCCGATGAGCAGTGGCTTTCGACCGATACGATCGCCCAGGGAGCCGAAGAATACTGCGATTACTGCCAAGACCAGGATTGCCGCGGCGTTGGAAAACAGAGCCGGCTTTTCGTCGAGACCACCTGTCTTCACGACGAAAGTAAACATGTAGCCGACGAGAAGGTAGGCTCCTACAGCCTGTGGAACTTGCAGAAGTATCACCCTCAGCATCGATTTCCTAGAAGCAGCTACTTCCCGAAGTGTGCTCCGCGCGTCACCTTGATTGGCAACTGCGGCAGTGTATTCCTCCGGATCATCGAGCGTGCGGCGTATCCAGAACCCTGCAACTGCGATGAGACCACCGAAGATAAACGGCACTCTCCAGCCCCAATCCAGATAAGCCTCGCTGCCCAGGGCGGCCTGGACGCCGAGGACAAACACTGCGGCGAGCGAAGTCGGGACGTAGATGAAGCACACGGCAAAACCGATCCAACGTCCGCGTTTGCCGTCAGGTGCGGATTCCACGATGAAACTGTAGCCGCCCGACGATTCGCCTCCCATCGAAAGTCCCTGCAGGAGCCTACACAAGACGAGGAGCACGGGTGCAGCGATGCCAATTGTTTCGTACGTAGGAAGCAAACCTGTGACGACCGTTCCTCCGCCCATCAGCAGAATGGTCAACGACAATATCTTCAGGCGTCCGACCCTGTCCGCCATAAAACCAAAGAGAACGCCGCCCACTGGTCGCGCAAAGAAGGCCAGTGCATAGATTGCGAAGGTTCCGAGCAAGGCGGCGGTAGGATTCTCTCGCGAGAAGAAGTGCAGCGCTAGCGCCGGTGCGGCGAGAGCGTAGATTGAGTAGTCGAAGACCTCACAGACATTGCCGATACACCCTCCGATCAAG
Source organism: Rhodococcus sp. 15-2388-1-1a (assembly GCF_002259145.1). Lineage (NCBI taxonomy): Bacteria > Bacillati > Actinomycetota > Actinomycetes > Mycobacteriales > Nocardiaceae > Rhodococcus > Rhodococcus sp. 15-2388-1-1a. The sequence goes on along the minus strand of NZ_NPFP01000017.1, from coordinate 2,863 downwards.
CGGCGACGTGGATTTATTGTGTTCATTATCGGTCCCCTCCGAGAACAGTGGATTCGGCACCGACTCGTTCGGCGTCCAAATCCAGTCTGTCGAACACGAACACACCCTTTCCTGCGTTCTGCTTGTCGAATTCTTCGTAAGCTTCGACAGCCTCGCTCAGACGCCACCGATGACTGAATAATTCGTCAATTGGCAACTTCTCGCGCGCAACGAATTCGGCGCACTGTCGCTGTTGGACGATGGACATCGTCCACGACGTCATCACTGTCACTTGGGTTCGGTAGAAATCGGTCACGCGGAATCGTGCCTCGCCTGCACCCAAACCGATCAGACAGATTTTTCCCCATGGTCGCAGGGAGGCCATTCCAGCGGAGATCGCAGAGGAGTTTCCGGAGGTTTCCAGTACGAGCGGTACTCCCGCACCGTCGGTCAAGTTCCGAATCATGTCCGACGCGTTGCTTTTTGCCGGATCGACGGTGGCTACAGCACCGAACCGCTCGGCACTAATCCGGCGGGCCGGTTCTGGGTCGACGGCGATGACACGTGCACCCCTCGCTGTCGCGAGCATCGTCGCCGACAACCCCACCGGACCCTGCCCGAAGACCACCAGTGTCGATCCCCCGATGTCGCCAAGACGTTCCAGGCCACCCCACGCCGTGCCGGTGCCACATCCGATGGCCGCACCCGCCTCGAAGCTCAGCGAGTCGTGGAGAGGCACCAAGGTCGCTGCCGGAACCACAATATACGGAGCGTGCCCACCGTGCTCCTGAGTCCCGAACGCACGAAACGGAGCTTTTGTGCACATCTGCGGCCACCCGGACCTGCAGCTGTCGCACGTCGTGCAACCGATGTAGTGGTGCACCATAACGCGGTCGCCCGGCGCAGCGAGCTGGTTTCCCACTCCAGTCCCGACACTATGGACTACACCAGCAGGCTCGTGGCCTGCAATCGCTTGACCGACCCCGTCGACCCCGTCCTGGGCGGCACGGTAAACGTGAAGATCGCTTCCGCACATGCCGGACGCTCGTACGGCGACGACTACTTCGCCCGGTCCGGGCTCTCGAACCGGAAAATTGCGGATTTCCACCCTGCGGTTGCCTGTAAAGACGATGCCTTCCATGGCTTACTTCCTTCTGTCGTTTTCGGCAGCAACGGAATTCTGAGACTCAAATTGATCTCCGGCACAGCTGGTTTCGATAAATCCTGGTTGGCTGCGGGTCGATGTCCACCGGAACTTCACCATCGAAGGTGTGCTCTACGACACTAAGATGATTCAGATGAATAAGTCAACGATTGACTAAAAGATTTTTCGACGTAAATTCAGTGTTCATTGCCGATTTGTTGCAGGCTATAACTGTTATTGGTTTCTGCGTCTTCGGCGAATCCGGTGGCCATCCGAAACGTAAGCCAACGGCAAGAGAACGCATCGCCGATACGCTCAGGCGCGTGCCCTATGGCTGTGGACTTCGAATCCGCGTCGGCCTCTCTACGACCCTGCAGCAGACGTAGCGGACAATAGGAATCCATGACAGGTTCTCCCGCACTATCCTCAGACGTCGGCCGACACAACTTGTCTCTGGTGATGGCCGCCGCCGTCGACAACGCGCCGTGCGCGCGTATGGAGCTGCGCGAGCGGACCGGCTTGGTCAGCGGGACTGTAACCACCATGGTGGAGGACTTGATTGCACGGGGATTACTGGTCGAGTCCGGCAACGTCCAAGGACGACGGGGGCGACCGCGGAGGCTGTTGATGCCTGCGCCGGATCGTGTCCGCACAGTGGCAGTCCAGCTATTTCCGAGATCGGTTTCTGGCGAAGTCCGAGACATGGCGGGTCAAGTTCTGTGGTCCGCGCGCAAAGCCCACACCACCGAACCAGGCGATGGATCGGGTTTCGTTACGGCGCTCAAGGACATGTTCGATTCTGCGATCGAACGCGCAAACCACGCCACCAATGCGTGGATCGCGAATCCCGTGGCTGTTCTGCCGGCGATCGTTGCGCACGACTCGAACATCGTGGCCGCCCTGCCATTGGGCCTACGCGCGTTCGACGTGCGAACACCGCTCCAAGAAGCTCTAGCGCAACCCCGGCGCGTCGAAGTAATTAACGAGGGGCGCCTGAGCGCCCTGGCCGAATACGCCACGTACCCGAGCGATACTCGGCCTCGCGCGATGGCTTATATCAGCGCACAACGCGAGGGAGTGGGCGGGGCCTTGGTGATCGAAGGCAATATCTACGGCGGGTCGCATGGACTGGCTGGACTCGTCGGACATGTGGGCGTCGACATGGCGGGTCCACAGTGCAGCTGTGGGGCCCGAGGATGCCTAGGGTTATATCTCAGCCTCCACGCGCTCCTGGAACGCGCAGGCCTCGACAGTTCGCTCTCTGTTACGGAGCTGATCGATTTGTTGGAGGCCAACAACGCCGACGCGCATGCTGCGTTGGATCGTGGAGGCGAGGCGCTCGCATCTGCAGTCGGAACAATGAGCAACTACACCGATGTCGACGTCGTCGTACTCGGCGGCATCCTCCCTGCGTTGTTTCCATGGTTGGAGCCGTACCTCAACGGCCTCATCCGCTCACGATCCGAAAGGGTGCCACACTTCAATCCCCAGATCACCCTAGCCACCTACGGACTGGAATCGCCACTGACTGGCGCCTGGCATCACGCGCGCAGAACAGTGCTGGACAACCCGACCATCGTTCCATACCTATCGTGAGACCGGTATCGAGAATCCAGGGGATAGAGCAAGCTCGCCCGCCGTCCTAGTGGTCCGCGTTTGAAGTTGTTGGGCGGTTGGCCTTCTTGAGGATCTGCTCCGCAGTTTTGGTCCAGACGAACGGCTGAGCGCGTGGGTTCCAGC
>NZ_NPFP01000026.1:0-136443 GCF_002259145.1 Rhodococcus sp. 15-2388-1-1a | reverse complement strand
GGTTTGCGTGACAGTTGACTACCGAATGTCATGTTTCTGTGTGGTAATCCGGTCGCGTGGGCCGTTTGCCGAGGCCCCGCTACCGCCCATAACACCAAGTATGTACCCGCCCGTGTGTTGCAATCGCACACATAATATTGCTCGTCCAGCAATATTATTCTTGCGTTTGCAACACCTTCGGCACAGTTACCAGGAGGAGATCGGCGATGGGTGAGCTCCGAGTGGGGGACAGGGTCTGCCGCAGTTGGCCCGGCTGTGTCGACAGCGTCGGAGTCATCACCGAGATCACGTCGATCCGCACCATGTTCGTTCAGGAGCCGCTGGTTCCGGGCGCGATCGTGAAGGTGGAGTCGGGTCCGTTCTGGGGCCAGGTCGTGCCGTTTGAGTTGTCGGATCTGAAATGAACCTGACCAAGATCCGGAACGGCGAGTGCGGTGATCCCGGCCCCTACGCCGCGCACTGCACCGACTATCCCGGTCACCGGTACAGCTGCTACGACGCGACCGAGGACGTCTCGTTCAACCATCGCCAGGACTTCCGTCACGACTGCACCGATCCCGGCTGCGACCGGCAGCACTTCACCAACGAAGGCGACTGACGTGGTCGTATCATTGGCCGATGCACCTGCAGCGAGTCGAGATATCACTGACCGAGGAAATCGTCGATCAGCTAGCGGGGCCGTACCTGCGAGCCCTGCGGGATACGAAACAGAAGTACTGGCGTTGCACTGACGCCGCAGCGTTCAACGAGTACGGCGGATTTGACTCGTGGCAGCCGTCGAAGCGGTCGCCGAGATCGATATTCGCCACTGTTGACCGCCGGTCGATCCTGATGGACGCGCCGATCCACTTCCTCGTAGACAGGGACGTCGACAACCCAGCTTTCCGATGGTCATGGATCGAGAGTGCCCGGTATGAGGTCGACCTCGATTCCGAGGATCAACCGCTGACGGCACTGGAAGTCGAGTCGGCGGTGCAGCCCACGGTTGGGGAGTGGGTGCAAATCCCGGCATGGTCCAGTCGGTCGACCTCATGACCAGCGAGCCAACCTTTATCCCGCCCGCCGACGAAGGACAGGCCGGATGGGTGCTGCTCCCGGACGGTCGCTACGGCTACCGCTATGAGAACTCTGACGACGTCATCATCGGCAAGGCACCCGCGGGGAAGTAGCAACCCGCGGTACGGTTCTGACCGGTGGCTCTGTAGCTCAACTGGTTAGAGCGGGTGAACAAGTTCCGGGTGGAAACGACGACACAAATCCCCGGTGGAAACCAAGATGCGGGATCATGGCCCGTCAGCGCCACTCTTAGCTACGGTCGGATCTCGACCAGGCGGATCTCCTCGATGTCATCCACCGAGCTCCTGCCTGATTGAGTCCACGTCTCCCTGCCAGTGGTGGCGTCGCGATCGTATGTCCACTCCGTGACCCAAGACCGGCTGGCCATCGCGCCCTCAAGCGTCGCGAATGGTTCGGCTTGACCACCTGAAGCTTCGTAGCTGAGGGTGTCGACGAGGTACACGAATGTCATGGCCCCGATTATGCCCCGGCTATCGGGCGCGCCCGTCGAAGCTGCTGTCGGTGCACTCGGCCGTCATCGGCGGTGTGAAAGTCACCGCGCCGCACTCTCGGCACGCATGCGTCCGATGATGGTGGATCTCGCAGGAGCAAACCTGAGACCCGACGAGCACTCGCCCGCCGCGTAGCTCGTGGCCGCGCGGGCAGTGCGCGGGTGCAGGTTCGGCCCACCTGTCCCCGATCCGGTACAGCTCCACCATGCCTCCCGAACGTGAGTGCGGGACACGATCCAGGCTTCCCTTCCTGGCCGCGTCCCGCTGACCACAACATAACAGAACTCGAACACCCGTGCGAATAGCTACGTGAGGTGGTGGCGCTGATGGCGGTTGTCGACTGTGTCTGGTGCCGCGGACTTGGGCGAATCCCTGCCGGCGAAATGCGTCACGGTAAGACCGTGTCGTCGTGGCCGGATCATCAGTGTCCCGACTGCGCAGGTACGGGCATACGCGAGCCGTCGCCGCGGCGTCGGTGGCCCAAGAACTGATCGGTGAGTATCGCCCGATCGCAACGCTTCTCAACAGGAGGAGGTGTCGCCCTGTGTGGTGGCAGATAGGCGGAGCGGTCGCACTCGCGGCCGTGCTCGCATCGAACGAATTCACGAGAAGGAGCACCATCATGGCAGTAGGAATCGAATCCGCCAAGGCCATCGCCGAGGTTCGCGCGGCAGTGGCCGCCGAGGTCGATCAGGCCGCGACGAAGATCATCGAGGCGACCGGAGCAGACGCGGACACCGCCGCCGAGATTCGCACGTTGCTCGCACCCGTCAAGGGGATCATCCCCGACGAGGCAGTCGAGGACGGTGCCGGCGATACAGGTGGCACTCTCGAGCCCGGTGAGTCCGGTGTGAACGACTCGGGTCAGACCGAGGCAGTGCAGACCGACGAGACCACGCTCTGACCTGATCAGGTCTGCGTGAACGAAGCCCCACCCGGAATCCGTTCCGGGTGGGGCTTTTTCGTGTCCGAAACCAGTACCGCTGTGTCCGTTTCGGGCGTACTGTGGCGAGAATCAGAAGCGGCCCCGGCCGGTGCGGGAACACCGATCGAGGCCTTGCCACCCACCAATCACATCATTGGAGCGTGACCGTGCTGAACGGTACCGCGCTGCACTCTGCAGCGCAGCCTATGCCCGTAATCGACCGCGAATTCTACGTCGAGTCTTTCTTGCAGCGCTGGGACGGGAACACCCGTACCAGCTACCGTGCAGACCTGTCGATGTTTCTACTGTGGTGTGACACAAACGGATTCGATCTATTCGCGATCCGTCGTCAGCACCTCGAAATGTATATGCGGTATCTCTCCGACGACCGCGGCAACTGCCCGTCGACCGTGCATCACCGCCTCGGCACGCTGAAACTGTTCTACGAGCTCGCACTCGATGACGACCTCGTGACGAAAAACCCTGCACGCCTGTTGAAGATGCCGAAGATCCACCGATCCGTGAACGAGAAGGTGCACCTCGACCGAAACGAATTACAGGCCGTGTGCCGCACGGCGTACGACTCCTCGCCCGTCGACTACGCGCTCGTAGTCATCATGGGCTACACAGGATTACGTGTCTCGGAAGTATGCGGCCTCGACGTCGGCGACGTCCTGTCCTACTCGCGTGGCCACCGGATCATGACGTTCGTGCAGAAGGGTGGGGCGCAGGCGATCGTGCCGCAACCCCCCGTGGTCATGCGCGCGATCGATGCAGTAGTCGACGGTCGCACGACCGGGCCACTACTGCTGCGGCGAGACGGGACTCGCATGACCCGGCGCTCCGCCGATCGTGTGTGCAAACGTGTTGCTCGCGCGACCGGGATCACGATGAACGTCTCACCACACACGTTCCGGCACAGCATGATCGTCAACGCAATCGACGCCGGAGTTCCACTGCGTGAGGTGCAGCTCGCCGCCAGGCACGCGGACATCTCGACGACGATCGGGATTTACGACCGAGGCCGTCGCAACCTCGACACTCACGCATCGCACACGTTGGCGGCGTACCTCGGCGCGGTGGCATAGCCAGACGGACCGGCACGGGGCGCATGTTGAACGTACGACGGTGCGGGTCGTCGGCACTGCGACGGTGTCGACGACCCGCAGTCACTCGCCATGTACCGCCTCACGGATCGCCGTACTCTGGTATGAATCACCCCATGACGACGAACCCTGGCCAGGCTGCGAGCCGACCAACGAAGCGGACGTGGCCGATTCTGGTCGGAGTTCTCGTGGTCGTGATTGCGGCCGTCGCAATCTTCAGCCTCGTCTTGGCTGACGATCCCGAGGACATGTCGATCGAGGCCTGCCAGAATGCTGTAGCTACGCAGTTGAAATCGCCGGCGACCGCTTCGTTCACACGCGTCGGTGCCTCTGAAGTCAGTGACGGCGTGTACAACGTTTCTGGTTACGTCGACGGACAGAACAGCTTCGGGGCGGTCGTCCGAATGAACTTCGTCTGCCGAGGCATCGCATCTCCATACGTCACAGCTGACGACGTCACGGTGGACGACTGAAGCAGCGCCCTCCGCTGTAGTCGATAGCGTGCGCTCATGCCGTTTGACGCGCCTGACGAAACTGAGCTCCGAGATCGGCGACCTCGCTGTCGGGCTGTCGGGTGTGTGTGATTAAGGGTTGGACGTGCTGCGCGACGTGCACGATCTCTCTGCCCGTGGCAATGTCCGCGACGCCGTGTACCGAAGGTCTGCAAGCGAGCAGGTACGTCAGGTGGGTGACGGCTAGCAGTGACAGCGGCGGTACTGCGGCGACGAGGATTCGGACTGCGACGGGCAACTCCCCGGTGTACGTCGCGTGCAGTGAGTTGCCGGCCAGTGACAGGCTCGCGCCGATCCCGAGCAGGGTCCAGGCATACCAGCGGTGGTGGTCGAGGGCGACGACAGCGACGGTGGCGACGAGCACCAGACCGTCGACGATCAGCGGCCACACCCAGGCTTGCCCGGAGGGGACGCCGGACCTCACGGCGAGATCCCGGAGTGCGGTGAAGCTGAGCCAGAACGCGCCGAACGCGATGAGCGTGGTGCCGACCTTTGCTGTTGCGTCGGCAGGGCGGAAGCGAGACATGGTTTCTCCTGTTCAGGCCGCGTCGGCGAGTGCGTTGACTGCCGCGCGGAGGTCTTCGTTGCTGGTGGCGAGGTAGCGCTGGGTGGTGGCGACGTTGGAGTGGCCGAGGAGGCGGCAGACGATCATGATGTCGCGCCCGCACGCCCGGTACATCCGTGTGGCGAAGCGGTGGCGGAGCTTGTGCATGGTCCACCCGACGGGGAGGAGATCGCCGACGAGCTTGCCGACGTAGTGCGCCGAGATGTGGCCGTCGACAGCACCGGGGAAGAGGTAGCCGTGTCGGCCGAGGCCGTACGTGTGTCCGCCCGGTCCCCGCAGGATGTCCTTCGCCAGCTTGTCGGTGATCGGGACGGTCCGCTGCTTTCCTCCCTTGCCGTGCACGACGAGCTCGTAGCCGTCGAACGACTCGAGTACGTCGTCGGTGTGGCATTTGGCGACTTCCTCACGCCGCATGCCGACCTCGTCGGCGAGCCGTGCAGCCATGAGCTCACGCGGATCCGCGTTGACGATCAGCTGGGCCCACATGTTGTCAGGGACCGGTCGTGGTCGTGGCCTCGACTCGGAAACCTTGGGGAGAGCGATCGCCGGGTTCGTGGTGGCGATACCGACTGTGATGGCCCAGTCGAAGAACTTGATCAGCGACGACTTCAATCCGCGCCGATGGTCTTTCGACCAGTTCTGATGCGCGGTGACGTGGACGATGTCGTCGGCGGTCACGGTGGCAGGAGAGTCGGACCCCAGTTTCCGGGCGACACCCCGAACGTGACTGCGGCGGGTGCGGATGGTGGTGGCGGGGGAACCTGCCGAGATGAGCCACTCGACCCATCGGATAACGGCGTCTTCCCACTCTGTCGGCAAGGAATACATTTGCTTGTGCATTCTGTGACTGTGACGCAGATAACGGGCAGCGTGGTTGGGTTTCTGGACACCCGTCCCGGAATCGTCCCGTCGATCTAGCGTCGAATGCAGGTGTGTCACCGTCACGGTTACCTCACGCTGCCTGGGGAAACGCCAAGGTCAGGACGTTGTCCAACTGGTAATCGAAGGGTTCCTGGTTCGAGTCCAGGTGGGGGAGCGCAGTCCCCGTTCGGTTCGCCCGGGCGGGGATTTTTGCTGTCGGGAGTGTGCCGCACGAGCCCCCCGGCGCGGCCCGTGAACGTACCGGACATGTGGTACCGAGAGTTCGAGTTAGTTAACAGATCGTGACGCCAATTTCTGTATATCGAATGAATGAATCCCATCGACCGATGTCAGGTTTGTCGGTCGTCCGCGACATACTGAACGAGCGATCCCGGTGGCTCAACAGTGCTATAAAAAGCCGGGTCGGTCGGTTTTAAGGGGCTTCATGAGTTTGAGTTACGCAGCAACAGTTCCGCGGCACCTCGTGCATCGGAGGTCGCCGGGCGACGTTCTGTTGACCGATTACGAGACCGTCGACGGTACGCATCGGGCGGCGGTGCAGTTCCCCACGTCGCATCGCATGTTCGCGCCGGTCCGCCGAACCCACGACTCGTTGATGGTGGCCGAGGCTCTGCGCCAAGCGATCAGCCTCTTCTGTCACGTCAACCACGGCGTTCCACTCGATCACGTGGTGTTCATCGAGCACTCCCGCTTCGAGATCCTGGACCCGCTCTCGGTCGACGACATCGACGATTCGCTTGTCGCAGAGTCGATCACGACCGACGTGACGTTCGAGAACGAGTCGCTGGACAACATGAAGCTCTCCGCCCGGCTCCTGAACGGCACCCACCTCGTCGCGTCGGGGACGGCGTCGGTCCGGACCATCGGACCCGAGGTGTACTCGCAGTTTCGCAAGTCGACCGTTGCCGACCCCCACTTCCGTTTCCTGCCGGCCGGAACCGAGGTGGTCTCACCGTCCTCGGTCGGACGTCTCGATCCGTCCGACGTGGTGCTGGCACGGCACACATCCGACGGGACCATCGTCGTGGCACCGGATCCGCGCAATTTGGCGATGTTCGATCACTCGGTCGAGTATCTGCCGGGAGTCACGATGCTCGAGGCGGCCCGTCAGGCTCTGCGCTTGGCGACCGGAACACCGACGCTGGATTTCACCTCCTGCGAGGTGAGGTTCATGGGATTCGCCGAGTGGACCAACCCGTGCTCGGTGATCGTCGACGCGGACTCCACCGACGGCATCTTCCGCATTCAGTTCGAGCACGACGGCGAGGTGCTGTCGGCGATGTCCGTCACGACGACGTCCGAACCGTGGTTGGCCCCTACCGATCGCTCCAGTCGATAAGGGCGTCTTCGGCCACTGTCGTCACCCGCGCGAGGCGTCGACGCGGCACCACCGAGGGCAGCAACATCTGCCACATCTCGGTCAGCCGTTGCTGTAGATCGGCGCGTCCGGTCAACATCTCCGATACCGTCTGCACGCCGGTGAACGACGCGACGATGTATCGACCGAGCGTGAGTGCGTCGATACCGTCGACGATGTCGCCCTCGGCCTGAGCACGTGCGGCCAGATCGCCCATCTTGCCGATCCAGTCCTCGAACGCGCGCGCATTGGGGCTGTCCACGATGGCCGACTCCAGCGTCAACCGCATACCCCCGCGGGCGATGGAGTCGGTCTGCAGTTGTCGTCCCAGCTCCTTGCTCACCAGGATCAGGGCGTCCAACGCTTTCGGCGTCTGCTCGATGATGAGGGCGCTCGCACTCGCCGCCATGGCCAGCTGCGCGTCGATCACTGCCTGCGCCAGATCTTCCTTCGACGAGAAATGGAAGTACATCGCGCCTTTGCTGACCCCGGCATGGGCGATGATGGTGCTCAAACTTGCTGTGCCGTAACCGAACTTCTCGAAACTGGCGGCGGCTCCCTCGAGTACGGCCTGCCTGGTGGACGCTGCACGCTCCTGCATCGGTAGACAATAACTGTTGCCCGGGTTCGCGGCACGGCGGAGTGAAGGACGTTCGCGCTGCAAAATAGTCCTCGCCGGCTGCGTACGATCGGCGCGGTGACTACAGCGCGATTCAAGGATCTGTGTATCGATGCAACGAATCTCGAGGCAATGGTGACCTTCTGGTCCGCAACCATCGGACTCGGTGTCGTTCGTACGGGCTCGCCCGACATCGTGAAGCTCAGCGGGGTCGAGCCCACACAGACAATCTGGGTCAATCGGGTACCGGAGTTCAAGGCAGTCAAGAATCGTGTCCATCTGGACGTGCACGTGACAACGACCGAACTGCCCGGTGCCAAACCAGTTTCGGCCCAGGGTGACTTCGGCTGGCGCGTGATGGCCGATCCCGACGGAGGGGAGTTCTGCGCCTTCGTCCGGCCGGAAGTCGGCCCCTACAGGATGTACGAACTGGTGGTCGACGCTCTCGACGCGAAGACTCTGGCCGGCTGGTGGGCACAGGTACTCGGCGGAACGATCGAGGGCAGCGAGGAAGGCTGGCACGCGATCGAGGGCGCTGCCGGAGTGCCGTTCGAGTCGATGGTCTTCGCCCAGGTTCCCGAAGCCAAGACCGGCAAGAACCGTGTCCACTGGGACATCGAGGTTGACTTCGTCGACGCGATCGCCGAATTGGAATCACTCGGCGCACGGGTGCTCCGGCGACCGGACTCGGACATCGAATGGACCGTCATGGCGGACCCGGAGGGCAACGAGTTCTGTGTGTTCGTGACTGCGTGAGTCACCTGTAGTCGTCCAGAGAGGTTCCCCATTGCATCGACCGTCCGCTCGCGTCGGTGCGGAACGGGCCGGGTTCGACGATGGTGACCCCGATACCGAGATGACGCACTTCCGCGGCGAGAGCCTCCGAAAAGCCTTCGAACGCGAATTGGTGGCAGGCTGAGGCAATGGTCGATACGAGTGCGGGAATCCTGTTGTATCGCGTCGGTGTCGACGGTCCGGATGTCCTGATCGCTCACCCCGGCGGACCGTTTTGGGCGCGCAAGGACGAGGGAGCCTGGTCGATCGTCAAAGGGTTGATCACCGATGGCGAAGATCCCTGGACGGCGGCTCAGCGGGAATTTCGAGAGGAAGTCGGCAGCGATGTGCCGGCCGGAGAACCCGTCGAACTGGGCACCGTCACACAGCGCGGCGGAAAGATCGTCACCGCGTTCGGCGTCGAGGCCGATCTGGATGTCTCGAATGCGGTGAGCAACACATTCGAGATCGAGTGGCCCCCGAAATCCGGCCTCATGAAGTCGTTTCCCGAGGTCGACCGCGTCGAGTGGTTCCCACTGGCGCAGGCGAGAACGAAGTTGCTCGCCTCCCAGCACCCCTTTCTGGACGCACTTGAGGCCGTTGTGGCAGCGCCGTAGTTTCGGCGCGGGTTCCCGGGGTATCCACCGGCCGGAAATGACGAGGGTCGCGGATGCAGGGTGGGAAATTGATCATGACGCCTACGGGTACGGCAGGCGCAACTGCTCACGCGGAGACTGCTCTCGTGGAGACCGTATGGGGCGGCCGAGTAGTGGCATCGGCGTTCGTGGTCTTGTCCACCGGACTGTCCTGGGTCTTTGTCGCAACGGCAATGATCGGACAGTGACCGAGGATCGGTCGGCCGATACTGCTCGGCGACAACGAAAAAGGACGGCTCAGTGACCGACGGCATTGCCTCTGCAACTCCACCAGCGACAGAGGTACCCGCGCGGGCCTGGAAAGCGCTCGTGGTTCTGCTGCTCGGTATGTTCATGGCCCTGCTGGACACCACCATCGTGAACGTGGCACTACCGACGATCAGTACCACGCTGGAGGCGTCGGAATCGGTTCTGTCGTGGATCATCTCGGGGTACGCCCTCGCCTTCGGATTGGCTCTCATACCGGCGGGCAAGGTGGGCGACCGGATCGGCCACAAATGGGTGTTCTTCACCGGTCTCGCCCTCTTCACCGTCGCGAGCTTCGCGTGTGGTCTGGCTCAGGACGATCTGCAACTGGTCGTCGCGCGAGTCGTTCAGGGCTTGGCAGGCGGCATGTTTGTGCCCGCCGTCACCGCGTTCATCCAACTGTTGTTCCCAGGGCCGGTGCGGGGCAAGGCATTCGCCATCATGGGTGCGGTCATCGGAGTGTCGACTGCGCTCGGTCCCATCGTCGGCGGTCTGATCATCCAGGCTTTCGGCGACGAGAACGGCTGGCGACTCGTCTTCTGGGTCAACCTGCCGATCGGAATCGTCGGTCTCGTCGCGGCTGCAGTACTGCTCCCGGGCAAGACCGATGCCGAACCGGCAGCGCGCCCCGGAATCGACTGGCTCGGACTGATACTCATCTCCGCAGGTCTCATCGCACTGCTGGTTCCGCTGATCGAGGGCCAGGAATTGGGCTGGCCCATGTGGACGTACCTGACGATCGCCGCGGGTGTCGGTCTCATCGCGTTGTTCGGCTGGTGGGAAGTGATTCGGACCGGCCGTGGACAGAATCCGTTGGTGCCACCTCGATTGTTCACCCGTCCGGCCTTCACCGGAGGCGTGATCCTCGCGCTCGTCTACTTCGCCGCCTTCACGAGCATCTTCTTCACCATCTCGCTGCTGTGGCAGACCGGACTCGGAAACACGGCCCTGGCATCGGGACTGGTGTCCATACCGTTCGCGATCGGCAGCATAATCGCGGCCTCGCAGAGCAACAGGCTGACGATCCGTCTCGGTCGCACCGTCCTGATACTCGGCGCGTCGCTCGTCTCGATCGGGCTGATCTGGCTGTGGTTCATCCTCGCGACCAGCTCGGCCGACACGATCTCGCACTGGACGCTGATGGTTCCACTGTTCATCGCGGGTCTCGGCAACGGCGCGTTCATCGCACCCAACGCCCAGTTCATCGTCGCCACCGTCGATCGCGACGACGCGGGAGCAGCGAGCGGGGTCATCTCCACCATGCAGCGCGTCGGCTCGGCGATCGGTATCGCCGTCATCGGCAGCGTGCTGTTCGGATCTCTGAACATCACCGGCCCCGACACCGTCGGATCCGGCTTTCTGCACGGCGCGGCGATGGCGATGGCCGTGAGTGCAGCGTTCAGTGTGGTCGCACTGGCGTTGGTGTTCGCGCTCCCCAAGAAGGTCCAGAGCGGGCACTGAGCGCAACGCTCAGGAGGACAAGCCCTTGCTGTGCCGATCGACGACGGTTGCTGCGAGGTCGGCAATCTTGACGTTCAGGTCCTGAGAAGACTTACGCAGTAGGGCGAACGCCTCGTCGCCGGACACATCGTGCAGAGCCATGATCAGGCCGATCGCCTTGCCGATCTCACGGTTGCTCTCGAGCCCGTCACGCAGAGTCGACGCCTCCTGACCGTTCATGACTGCAGCAACGGTGACCGCCGTGAATGCCGTCAGAATGATCGCCTTGCTCGCACTGTCGGTGTCGAACACACCTGGCTTGTCCGTGAACAAATTGAGCGCGCCGACCTTCTGATCGTCCACGTTGAGCCGAAATCCCATGGCACCTCGCACCGGCGTGCGGTTCAACACACCGCGAGCCATCGCGGGCCACTGGGTGGGTGTTCGGAAGTCGGCTTCGAGCTGCGCTGCCTCGCTGGTGATCGCGTCCAGGCAGGGGCCTTCGCCGGTAGCGCGCTCGATATCGTCGACGATGCGCGCGATATCGTCCGAGGCGGCGACGGTGACGGGCTTTCCGTGGCGCATCAGCATCAGACTCGCGTGATCGCAATGGGGAACGATCAGCACCGCGGCGTTGCAGATCGCAGTGTAGATCGCCTCGGCGCTGCTGCCTCGATACACGATGTCGGCCAGAGCGGCGAACACTGTAGCCGGATCCGTCGACGGGCCGTCGTGCTGCGTGACTTCGTTCACTTGGCTACTCCCGTCCAGTGTCGGTGTTCGAGCGACCGGCACTCGAAGTGAACCAACCGTACCGCCACGGGATGGGGTGTTCGAACATGCGGGTACCGGCAGTAGCCTCAGGTCGTGAGCGATGCGCAAGGATCCACCGGTTTCGAGTACGGCCACGACGGTCCGAAGTCGATCGTCGTAGGGGTCGACGGTTCCGATTCCTCCTGGCGCGCGGCTGCCTATGCGGCAGGACTCGCTCGTAGGCAGCGGTCGCTGCTGGTGCTGGTGTACGTGCAGCCCATTGCGACGGCGTCGTGGGGCCAGGCCGGCATCTCACTCGTCGAAACCGGCCAGCAGATCGCCGACGAGTTGCTCGACTACGTCCGAACCTCTGCTGCACGATTCGGGGATCGGGAGCACGTGCGGTGGGAGTTCCGGACCGCGCAAGGCGACCCGTACAACGGGCTGATCGCCGTGGCAGAGCAACTGCGCACCGACGCCGTCGTCGTGGGAGCGTCCGAGAACGCGGGGCATCGAATCGCCGGTTCGGTGGCGGTGCGGTTGGTCAAAGCGGGCCGCTGGCCGGTGACCGTGGTGCCCTGAACGATCCGAAATCGAGCCTGTCTGCCGTCCGCACTGTAAAAATAGGCAGTCACCTCGTCGGATGCGAGGCGCACGTGGTGCCGTTCTCGAGGATCCGAGGAGTTCCATGGCTGGGCTGTCGCGTCGACAATTCATAGCTCGAGTAGGGGCTCTGGCGGCGGCGTGGGGAATCGCGCCCCACGTGCTTGGTCAGGCTCTCGTTGCGCACGCCCAGCCTGTGGAGGCGGACGGGACCGGAACACTCGCGCAGACGATCCTGCGAACCTCGACCGGACCTGGGAAGTACCGCGTGCTCGCTGCCGGTCCGGGAGAGCCGTACGTTGCTCGCCTGGACGTTCTCGGACGAGCGCCGAGTCCGTCGAGGGTGCAATCTCGACGGTCGTTGCTCTACCTCGGACACCTGTCGGACATGCACGTCATCGATGCGCAGTCGCCCGGACGGATCGAGCCCATGATCGTGTCCGACCACGCCGCCTGGGGCTCGGCGTTCCATCCGCAGGATCCGCTGACCGTGCACGTCACCGCGGCGATGGTGAAGGCGTTCGCGGACGCTCGGATCAGCCCGGTCACCGGCGCGCCGATGGGGGCTGCGGTGGTCACCGGAGACAGTGCCGACATGCATTCTCATCTCGAACTGCGCTGGTACATCGATGTTCTCGACGGCGTTCCGGTTCGGCCGACGAGCGGGGCGGCGGACGTGTTCGAGGGTGTTCAGGCCTGGCCGGAGGCGCAGTGGGCCTATCGGCCCGGTGATCCGTCGGGAGGGTCGTTCGGCGACTACGGATTCCCGACGCTTCCCGACCTCCTCGACCAGGCGATGTCGGGCACCGTGGAATCGGTGGGGCTGCCGGTGCCGTGGTATTCGGTGTACGGCAACCACGACACGCTGCTGCTCGGCACCTTCGATCTGTCCTCGCAACTGCATGCGCTCGCCGTCGGGGGTCGCAAGGCGTACACCCTCGAGGCGACGGCTACGTCGGCTCTGGCCGGCTACGCGTCGACGGCCAGTCCGCTGCAGCGAATGGTCGATGCTCTGGGCGTCGGATCCGGTGCGCGACCGGGGTTTCGCGCAGTCTCGGCCGATCCGTCGCGATACCTGTTCGAACAACGCGAGTTCATGCAGGAGCACTTCGAGACCACGCCGACACCGGGTCCGATCGGTCACGGTTTCACCCAACACAACCTCGATTCGGGCGAGACCTGGTGGACGGCAGACCCCACCCCGAACATCCGCACGTTCGGTCTCGACACCTGCAACGCTGTCGCCGGGCCCGACGGTGCGGTGCCGGAGAACCAATTCGAGTGGCTCACCCAGCAATTGGAGCGGGCGCAG
Organism: Rhodococcus sp. 15-2388-1-1a; assembly: GCF_002259145.1. NCBI lineage: Bacteria > Bacillati > Actinomycetota > Actinomycetes > Mycobacteriales > Nocardiaceae > Rhodococcus > Rhodococcus sp. 15-2388-1-1a. The sequence goes on along the minus strand of NZ_NPFP01000026.1, from coordinate 123,125 downwards.
GCCGAAAACAAGCTCGTGCTGATCTACACGCACCACAACAGCCTCACACTGGAGAACCGAGCACAGAGGCCGGGGCAATCGGTGAAGCTCTACGGCGCAGACGAATTCATCGATCTGCTCCTGAAGTATCCGGTGGTGATCGGCTGGCTCAACGGCCACACCCACCAGAATCAGATTCTGGCGCACTCGCGAGACGGACGAGGATTCTGGGAGATCACGACCGCGTCGTGCATCGATTTCCCGCAGCAGCAGCAAGTGGTCGAGATCGTCGACAACCGAGACGGGACCCTGTCGCTGTTCACCACGGTCCTCGACCACGCATCTCCGGTCACGCCCGGAAACAGCGGAACCTACCTGGATCTGGCGTCGCGCAGCCGAGAGTTGGCGGCCAACGATTGGGCCGAGAATCCACTGATGCGTCGAGGGTCGCGCCTGGATCGCAATACCGAATTGCTCCTGCCGGCACCGTTCGATCTGAGCACCATCACCGACGCCGCGCTCGAGCAACAACACCTGGACGAACACGCGAGACTGATCGCCTACGAGACGAGGCAGGGCCGATGAACGGTAGACACAGAGTGGCTCTGCTGGTGTCCGCTGTCGTCGTGGCGTGCGCGGGGTGCTCGCAGACCGCTGCGCTCGCCCCGGTCGGCGGTGCCGAGCTCGGAAATCTGCGCTACGCCGTCAACGACGTTCTGTTGGAGAAGGGAGTCGAGATACTGGTCGCGCCGGTGTGCTCGGGTACCGGGGCCGATATCGAATGTGCCGGGGAGACAACGGACAACGAGGCGATTACCGGTTCGGCCACGTCGGACGACGCGAGCACCGTCGAGGTGAAGGTCGGTACGGAGGTTCTCTATTCGGGATCCGTGCAGGATGTGCTCGATCGCAACGCGACGGTCGGTGCGCCGTGAGAGGGGTCGGTGTTCTTGCCCTCATGGCGGTCGTGTCGGCTCTGGTTCAGGCGCTGACAGTCCTGGGCGATCCCGTACCCACGTCCTCTGTCGGGTTTGCGGCATTGGTTCTGGTTTCTGCTGCCGCGGTGATACTCGCCATGTGGATCACCGCATCGACGGCACTCGACGTGGTGGACGGCAATGCGCGCGGTGCGCTGAGTCGGGCATGGAGACGGCCGCGTGTCCTGATGTGGTGCGTGGCCTTGACCGGGGTGGCCGTTGCGCTGGCACTTCTTTTCCCGCTGCTCCCGGTCATCGTGATTGTGGTTGCGCTGCTGATACTTCCAGGCGTGGCCGACGGGCACCGACATCCGTTCCGCGCAGCGTCGGCTACGGTCCGGCAGTCCCCGGGGCGGTGCGCAGTCGCGGCTGTCGTCACGATTCTGGCCTTCATCCTCGCTTGGGTCGTGGCACTGGTACTGGGTTTCTTCGTCACCGGCGTGGTGGCGGCGTTCCTCACGTGGGTGTGGTTCGGGGCGAATGCTGCTGTGCTGCTGGTGTATTGGTCGCGGTTGTATCGAAGGGCGGTCCGCTACGAAGTGGAGTCCGACGTCGCCGAGCGGAGGTAGCCGTCGGGTGAGACGCCGATGACACGTTCGATCGCCACGTACCCCACGTCGCGGGCGATCTTCGAGATCGGTTCGCTGACCGCCTTGGATCCTTCAGAATCCGACATCCGACGGTGGATCATGTCGAATACACGATCGCTCGACGGGACACTCGAAGGCTGCGTGTCGGTTGCCGCACCTCGGTTCGCGCAGCAACTGAGCTGCCCGATTGCCGAGCTCATCGCTCCCGCACGCGCTGTGCCTTGTTCCGATACATCGCGGTGTCGGCCCGATGAATGAGCGTCGCGGCTGAATCGGTGGGTCGTCGTCTTGCCTCACCGGTGCTTATCGATACACGCTCATGCCCATCGATTCCAAGGGGGTGCGTTGCTGCCTCTGCCGCCGCTGCGATGTAGTCGTGTAGGTATCGCTGTTCGTCGAACTGCCAGACGAAGCCTCGGTCAGTCCACACGGATGGGCGGGAAGCGATCAGGAACTCATCACCCGCATACCGGCAGACGATTCTGTCGTCGTGCGACAGGGCGTGAAGACGGTCGGCGATCGCGGACAGGACTGCGTCTCCGGCGGCATGGCCGTAGCCGTCGTTGACCTGCTTGAAATGATCGACATCGGCAAACATCACCATTACTTCGTCGCCGGCTGCAAGCCAATCGTCGATGACCGAGACTGCAACGTTGCGACGGTAAAGCCCGGTCAGGTCGTCGCGTTCTGCGAGCTCCCGCCACGTTCGTGCCTCACTGACAATAGGATTCGCAAGATCCAGGGCAACGACGATGAGAGGCACGCCGTCGATCACCGCGAGTCCGGTATGCGTCCAGCACGACACCGACACGTCGTCGTCTTGGTGGAGGCGTCGCATCGCGGAGACCGGCGTTTGCGACGATTCCCCTGTTCGAGCGAAGTTGCTCAGTAGATCCTCTGATACGGCCCGGATCGCCGCATGCTCCGTTGGGTGCACGAAGGCAAAGACATCGCGGGTGTCGCTGTATGTGCGGGATAGGTTCGCAGACGTTCGGCACGCGGTGTTGACGGCCAGGATGTGAAAACTGGTGTCGTGAACGAGCGCGGGAAGTGGGATAGCGGCGACGATCTGCTGCGCGGTAGCGATCCGTGGCACACCCTCGCTTCCCCGTGCCTCCACGTTGCCCAGGGTAAACCGACGGGAATTGCTGCGAACAAAAATGCTACCGGTCAGTAAGCAACGCCACACACGGCAAGAACATGCCTCACAAGACGCGGGCTCGTCGGGTGCGCCGAAATACGGTCGACGACGTCACTCCGGAACTTATCCGACCATCCTCGGCTGTCGGGATCGCACCGTGCAGAATCCGCGATCCTGCGCCGACGACAACGTTGCCCAAAAATGGTCTGTTCTTCGACAAGTCGAACCACAGTGGTCAACCGGGAAACCAACGGCGATTCTCGGGCGTCCGAGCTGGTTGCGGCTTCTGAGGCTCGCCGACCTGACAGGCAGGCCAACCGGGTGTGGGGCGGGCGGGGCTCGAACCCGCGACCAATGGATTATGAGTCCACGGCTCTAACCGACTGAGCTACCGCCCCATGCCCGTACCAGGTACGAGCCTGCAGAATCGTACAGAATCACGCCGCCTCGTCGGTGCATCGGGGCAGCTATTTCGCCCGGACCTGCACCGGGACGCCGTTGAGGATCGCGTTCGCCGATACGGCGTCGACGCGGCTCGGGTCGGTGATGTCGTTGACACTGGGGCCGGTCACCGTCGTGGCAACGGACAGCTCCACGCCGGGGCGCTGATGTCCGAACCCATGCGGCATGCTCACCACACCCGGCATCATCTTCTCCGACGCCGCCACCTCGATGTCGACGGTCCCGGCGGCGGAGGTCACCGATACCATCGCCCCGTCCTCGATGCCGCGATGTTCCAGGTCGTCCGGGTGAGCCAGAAGTTGATGTCGCGCTTTGCCTTTGGTGAGCCGGGCGGTGTTGTGCATCCAGGAGTTGTTGCTGCGCAGGTGTCGACGACCTATCAGCAACAGTTCATCGCCGGTCGGAACGGCGCTCGAATGCATCAGGTCTACCAATGCGGGGAGTTCGGTGACAACGATGTCCTGAATCAGCTGTACGCGCTTGTCCCGCGTCTTCAGCTTCTGTGGGAAGCCGGGACGCAGTGGTCCGAGATCGACACCGTGTGGGTTGGCTCGAAGTTTCTTGAGCGACAGTCCTTTTCGTTGACTACGGAGCAGGATGTCCAGGGTGCGGGCGGGGGACAGTCGCAAGCGTGCCTCGCTGATCACGCTCTTCGGAGTCAATCGTGACTTCAGTCGACCGACCGTCGAACCGGCCATCCGGCTCTTGTAGCGGAGCGACAGATCCCGGAAGATCTCCCAATCATGCTTTGCCCCAGCTTTCTTGGGAAGGACGGCCGGCATGTACTTGGCGGTGTTGTGGACCGCGAAGGAGTTGAAGATCAGATCGTAGTGGTCGCGTTCGAGAGACATCGTCGGCGGCAGAATCACGTGTGCGTGACGCGAGGTCTCGTTGATGTAGAAGTCGAACGACACCATGAAATCGAGACCTGCGAACGCATCGTTCAAGGTGGTGCCGCCGGGCATCGATAACACCGGGTTGCCGGACAGGACCGCCATCGCGCGGATCTGATCCTTGCCCTCGGTGGTGATTTCGTCGACGAGCGTCGAACAGGGGTATTCGCCCGCGAACTCGGGCAGGTTGCGAACGCGACTGCGCCACTTGTCGAAATGGCCGCGGCCGACGATGCCCTGCTTGATCAGATCGATCGCGGGGTCGGTCACCATGGCACCGCCGGGTCGATCGAGATTGCCCGTGATGATGTTCAGCACCTGAATCGCCCACTGGCACACGGTGCCGAACTGCTGGGTCGAGACCCCCATTCGGCCGTATGCCACCGCGGACTTCGCCGAGGCGAAATCACGTGCCAGGGTCGAGATCTCCTCCGCAGCGATACCGACGACCGGAGCGACGGATTCCGGTGTGAATTCTGCGACGAGATCCGCGAGCCGATCGGCCCCATCGACATAGTCGGCCACGGTCACGGTGCCGTCGGCGACGATGGTGTGGATCATCGCGAGCAGCAGCAGTGCGTCGGTGCCGGGGCGAACGAACAGGTGTGTGTCCGCGATGTCCGCGGTCTCGGTCCTGCGTGGATCGACGACGACCAGGCGGCCGCCCCGTTTACGCAGTGCCCGCGCTCTCTTGGCGAAATCGGGGACGGTCATCATGCTGCCGTTCGACGCCATCGGGTTGCCGCCGAGGACGAGGAAGAAGTCGGTTCGATCGATGTCCGGGATCGGCAGCAGCAGTTGGTGCCCGTACAGCAGGTGGTCGACGAGCTGATGCGGGAGTTGATCCAACGACGTGGCGGAGTATCGATTACGCGTCCGCAGGAGCGAGGTGAAAGGAATGCCGTGGGTCATGGCACCCATCGAATGCACGTTGGGGTTGCCCTGATAGATGCCGACGGCATTGCGGCCGTGCTTCTTGCGGGTCGAGATCAGACCGTCGATCACGAGGTCGTAGGCCTCGTCCCAGCCGATCTTCTCCCACTTCTCACCCACACGTTTGACCGGTGTGGTGAGTCGGTCCGTATCGGCGTGCAGATCGATCAGCGACAGGGCCTTCGGGCAGATGTGGCCGCGCGAAAGAGGGTCCTTCTCGTCACCGCGGATGGCCGTCACCGCATCGTTCTCCACCGTGAACTCGAGCCCACAGATCGCTTCGCACAGATTGCACGATCCATACACAACCGACATCGCATTCCTCCCACTCATGTGCTGCGAGCGTAGCCCGGCGGGGGACCGGGGCACCGTCATCGACAGACAATTAGGCTCGTCAATCGTGACCACCCTCGATCTCACGTCCTCCTGGCCCGTCGACCATGTCAGTGCAGCAGTCGTCACCGACTCCGGAGTTCGTGAGGAGGTCGGCGATACCGACCGCGTCTACGAGCTGGCCTCGGTCACCAAACTGCTCAGTGCGTACGCCGTTCTGGTCGCCGTCGAGGAAGGCGCAGTGGAGCTCGATCAACCCGCAGGACCGGAAGGGTCGACGGTTCGTCATCTGCTGGCGCACGCGTCGGGGTTGGCATTCGGCGACCGCACAGTCCAGGCACCGGCCGGCACCAAGCGGATCTACTCGAGCGCCGGATTCGAGGTGCTGGCCGAACTGATCGAAACCGAGGCAGGCATCGCCTTCCCCGACTACCTCGACGAGGGCGTATGCCGGCCACTGCAGATGACGAACACCGCACTACCGGGTTCGGCGGGCCACGGTGCCAGCTCCACCCTGGCGGACCTGAAGAAATTTGCAGCGGAGCTGTTGCAGCCCACGCTCCTCGCCTCGCAGACCTTCTCCGCGGCGACAGATGTGCAGTTTCCGGGTCTGAACGGAATCGTGCCCGGGTACGGATCGCACAAGCCCTGCGACTGGGGGCTCGGGTTCGAGCTGCGCGGTGAGAAGACCCCGCACTGGACCGGAAGCACCAACTCGTCGGCCACGTTCGGTCACTTCGGTCAGGCCGGAACGTTCCTGTGGGTGGATCCGTCAGTGCGGACCGCGTGTGTGGTGTTGACCGATCGAGCCTTCGGGGACTGGGCGAAACCGCTGTGGCCGGAGCTGTCCGACGCCGTCCTGGCAGGGTGAACACCGCCCGTTCACAGATTGCACTGGCGCAACAGGGGTAACTCGGGGCACACTAGTACACATACGTGTTGATTCACTGCAGCCAGCCGAAGCATGTCGAGGTCGTTGGGGAAGACGTCCCTCGTCGAAGCTGGAGGTAGTGCAATGCGTGGATCGAATCAGTTCGCAGAAGCGACATCGGGTGTTGTGTACATCCACTCGTCGCCCGCTGCGCTGTGCCCGCACGTCGAATGGGCGTTGACCGACGCCCTCGATTGCCGTGCGAATTTGAAGTGGTCTGCGCAGCCCGCCTCCGACGGGCAGCTGCGTGCCACCACCGACTGGGTGGGCCCGGTCGGTACCGGAGCGAAGCTGGCCGGCATTCTGCGCTCGTGGCAGATGCTGCGGTACGAGGTGACCGAGGATGCCAGCGAAGGCGTCGACGGTGAACGGTTCTCGCACGTGCCAGGGTTGGGCCTGTGGCGCGGAACGACGAGCGCGAACGGGGACGTGGTGCTCGGCGAGATGCGGCTGCGCGCCCTCATGGAGAACAACCAGGGCAACTTCACCGCGGCCGTGGAGCACGCTCTCGGATCGGACTGGGACGCCGCCCTCGAGCCGTACCGCACCGGTGGTGCCGGAGCCGAAGTGACGTGGTTGAGCCGCAACGTCGGCTAGTCGTGGGAGTTGCTGGGGGTTCGGAGCCGCGGTAGTTTCGCGTTCGTGCCTGGGGTAGGCATGTGGGAACGACTGTGGAGTGGTGAGTTCGATGTTGTCGACCGGAAAAGTGATTCGATTCGACGAGTTCAAGGGGTACGGATTCGTAGCGCCGGACGAGGGCGGCGAGGACGTGTTCATTCACGTCAATGATCTGGATTTCGACAAGAGGCTGTTGGCACCGGGGGTTCGCGTCGAATACGTGGCCGTCGACGGCGACCGTGGTCTCAAGGCCACTCAGGTGCAGATCATCGACAGTCCCGCATCGACCGCGCTGGTCACCCGGCGCAAGCCCGACGTGCCGTTCCACGACGTTCCGGTCAGCGAACACCAGCAGCTCGAAGATGTCATCTGCGACGTGCTCTCCGAGGCGGACTTCACTGCCGAAGTGACCGAGGCGCTGCTGACGGCCAACGGAACAGTGACCGCAGCGCAGATCCTCGACATTCGATCAGCGATGCTGCGATTGGCTCACGACCACAAGTGGATCGAGAACTGACCGACGCGTAGCCGCTTCATCCCGCCTTGGAGCCCGTTCGGCTCCGGATGAATGTGGCTTTGTTGTCCACTCAGAGCGCCTGAAAGCCGCATTGAGCCACCGTGAATGGACCATTACATGCGTCTGGGCCCTGCAAGGGTCCATTCACGCGGCCGGGGGAGGACGGGGCTGGGTGCTGAGTCAGGGCCGCAAGCGAAGCCGGACGATCAGAGCGGAATGTTCTTGTGGTTGCCGCGCGCCGCGGGGGCTGCCGCAAGAGCCTTGGCGACCGTGCTGCGGGTCTTGCTCGGCTCGATGACCTCGTCGACGACTCCGATGGCGACGGCACGCTCGACGCCGCCGGCGATGTTCTCGTGCTCGACGGTGAGGCGATCGTGCAGTGCCTCACGCTCCTCCTCTGGAGCGGCCGCGAGGGCCTTCTTGTGCAGGATGCCGACGGCTGCCTTCGCGCCCATCACGGCGACCTCGGAGCCGGGCCAGGCGTACACAGCAGTGGCACCGAGTGCGCGAGCGTTCATGGCAATGTATGCGCCGCCGTAGATCTTGCGCGTCACCAGGGTGACGCGGGGGACCTTGGCTTCGGCGAAAGCATGCAACAGTTTCGCTCCGCGGCGGACGACGCCTTCCCATTCCATGCTGACGCCGGGCAGGTATCCGGGAACGTCGACGACCACGATCAGCGGGATGCCGAATGCGTCGCACAGGCGCACGAAACGGGCTGCCTTCTCGGCACTTTCGGAGTTGAGGCAACCGCCGAGACGAATGGGGTTGTTGGCGATGACGCCGACGGTGCGGCCGCTGATGCGTCCGAGGCCGATGACGATGCTGCGGGCCCAGCCGCCCTGGAACTCCTCGAAGGTCGATTCCCCTTCGACGTTGTCCAGCAACTCGTGGACGATCGGATGGACATCGTATGCGCGACGGTTGGATTCGGGCATCAGAGCCCGAAGGTCGGTGTCTCCGTGCTCGGCGGCCGCGATGTCGAATTCGCCCTGCTCGCAGAACATGGACACCAGACGGCGGGCGCGGGTGAACGCGTCCATCTCGCTGTCGGCGACGATGTGGCACACGCCGGACTTCTTGTGGTGGGTATCGGGGCCGCCGAGCGAGGCCATGTCGACCTGCTCACCGGTGACGCTGCGGACGACGTCGGGACCGGTGACGAACACACGTCCCTCGGGAGCCATGATGACGACGTCGGTCAACGCAGGACCGTAGGCGGCACCGCCGGCTGCGAAGCCGAGGACGACGGAAACTTGGGGGACCAGGCCGGATGCTCGAACCATGGCCTCGAAGACGAGCCCGACGGCATGGAGGGCTTCGACGCCCTCGGCGAGGCGAGCGCCTCCGGAATGCCAGACGCCGACGATCGGAGCGCGCTGCTCGATGGCCGTGTCGATGGCGGCGACGATGTGCTTGCAGCCGTCGACGCCCATGGCACCGCCCATGACGGTGGCGTCGGAGCAATACGCGATGGTGTGGACGCCGTCGATCTCGCCGGATGCTGCGAGGATGCCGGATTTGTCCCGATCGTGCAGCGGCACAGTGGTTCCGGCGTCGAACAGATTCTCGAGGCGGGCGAGTGGATCGCGGGGATCGGTGGACGTACCGGATCGTGTGACAGGGGCCAGAATAGTCATCGCTTGTCCTTCTTCAGGGCCCCTGAGGGGGCGAGGCCCGGACCGGAACCGTTCCCTGGGAACGGCCCCGGTCCGGATCATGCACTGCGAGAGCGAGATTCGCTGAGTCGAGGAGACGACTCAGGCCATCACGCCTTTCCGAAGGCGAGCGCTACGTTGTGCCCACCGAATCCGAACGAGTTGTTGATCGCGTAATCGATCTGTCCGACGCGGGGCTCGCCCTTGACGACGTCGAGATCGATCTGGGGATCCTGATTCTCCAAATTCAGTGTGGGAGGGATGATTCCCTCGCGCACTGCCAGCACCGTCAGTACCGACTCGAGGGCGCCGACGGCACCGATCGAGTGGCCCAGAGCGGATTTCGGTGCGTACACCGCTGCGTGATTTCCGACGGCCTTGTTGATCGCCAGCGCCTCGGCGGTGTCTCCGATGGGAGTTGCCGTTGCATGGGCGTTCACGTGGGTGATGTCGGACTTCTGCAATCCTGCGGTCTCGATCGCACGCTTCATGGCGCGCGCGGCACCTGTGCCCTCCGGGTCGGGAGCCACGAGGTGGAACCCGTCGGAGGTGATTCCGGCACCGAGCAGGCGGGCGTGGATCGTTGCGCCGCGTGCCTTGGCGTGCTCCTCGGTCTCGATGACCATGAGCGCACCCGCTTCACCGAAGACGAAGCCGTCACGATCCTTGTCGAACGGACGTGACGCACCCTTCGGATTGTCGTTGTTGGTGCTCATCGCCCGCATCATGGAGAAGCTGGCGATCGGAACCGCGTCGATGTAACCCTCGACGCCGCCGGTGACGACCATGTCCGCGTCGCCCATCACGATCATCCGCCACGCGTGTGCGATGGCTTCCGATCCCGAGGAGCAGGCAGAGACAGGAGTGATGACACCGGCCTGTGCTTTGAGCTCGAGTCCGACGACCGCTGCGGGGCCGTTCGGCATGACCATCTGAACGGCGAGCGGAGACACCTTGCGGTAGCCGCCGGCCTTCATCTTGTCGTTGGCGTCGATGAGAGAATCGCCGCCACCGAGGCCGGTGCCGATCGACACGCCGAGGCGGAGGGGATCGACGTCGGGAGTCCCGGCGTTCTTCCAGACCTCACGACCGAGCACGGTGGCCAGCTGCTCCACGTAGCTCAGGCGTCGAATCTCGACCCGCGAGAGCAGGGTCTGCGGGTTCACCGCGAGGTGGCCGCCGATCCGCACGGGCAGGTCGTACTCGGCGACGAAATCGTCTTCCAGAGTTGCGATTCCGCTGTCGCCGTTCAGCAGACCCTTCCACGTGGCATCGACGTCACCCGCAAGTGACGTGGTCGCAGCGAGGCTGGTGACGACGACACTGGGGAAGCGTCCGTTGGCGGTGGATGGGTTGGTCATGGGCCGTGTCACTCGCTCGCGGAGTCGTCGAGCTTGGCCTTGATAGCTTCTGCGGCTTCGGGGTTCTCCGCTTCGAGCTTCTGGATGTAGTTGACGGCGTCGCCGACGGTGCGCAGACCTGCGAGGTCCTCGTCGGGGATCTTCACGCCGTACTTGTCCTCGGTCTGCACTGCGATCTCGACCATGGAGAGCGAGTCGATGTCGAGGTCGTCCACGAAGGACTTCTCGATGGTCACCTCGGACGGTTCGATGCCCGTGACCTCCTCGATGATCTCTGCAAGTCCGGCGATGAGGTCTTCCTGGCTGGCCACTGTTGTGGCTCCCTTCTCTTCTGTGTAGAACGCCGAAGTCATGTGCTTCGAGACGCGATTGTGCATTTCTGCCACTCGGGGAGTGGAAGTGTGATCCGCAGTTCTGTGACTGCGGGGTGTGTGGGGTCGAGCTAACCGAGCTCGGCCATTGCGGAAATGTCCGCCGGTGTCTTCAGGCCGAGGTTGGCGACGCCACGCAGTTCGCGTTTGGCGATGCCGACCAGCGCGCCTGCCGGGGGCAGTTCCACAAGTCCGGTGACCTGCGCGGTACGCAGGTAGGCATTGCACAGATCCCATCGCACGGGGCGAGTGACCTGAGCAGCAAGCTTGTTCAGTGCGTCGGCACCCGAGGCCACGGGCTGACCGTCCGAATTGGACAGCAGCGTCCGCGTCGGTTCCGACGGGGTGATGGCGGCAGCGGCTGCGGCGACGGTATCGCCCGCGGACGCCATGTACTTGGTGTGGAACGCGCCTGCGACCGGCAGTGCGCGAACCCGAGCCTTCTCGGGTGCGCTCTCGGCCAACTCGGCAAGCTTGGTGAGCAGTCCGGCCGCAACGATCTGACCGGCAGCGTTGACGTTGGCCGGAGCGAGGTCCAGCTCTTCGAGGCGGGCCAGGACAGCAGCTTCGTCGCCGCCGAGAACGGCGGACATGCCGGTCGGCTCGAGTGCGCATGCCTTGGCCATTGCTGCGCCGCGGACGGCGGCGAGCGACACGGCGTCGTCGGAGGAGATGACGCCTGCGATTGCGGCAGCGGCGAGTTCGCCCACCGAGTGTCCGGCGACGATGGTGTCTTCGGGGAACAGGCCGCGCGAGGCGATCTCTTCGAATGCGAGCAAGGCGGATGCCACGACCAGGGGCTGGGTCACCGCGGTATCGGTGATCTCCTCGGCGGTAGCAGTGGTACCGAGACGGACGAGATCGAGACCGGAGGCCTTCGACCACAACGCGAGTCGGTCTGCTGCACCCGGCAATTCGAGCCAAGGCAGCAGCATGCCGGGAGTCTGGGAGCCCTGACCGGGCGCAAGCAACGCAATCACAGGGTTAAGAGAACACCGTCGGGTGCCGAATGGGTGATGTCGCGCTCGATGAACTCTCGACAAGCAATTTGTGGGAACCCTACAAATTGCCTCGTGGGGAACCGCTATCGCCGGAGGGTGGTTCGGCGTTACGTGACTACTTCTCCGAATGTGACCTGTGTGACATATGGGGCAGGATGGGGCGGTTCGTGATGCGTTCGAGCCAACCTACCTACCGTTGCTGCAACTCTGAGCACGTACGCATCCCGCGGGTGAGTGGGGTCGCGACCGGTGACCTCGGCGATGCGCTTGAGCCGATACCGGACGGTATTTGGATGAACAAACAGCTGCCGTGCGCAGGTTTCTACAGCTCCGCCACAGTCGAGATACGCATCGAGGGTGTCGGCCAATCCCGAACCTGCCGCCGCCAACGGAACGACCACGTGATCGTTCAACGCCGATATCGCTGCACCGTCGTTGAGCAGTGCCCGTTCGGGCAACAGCTCACCGGCGTGCACCGGACGCGGCGCACCCCGCCAGCCGGCCACGGCCTGCATACCCGCGAACGCCTCCACCGCGCTCGAATGCGCCGCCCCGAGAGTCCGAGTGGTCGGGCCGATGACGACGGGTCCGTCCGAGAAGTTCTGCAGCATGTCGTCGATGAAGGCGCGATGGGTGGCAGTGTCGTCGAGTTGACCACTGACCACCATCACCAACCGCGTGCCCTGCACGACGGCCAACGCGGCGCGGCCGTGCTTCTGCGCGACGGCGTGCACGGTTCCGACCACCGACACGCCCCGATCGTCCGGGGGAGTGCCGACCAACACCGTGGCGGGCGCAGTGGCGTCCCAGTTCAACGTGGCGGCGCGCGAGAGCATGTCCGAGCCGGTGTCTCCGCGCACGACGGCGTCGACCACGAGGGCTTCGAGGCGGGTGTCCCAGGCTCCGCGTGATTCGGCGGCGCTGGCGTAGACCGACGCTGCAGCGAAACCGAGCTCGCGTCCGTAGCGCAACACGGCCTCGGTCAGGGCCACCAACTGCTGATCGTTGCGTGCCAGCGCCGGGAGCCATTGCTCGAAGAACTCCATCGCCACCCGGACCATGTCGACGGTCTGGCGCAGAGTGAGGCGTCGGGCAAGGTCTTGCGGAATGACCTGGAAGGCATCGAGCGAGAAGCGAATATCGCTGTTGGGGTTCTTGAGCCACTCGAGGAAGTTGTCGACGGCTGTCTGAATCAACAACTGCACACTTGCGCGTTGGGCGGCGTCGAGATCACCGAAGAACGGCAGTTGGCCCTGCATCGTCGTCACGGCCTCGGTCGAGAGTCGGCCGGAGAACTGTTTGACGCGACGCAGCAGGGCATCGGGCAGGGGATCGCGCTTCTGGCGCGAGGGTGCCAACGAGGCGACCGGAAGGTGCACTTCGTTGTCCGAGGTCAACGATTCGCGCAACGCCTCACGGTAGGCGTCGCGTCGGGACACATCACGTGCGGACGCACTGTCCGGTGAACCGGGTTTCGCATCGGACATAAGGAGAACCTACGCCCGACCCCCGCCCCTATCGCGATGGACGTACTTCGCGACGTGGGACGGGGGTCGGTCGAACAAGGGTGGAACCTACGCGGAACCGGTGTCGGCGAACGACGTCGGCGCAGCGGTGACGTCGTCGATCTTGTACTTCTCCGCGGCCTCGACGGCCTTGGACTTGTCGATCTCACCGGAGTCCGCGAGCGCGGACAGCGTGGCGACGACGATCGACTCGGCGTCGACGTTGAACACCCGTCGCGCGGCCGGACGCGTATCGGAGAATCCGAAGCCGTCGGTGCCGAGGGTGACGTAATCGCCCGGAACCCACTGACGGATCTGGTCCGGAACCGCCCGCATCCAATCCGAGGATGCGACGACCGGACCGTGCGCGTCGGCCAGTGCCGAGGTGACGAACGGAACGCGCTTGTCGGCACCGGGATTGCGCAGAGATTCCTTCTCGGCCTCGACGCCGTCGCGGCGCAGCTCGCCCCACGAGGTCACCGACCACACGGCCGAACGAACGCCCCATTCCTCGAACAGCAGCTCACGGGCCTTGCGGGCCGAGACCATGCCGACGCCGGACGCCAACAGCTGTGCCTCGGGTCCGTCGCCCTCCTGCGGAGCCGCGAACCGGTAGATGCCCTTGAGCAGACCCTCGACGTCGAGGTTCTCCGGCTCGGCCGGCTGTACGTACGGCTCGTTGTAGAGGGTGATGTAGTAGAAGATGTTCTCGCCGCCGAAGCCTTCCACGCCCTCGGTGCCGCCGTACATCCGGCGCAGACCGTCCTTGACGATGTGTGCGATCTCGTACGAGAACGCCGGGTCGTAGGCCACGGCCGCCGGGTTGGTCGACGCCAGCAGCAGCGAGTGACCGTCGGCGTGCTGCAGACCCTCACCGGTCAGGGTGGTGCGGCCGGCGGTGGCACCGAGGACGAATCCGCGAGCCATCTGGTCCGCGGCAGCCCAGAGACCGTCGCCGGTGCGCTGGAATCCGAACATCGAGTAGAAGATGTACAGCGGGATCATGACCTCGCCGTGCGTGGCGTACGAGGTACCGACCGCGGTGAACGACGACGTGGAACCGGCCTCGTTGATGCCCTCGTGCAGGATCTGGCCGACCGAGCTCTCCTTGTAGGCGAGCATCAGCTCCGAGTCCACCGAGGTGTAGAGCTGGCCGTTGCGGTTGTAGATCTTGAGCGACGGGAACCACGAGTCCATACCGAACGTGCGGGCCTCATCGGGGATGATCGGCACGATTCGGTGGCCGATCTCCTTGTCGCGCAACAGCTCCTTCATGACGCGCACGAGTGCCATGGTGGTGGCGACTTCCTGCTTGCCGGAACCCTTGCGGAGCGTCTTGTACGTGTCGTCGCCGGGCTGTGGCAGCGGCTTGACGTCCACTCGCCGCTCCGGAACGAATCCGCCGAGCTTGTTACGACGATCGAGCATGTACTGGATCTCGGGAGCGTCCGCACCGGGGTGGTAGTACGGCGGCATGTACGGATCCTTCTCGAGCTCCTCGTCGGAGATCGGGATGTGCTGGAGATCGCGGAACGTCTTGAGATCGTCGAGCGTCAGCTTCTTCATCTGGTGCGTGGCGTTACGGCCCTCGAAGTGCTTGCCGAGGGTGTAGCCCTTGATGGTGTGCGCCAAGATGACCGTCGGCTGGCCCTTGTGCGACATCGCGGCCGCGTAGGCAGCGTGCACCTTGCGGTAGTCGTGGCCGCCGCGCTTGAGGTTCCAGATCTCGTCGTCCGAGAGATCCTTGACGAGCTCCTTGGTGCGCGGATCGCGGCCGAAGAAGTGATCGCGGACGTAGCTGCCGTCGTTGGCCTTGTAGGTCTGGAAGTCGCCGTCGGGCGTGGTGTTCATGAGGTTCACCAGCGCGCCGTCGCGGTCCTTGTGCAGCAGCGAGTCCCACTCGCGGCCCCAGACGACCTTGATGACGTTCCAGCCGGCTCCGCGGAAGAACGACTCCAGTTCTTGGATGATCTTGCCGTTACCGCGCACCGGGCCGTCGAGACGCTGCAGGTTGCAGTTGACGACGAAGGTGAGGTTGTCGAGGCCCTCGGTGGCGGCCACGTGCGCGAGTCCACGCGATTCCGGCTCGTCCATCTCGCCGTCGCCGAGGTACGCCCACACGTGCTGATCGGAGGTGTCCTTGATGCCGCGATCGTTGAGGTAATGGTTGAAGCGCGCCTGGTAGATGGCGTTCATCGGGCCGAGACCCATCGACACCGTCGGGAACTCCCAGAAGTCCTGCATCAGACGCGGGTGCGGGTACGACGGCAGTCCGCCGCCCTCGTTCACGTGGCTGGCTTCCTGGCGGAAGCCGTCCATGCGCTCGGCCGGGATGCGACCTTCGAGGAAGGCGCGGGCGTAGATACCGGGGGAGGCGTGGCCCTGGATGAAGATGTGGTCGCCGCCGCCCGGGTGGTCCTTGCCACGGAAGAAGTGGTTGAAGCCGACCTCGTACAGAGCAGCCGACGAGGCGTACGTGGAGATGTGGCCACCGACGCCGACGCCGGGACGCTGCGCGCGGTGCACCATGATCGCGGCGTTCCAACGAATCCAGGCACGGTAGCGACGTTCCATCGACTCGTCGCCGGGGAACCACGGCTCGTTCTCGGTGGGAATGGTGTTGACGTAATCCGTCGACGTCAGCGACGGCAGCGCCACGCGGCGCTCACCGGCGCGCTCGAGCAACCTGAGCATCAGGTAGCGAGCGCGGTTGGGACCGGACCTCTCCAGCAAGCCGTCGAACGACTCGATCCATTCGTTGGTCTCGTCGTTGTCGATATCGGGCAGGTACGACGCGACACCCTCGCGGATGACGCGGACCCGGCCGTCCGAGCCCTTCTTGCCTGCAGACGATGTGTTCTGCCGTTCGCCGCTGTTCACTTCGGACAACGTGTGCACTCCTCAATGTGGCGGACGCTCGGTGTGGCGCCCGGTCCCGGTAGACCCGCCCCTGTGACGGCGGTCTACTTTCCTCGTTCTCGTGATTCCTCCCCAATCCTGCCGCATCTCGTCGGTTCTGGTAGTACAGAGGTCCAATACCCACCAGTAGAAATTTATGTACTCAATTTCGGCGCGGTCAGCTTGCGCGAACGGCTTCAACACTGTTCGCTTTGACTACTGCACCCACAATTCAAGGAGGTCACCACCGTGGTCGCCGCGGCGGACGCTCAGAACTACGCTCAGAAACTTGGCATCACTCGCGACATGGTCGTACAGGAGCTGGGCTGGGACGAGGACACCGACGATGATCTGCGCGCCGACGTAGAAGATGCGATCGGTGGCGAGACCCTCGACGAGGATTCCGACGAGGTGATCGACGTTGTACTGCTGTGGTGGCGCGACGGAGACGGTGACCTGGTCGATGCACTCATGGATGCCATCGGTCCGCTCTCGGACGACGGCATCGTGTGGGTCCTCAGCCCCAAGACCGGCATGTCCGGTCACGTCGAACCCAGTGAGATTGCCGAGTCCGCCCCGACCGCAGGATTGACGCAGACCTCTGCGGCAAACCTCGGTGACTGGATCGGAAGTCGATTGGTTCAGCCCAAAACCCCTGCCACCAAGCGGTAGGCCGATTCTCGACACAGGAAGACGGTTCTAGATGCCGATCGAGGTTGGCGCGGTTGCGCCCGACTTCACCCTCAAAGACCAGAACAACCAGCTGGTCACGTTGTCGTCGTACAGGAACGTGAAAAACGTTCTGCTCGTGTTCTATCCACTGGCCTTCACCGGCACGTGCCAGGGCGAGCTGTGCAAAGTGCGCGACGAGTTACCGACCTTCGAGAACGACGAGACTGCCATCCTGGCAATCTCGGTCGGTCCGCCTCCGACCCACAAGATCTGGGCTGCAGAACAGGGTTACACCTTTCCGCTGCTGTCGGACTTCTGGCCGCACGGCGAGGTTGCTCAGGCGTACGGCGTGTTCAACGACAGCGCCGGGTTCGCCAATCGTGGAACGTTCGTGGTCGACAAATCCGGAATCATCCGGTTCGCCGAAATGAACGGACCCGGCGAGGCTCGCGACAGTTCATCGTGGGCCGAGGCTCTCGCACAAGTGAGCTGACCTGCGGAATTGTAGTTAGAGATCAGACACGATAAATTTCTCCAAGCGTTCCGGTGGCCCGGGGTTGTCCCTAGGCCACCGGTACTCGGGCGTATAGCTCAGCGGTAGAGCTCTGGTTTTACACACCAGCGGTCGGGGGTTCGAACCCCTCTGCGCCCACCCTCGATCGAATTGCCACAGGTGTCGTCGTCCCTGATTCGGCCCGCCGGTCATCATCGGTCACAGTCGACCTCGTCCGTATCTGCCCGTCCATGCTCACGGCGCTTCACATCCGGTTCGTCGGCTGCGTGAGGTGACGGTTACGCGTCGACTCCTCACGTGCAACGGCTCGGAAACGACTGCCCAGCATCATCGGTGGGACGAGCGCGAACTTCGATACGGGCGAGGCTTGACCATGGAGCATTGGACGACGGAAGACCTGCCGGTGACCGACCAATTCGGCTACTGGCGCGACGCGATCTGCGACGCGTTCACACCGTTGTTCCCCCGCCGCCCGGCCGCAGACCCGACAGCCTCGTCGACACCCGGCGCGATGAGCGGGTGGGTTCGCGCTGCACCGGTTGGATCCATTCGGCTTGCGGAAATCGCGTCGGAGCCTCAACTCCACATTCACGGGCGTTCAGAGGTAGCGAGAACCACGGAGGACGTGACGTTCGTGAATCTGGTCTTGGAGGGCACCTGTGTCGGGAGTCAGGCAGGCCGGACGTGTGTCGTGAACGCAGGCGATTTCGCGTTGTTCGATGCCACTCGACCGTTCGGACTCGATTACCGGAGCAGGTGGAGAGTGCTGTCGATGAAGGTCCCCAACGGCATGTTGAAACCGTTGATCACGGACTCGAACGGGAGAACCGCAGTATCTTTCTCGCCGGCCAATGCGTCCGCGCACGTAGCCGGCGCCGCGATGACTGCGGTGTGGCAGCGCGCCGATCGAATGGGGCGCGCGGATGTCCTTGCCACCAATTCGGCACTGCTCACTCTCATCGCATCAGCGGCCGGATCGAGCAGAGAAGAAGGGGCCGTCGACGGCCGGAGCATCCGAGCCGAGACGAGAGCCGCCATCAACACCTATGTGGCAGAACAGATTCGATTTGGATCGGTGCCTGCCGAGCACACCGCGCGGCGCTTTTCCATCTCCGTACGCAAGCTCCACCAGCTGTACGAGGAGACCGACCTCTCGTATGCCCGAACTGTCATGAAGTCGCGAGTCGAGGCGTGCGCCGCAGATCTCGACTCGGCGACCCGGCCGACGTCGATGTCCACCCTCGCAGCTCGGTGGGGTTTCGCGGACCTGTCGCATCTCAATCGTGTCTTCAGAACGCACAAAGGCTGTCTGCCTTCGGAATACCTCGGTCGACGAGCTGCGTCTCCGTCGTCATGACACCGACGGACGTGCTCACCGCCCGGTGCACTGTCTGCTTCGGGGCGGTGAGCGCCGACGATCACATTCCGGTCATGCCGCCGTCCGCGGTGAAGATGCTTCCGGTGACGTAGGACGCCTTGTCCGAGGCCAGGAAGAGCACGACATTTGCGATCTCCTCGGGCTCGGCGTACCGCTTGATCGCGGTGCTGTCGGCGAACTGAGACTTCGCTGCCTCGGGGTTGTCGGCCGACAGGCCGTTTTCGATTCCGCGCATCATGCGAGTGTTCACCGGACCGGGACACACTGCGTTCACTCGAACACCGCTGTCTGCTGCTTCCAACGCAGCCACGCGCGTCAGGCCGATCACAGCGTGCTTCGAGGCGGTGTACACACCGAGGGCGGGAAAGCCGATCAACCCGGCCATCGACGACGTGTTGACGATGGCACCCGACTTCTGTGTGATCATCGTCGACAGAACGTGTTTGATGCCGAAGAACGATCCCTTGACGTTCACGTCGAGGATCGTGTCCACGGTCTCGGCGTCGGTATCGACCAGGGCTCCGGTCTTACCTTCCACGCCCGCATTGTTGAAGAAGACGTCGATCCTGCCGAACCGCGTTGTGGCACCGGCGACGTATCCCTCGACCTCACTTTCGCTCCTGACATCGGCTGCGACGAGTAGCAGTCGGTTCTCGGGGAGGCCCAGATCGGCGGCGATCTTCTCGAGCGCCGACAGTGACAGATCCACCAACACCAACGTCGCACCTTGTTCGGCGAACGCCTTTGTCGCAGCGTGGCCGATGCCGCCGGCTGCACCGGTGATCAGAACTACCTTGTCTTCGAAATCCATGATTGCCTTCTTCGTTTCGCGAGTGGTCAGACGGGTTCGGTGACGGCGGTGAAGTCAGCGATCTTGGTGTGCGCGGTGACGTCCCTGCGCGAGTACTTCCACCCGCTGTTCGTCTTTTCGAGCGCGTCGTTGTACTCGCAGATGGTCCCTTCGGTACGTCCGTCTTTCGCCGAGAAGAAGAGGAGATAGCACTTCTGAGTGGCTTCGTTGCCGCTCACCGTGATGATCTCGTTGGTCGTGAGGTGGTGCATTCGCCCGAACGCCTCGGTGACGATGGGCATGAAGCGAACCAGTTCCTCTGTGCCAGTCGGGGTCTGGCCCGGAAGGAGGGCGTTGAAGACGCCCGTGGACGTGAAACAGTCGGCCCAGGCAGGACCGTCGGTTTCGTCCACCGCGAAGTTGTAACGAGCGTTGAGTTCTTGGATGGCGTGTACGTCTTCCACCGGTGAGTCGGTCATGGCGCTCCTGTCGAAATGGCTGAGCCGCCGATGTACAGCGGCACTGATACTCGGAGGGCGACAGTGACCTCGCGAGGTACCCCACGGACGAGAGTCGTTCTCGGTCGAGTGGGGCGACAGAATTCATCCAAGCGCGAGACGGTTCGGCTGCATCGAACCAGCGTGCACATGTTCTGGTACGGATGCGCACACATGACGGAGTCAGAGGGTATTCAGGGCCGCGTCCGATCGGGGGTCACGCCTGCGTGCGATGGCTCTCGACCTCCCGAACGATCTGCTGTGCCCGGTGTTCCTCGGGCAGTCGATCGCCCTTGCCGAAGAGCTTGTGGCGCAATGTGCCCGGCGTGTATTCGGTGCGATAGACGCCGCGGCGCTGCAATTCGGGTACGACGTAGTGCACGACGTCCTCGAAGGTTCCCGGTGTGATGGCGTAGGCGAGATTGAAGCCGTCCACGTCGGTCTCGTCCACCCACTCCTGCAACTGATCCGCGACCTCGCCGGGGGAGCCGACGATGCGCGGACCGGCACCTCCGATACCGCCCCACTCGGCGATGTCGCGGACCGTCCACTCTTTGCCATCGGCTCCAATGGACTGGAACGACGCAACAAACGACTGAATGGCATTGCTCTCGACGTTGCCGAGCGGCTCGTCCAGTGCATACCGCGACAGGTCGACGCCCATCCAGCCCGACATGAACACCAACGCACCCTCCGCGCTGGCATACGACCGATACTCGTCGTGCTTGGCGTGAGCGAGTTCTGATGTCTCATCGGTGACGATGGTGAGCAGCTGATAGATACGCGCGGAATACGGATCACGGCCGGCATCGCGCAACGCTCGACGGATACTCGAAACCGTCTGCGCCAGAATCTCCTTGGTGGGCGCGCCGACGAAGATCGCCTCCGCATTCTGCGCGGCGAACCGCACCCCACGCGGCGATGCGCCGGCCTGAAAGATCACCGGCGTCCGCTGCGGCGACGGCTCCGCCAGATGGATTCCGGGCACCGTGAAGTGCTTGCCGCGGTGATCGATTCGATGCACCTTGGCGGGGTCGGTGAACACGCCGGTTTCGCGATCGCGGACCACCGCGTCGTCGTCCCACGACGCCTCCCACAACTTGTACAGCACCTCGAGATATTCGTCGGCATGGTCGTAACGATCGTCGTGCTTCAGCTGATCGTCGTGGCCCATGTTCTGCGCCGCCGACGGCAGATACCCGGTCACGACGTTCCATCCGATCCGGCCGTTCGTCAGATGATCGAGTGTGGAAAGTCTGCGCGCGAACGGATACGGGTGCTCGAAGCCGGTACCCGCAGTGATGCCGAAGCCCAGATGCTCGGTGACGGCAGCCTGCGCACTGACGAGCAGGAGTGGGTCCGACACCGGTATCTGCGCACCGTGCCGGATGGCGGCGTCGTGATTGCCGCCGTACACGTCGTAGGTGCCGAGGACGTCGGCGACGAACAATCCGTCGAACAGGCCTCGTTCCAACAACTTAGCCAGGTCGGTCCAATAGCCGAGTTCCTTGTATCGCCACGACTGATCGAGCGGATGACGCCACAGACCGGGGGACTGATGCGCGACGCAATTCATGTCGAAGGCATTGAAACGAATCTCGCGTGACACGGGGTAACTCCTTCGGCGGGACGACCTGTCTGGATTCGACAGCGGTGCGACGCTACCGACGACCCAGGCCGGTGGGAACAGTTCGGATCGTGATGAGTCGATAGCTGGTCATCGAGCCGCCGACACCTCAGTGTTGCGCCGTCACATCACTGAAAAGAGCGTCGGAGCATGATCGAAATAGCGCAGTTGACCAAGACCTACGGGACGGGGAAGAACACAACCGTCGTACTCGACCGGCTGGATTTCTCGGTTCGGTCCGGCGAGATTCTCGCCGTGGTCGGCCCCAGTGGTGCCGGCAAGAGCACGCTGGCCCAATGCATCAACTTGCTCGCCCGGCCCACCTCGGGCTCGGTAATCGTCAACGGGGACGACCTGACGGCGTTGAATGCCAAGCAACTTCGGGTGGCGCGGCGGCGCATCGGTACCGTGTTTCAGTCTTCGAGTCTGCTCTCGCGTCGAACCGTGGCGGAGAACGTCGCCTTGCCATTGGACTTCCTCGGGGCCACGAAAGCCGAGACGGCCAGGAGAGTGGGTGAGCTTCTCGACCGAGTCGGTTTGTCCGACAAAGCCGCTCGCTATCCCTTTCAACTCTCGGGCGGACAGCGTCAACGAGTGGGAATTGCGCGAGCGTTGGCGCTTCGACCGTCGGTGCTGCTCTCCGACGAGGCCACCTCCGGCTTGGATCCGCAGACCACCGAATCGGTGGTCGAGTTGCTGCGAGAACTGCGCCAGGACCTCGACCTTGCCATCGTGTTCATCACCCATGAAATGGATACCGTTCTGCGAGCCGCGGATTCGGTAGCTCGACTCGATCACGGACGTATCGTCGAATCCGGGAACCTCGTCGATCTGCTGACCGACCACACGTCGGCGCTCGGTTACGAGCTGCGCCCCAGGCGTGAGGACGCACAGGCCGCGGCCGGCGACGTGCAATGGAACGTTACCTATGACTCGCCCGAGGTTCCGCAGGACTGGATCGGCCGGTTGGGCCAGGACCTGGGCTCACCGGTCGCGCTACTCGGGGCATCGGTCCAGGTTGTCGCCGGAGTAGCTGTCGGCAGCGCGTCACTCGGCATCGGTGCCCACCTGAGTGCACGCGTTCCCGGTGCACTGGAAGCGCTGGGGTTGTCCGGTTCGCCGCTCACCGAGCAGCCCATCCTCGAGGCCGCGTCGTGATCGCAATTGTGGCCGCAGGCAACAAGGTTCCGGTCGATGAACTGCCCGCACTGCTGTTGCCCGCATTGGGCGACACACTGACGATGGTCGGGATAGTGATGTTCATCGTGGTGCTCGTCGGTGTACCGCTGGGTTCGGCGCTGTTCAACCTGGGCCCCGGCGGGCTGTTCGAGAACCCGGTGCTCCATGCGCCCATCAGCTGGATCGTCAGTATCGGGCGGTCGTTGCCGTTTCTGATCTTGATGGCAGCACTGGTTCCGGTCACGCGATGGATCACCGGAACCAACATCGGTATCGCGGCCGCTGTGGTGCCGATGTCGTTGGCGGGCATCGCGTTCTTCACCCGCATCGTCGAGAACTCTCTGCGCTCGGTCCCGACGTCGGTGGTCGACGTCGCCCGGGCGTCGGGTGGCTCCACATTGCAGGTCACCACCACGCAGTTGTCCGAGGCGGTGCCGTCGATCATCGGTGGATTGACCATCAACGTCATCGCCATGATCGAATACTCGGCCATCGCCGGAACGATCGGTGCGGGCGGAATCGGTTATGTCGCAGTCACATACGGATACCAAAGATTCGATCACACCGTCATGATCGCAACGATCGTCATCCTGATTCTCACCGTCGCCGCCGTCCAGCTCGTCGGCGACGCGCTCGTTCGCTACGCCACACCTCATCAACGCGCTGTGCGCACTGTCTGAACCACATTCGAGAGGTCCATCCACCATGACAACGTCCACCGAAGCACACGGCTTCGAGCTGAAGAACCGTCGAAAGGCGCCCTGGATCATCGCGGCCGTCGTACTGCTGATCGCCCTAGCGGGGGTTGTCCGCATCGCGTTCTTCGGCGACACGGCCTCGGCCAACGAGACCGAGGGCGCAACCCTTGTTGTCGCCACTGCCGAAGGCAATGCATCCGAGCAGGCCCTGGTCGAATTCGTCGCTGACCAGGTTGCCCCCGAGTACGGCATCACAGTCGCATTCCGCGGACTCGCCGACAGCAACACCATCAACCGCGCGGTGAGTGAGGGCGAAGTGGCCGCCACGGTCTACCAGCACAAGCTGTGGCTCGGCCAGGTCCTCGAATCCAACCCGGACTTCCAGGAGGAAGCCGCAACTCCGGTGTTTCGCTGGGGCTTCGGACTCTGGTCCGACAAGTACTCCGACCCGGCCCAATTGCCGGACGGCGCTACAGTGTCGCTGTACTCCGACCCGGCCAACGAAGCCCAGGGCCTGTGGGTACTCGAACGAGCAGGTCTGATCACTCTCGACCCCGCGGTCGACAAGTCGACGGCCACGCAGAAGGACATTGTCGGAAACCCGAAGAACCTGCAGTTCACGCTGCTGGACTTCGCAGCGCAATCGCGGGCGCTGCCGGATCTCGATGCAGCAGTGGGCTACACCGAGTACTACCTCGCCGCAGGCATCCCCGTCGAGAAGCAGATCTTCGCGCCGCCTGCACCGGACGAGTTCGCCGGCCAGCTCACCATCGGTAGCCGCTGGGCCGATACCGACAACATCAAGAATCTCGTTGCGGCCTTCAGGGATCCTGCGGTGCAGGAATTCCTGGCCACCGACCCGCGAGTGAAAGACATCCTGCTACCCCTGCAGTAGCAGCACCCTGCGCCCGACGGTCCAGCAGCCGACCGTCGGGCGCAGCCGTGGTGTTACGTTCGACCCGCACCCGATGGCACCGACACGAGGCGGACGATGTGACCCGGTACGACGCGCTGACAGAACTACTCGACGAGAGGTACTCGTGCCGGCAGTTCCTGCCGAAGCAGGTCTCGCGCGAGGTACTCGAACAGCTCCTGTCAGCCGCCCGGCGCACACCGTCTTGGTCCAACACCCAGTCGTGGCAGATCATCGTGACCGAAGGCGATGCCACCCGGAAGTTCTCCGACGCCTTGGTGGAGCACGTGGCGTCCGGTGTGCCGCAACCGGACTTTCCGTTCCCGGCGAATTACAACGCTCTGCACCGTGCACGGCGACGTGAATGCGGCGGAGCACTGTACGAGAGCATCGGGGTGGTCAAGTCCGACACCGAGGCGACGACGCGTCAATTCATTCGCAACTACGAGCTGTTCGACGCGCCGCATGCAGCCATCATCACCACCGACGCCGACCTGGGTGTGTACGGCGCGGTCGATTGCGGGTTGTATCTGCAGACTTTCCTGCTGGCCGCCCAGAGTCTCGGTCTCGGAGCCATTGCACAAGCAGCCCTGGCCGCGTACTCACCGTTCCTGCACGAGTGGTTCGACATCCCGGACACTCGAAAAGTGGTGGCCGGCATCTCCTTCGGCTACCCGGACGAGACACACTCGATCAACGGATTTCGTACCGGCCGAGCGCCTCTGGACGAGACGGTCACCTTCGTCGGACGCTGACGTCGTTGTCGAGCGCACTCGTCGACGGCAGTACGTCTGCGGCTCGGCTGGCTGTCCGCAACCCGCCGTAGGTCTTCTGACGAATGGTCGCCAGAGTGATCATTCCGATCACGGCGGAGCCGATGACGAAGTACGCAGGTGACACCGAGCTTCCGGTGCGGTCGATGAGCCACGTCGCAATGTAGGCGGCGGCCCCACCCGTGGCGATCGTCGCAATGTTGAATCCGAGAGCGACGCCGGTCAGTCGAACTCGCGAGTCGAACAACGACGGGAACAGGGGAGCGGTTGCCGTCTGGATCAAGGGTGTGCCTACCGCGAAGAACATGAAAGCAATTGCAGCAACGAACAACCCGTGTCCACTCATCATCGACATTGCCGGGTACGCGAGCAGCGCCGAGGCGAGTAATCCGCTGGCCAGCACACGCACGCTGCCGAACCGATCGACCAGCAGCCCGGCGAGCGGCATGGACGCCGCGACGAGCACGATGACACCGGCCGCAGTCCAGGTGACCGAACTCTGACTGAATCCGCCTTCGCGCACCAGATGGATGCCGATGTAGGTGAGCACCATGTATCCGGTTGCGTTCTGAGCCACACCCAGTCCGAAAACCTGCAGAACCTGCTTGGGATGAGTGCGAAGTAGTTCGGTCAACGGTGCCTTCGCCACCTCGTTTTCCGCGGCTGCATGGACGAACTGCGGGGTGTCTTCGATTCGCGTGCGGGTCCAGAGACAGAACAGCACCAGGGGGATGCCGAGCAGGAACGGAATTCGCCAGCCCCAGCTGGTCATCTGCGCGTCGGTGGTGAGTGTGGAGGTGATCGCCACGGCGATGGCCGCGAGTGCGAAACCGCTGTTGCTACCCAGTGCGACGAAGGACGCACCGAGCCCCTTGCGTTTTTCGCCGACCGTCTCGTAGACGTATGTGAGCGCGCCTCCGAGTTCTCCACCGGCCGAGAAGCCCTGGACCAGACGGGCGATGACCAACAGGATCGGCGCGAGAACCCCCGCGTTCTCGTAGGTGGGGAGGAAGGCCATCAGTGCACTGCCGACGCCCATGAGCAGAACAGAGAACAACAAGGCGCGCTTGCGGCCGTGTCTGTCACCGAGGCGGCCGAAGAAGATTCCGCCGATCGGACGCATCAGGTAGGCAGATGCGAAGACGGCCAGACTC
The DNA here is from genome assembly GCF_002259145.1 of Rhodococcus sp. 15-2388-1-1a. Taxonomy (NCBI): domain Bacteria; kingdom Bacillati; phylum Actinomycetota; class Actinomycetes; order Mycobacteriales; family Nocardiaceae; genus Rhodococcus; species Rhodococcus sp. 15-2388-1-1a. Next base: position 96,762 of record NZ_NPFP01000026.1, on the reverse strand, counting down.
GCGAGCAACGACGCAGTCGGGTCGTCGCCGGGGAAGAACAATGGGCTGACGACGACCGCGAGGTAGGCGTAGACGGTGAGGTCGTAGTACTCGACGATGGTGCCGACCGTGGCAGCGAGTACGCCACGGCGTCTGGTCTGCTCAGGGGTGCGAATGGTGGCCACGGACTGCTCCGATTCTGTGTGCGACGGCGACGAGGGGGCGAGATCTGCACGTGTCGTCACACCTTAACCGGTTAAATGTGTACATACTTAGAAATAGTGAACAAGAATTAAAGTAACTATCCTACGGTCGACGTAGCTGCCGGCGATCCGGTTGAGAGATGTTCGCGCGCACTGTTTTCGGTGGCATCGGCGGGCATGAACACGGCAACGGTCCACGCCGATTGCGCTACCGCCACGAGGGAACCCGAGCGCACAAGGGAGTGGAGCAGTCGCGCCGCGAGGTTCAGTGCCGGAGGGCGTCGACCAGCGCACGCGCCATATCCGTGCCCGAACGCCAGGCGCTCTCCACTCGGGGCACTCCGGACTCGCACCACTGATCGCCCGCCGAACCGACGAAGCGTCCGTCCTGCTCGCGAAGCGCGAAGTTGGAATCGTGCTGCGCTGCGGGCTTGGCGAAGGTCCACCGATGAGCGTGGGTCCATGTGGGTTGCGTGGATGCGACGGACAATTCGCGAAGGGCGTCGACAACTGGGGCGATCGCACCGTCGGGGTCGTCGAGATGCTGCTGCGCTCGTTCCGACGTGGTGTGCACCACCAGAACCGGAGCGCCGTCTCCGCGGCGTGCACCGTCGTCGACGACAAAATCGATATCGGGATGATCGTTGACGAACGCTGCGTCCCGGAAGGGAATGTCGAGCACGTCGAACCCACACGCCACCGAGATGACGGGTACGTAGTCGACCGCATCGGGAATTGTGGTCAGTCGCATCGCCTGAGGATCCGGCATGGCGACCACGACGTGGCCGTCGGGCAATGCGGTCAACTCGGTGGAATGTTCGATGTCGAAGCCCTCGAGCATGTTTCGTACCAGCGATCGCAGCCCGTTCGGGGTAGCCCAGCGAACCGGTCCGGTCGTTGTGCACGGTGCAGTCTCGGGCTTGAGGATGCCGAACGTGTTGGCCCACTGGCGCGCCAATCCACCCGACTCCCACTCGGAGACCACCGTCGAGAATTCCTGATCTCGGACGGTGAAGTAGCCGGCACCCAGGTCGACGCGACGGCCGTGCAACTCCGGCGATGACATCCGCCCACCCGGAGCTCGGCCTCGGTCGACGATGCGGAACGGCACGTCTGCGTCGCGAAGAACCCGCGCGCAGGCCGCACCGGCTATGCCCGCACCGACGATGGTGACCGGATCGGTGATGCTGCCCGCTTCGGAGTTCATCGGTCCAGTATGCCCGGATTTGCGCCAATATCTCTGTACCACCGGCTGTCTGGACATATCGGTCACCCGCTGCGTCCGCGTTCACATTGTGTTCGACTACAGGGATGGCCATTACGGAGAAGCCGGACACCGGCGAGAACGGACTCGGTACCAGCCTGAAACCACGGCACGTGACGATGATTTCGATAGCCGGAGTCATCGGCGCGGGATTGTTCGTGGGTTCGGCCAACGCCATCGCCACGGCAGGCCCGGCAGTGCTGCTGGCGTACCTGTTCGCGGGCACGCTCGTGATCTTGGTGATGCGCATGCTGGGGGAGATGGCAACGGCCAATCCCGACACCGGCTCGTTCTCCACGTATGCCACACGCGCGCTCGGGCATTGGGCCGGATTCTCGGTCGGATGGCTCTACTGGTGGTTCTGGGTGTTGGTGATCCCGGTCGAAGCCACCGCGGCTGCATCCATTCTCACCAACTGGCTCGGCGGAGCCCAGTGGATGTGGGCACTACTCATCGTCATTGCCCTCACCGCGACCAACCTCATCAGCGTCGGAAACTACGGCGAATTCGAGTTCTGGTTCGCGCTGGTGAAGGTCGTGGCGATCATCGCGTTCATCGGCCTCGGAATCGCCGCCATCCTGGGGTGGCTACCCGATTCGGAAGTCAGTGGTGTGGACCAACTCTGGGCCTCGGGCGGCTTCATGCCCCTCGGGTTCGGCGCGGTGATCGCGGCCATGCTGACGACGATGTTCTCGTTCATGGGCTCGGAAATCGTCACCATCGCCGCTGCCGAATCCAAGGACCCGGCAAAGGGAATCACCCGCGCGACCAACTCGGTCATCTGGCGAATCTCGATCTTCTACTTCGGTTCCATCTTCGTCATCGTCGCGCTGGTGCCCTGGAACGAACTGGACCCCAATACGGGCTCGTACCAATTCGTGCTGTCCAAGATGGGAATCCCGCACGCCGAGACCATCATGGACATCGTCATCCTGACTGCCGTCGCGTCGTGCCTGAACTCTGCGCTCTACACCGCGTCGCGCATGCTGTATTCGCTCGGCGATCGAGGTGACGCACCCCGGGCGGTCAAGAAGATCACCACGAACGGGGTGCCGTGGGTCGCGGTGATCGCCTCGATGGTGCTCGGGTTCCTCGCCGTCATCGGAAACTACATCCTGCCCGAGAAACTCTTCACCTACCTGCTGGCGACCACCGGGGCCGTCGCGCTCTTCGTCTACCTCGCCATCGCCAGCAGTCAGCTGGTGCTGCGGCGTCAACTCGACCGCGACGACGAACGCCCTGCCGTTCGGATGTGGCTGTACCCGTGGTTGACCTACCTGGCCATCGGGTTCATCGTGTTCGTCCTGGTGATGATGGTGGTGCGGCCGGAGCAGCGGTCGTCGATCCTGCTCTCGGCCGTCCTCGCCGCAGTGACCGTGATCGGCGGAATCTTGGTGCAACGCCGAAATACGCGGCGCGACACTGTCGCCGCCCGCGCATCGGAGTGAGTGCAACTAGACCCCCGCGTACATCTGCCGGTACAGATCGACGATCTGTTCGGCGGTCGGCACGATCGGATTGTTTCCCGGGCTGCCCGACGCGAGTGCCTGCTCGGCCATGAGTGGCAGCAGTTCGTCCCACTTGGCCTTGTCGATACCGAAGGTCTCCGGAGTCGGAACCTCCACCTCACGACACAGTGTGACGATCGCATCCTGCAGCTTGCCACCGGCAACCTGATCCGAATCGCTTTCCGACGCCGCGCCCAGTGCGCGTGCGCAGTCGGCGTAACGCGTCGGTGCCCCGTCGATCGAGAATGCCGTGACGGCAGGCAACAGCATGGCGTTGGACAGCCCGTGTGCGACATGGAAGTGCGCGCCGATCGGTCGACTCATGCCGTGCACCAGACAGACGCTCGCATTGGAGAACGCCATGCCGGCCTGCGTCGAGGCATGCATCATCGCCTCGCGCGCCTGCCGGTCGTCGCCGTCGCGATACGCCCGCAGCAACGACGTCCCGATCGTGCGAATCGCACTGAGCGCCAGACCGTCGGAGATGGGGTTGGCCTTCTTGCTGACGTACGCCTCGATGGCGTGGGTCAGTGCATCGACACCGGTATCGGCCGTCAGACGCGCCGGCATCGACATGGTCAGCTCGAAGTCGATGATCGATGCGATCGGGAGAAACGACAGCCCGGGGCACAACATCTTCTCGTCCGAGGCGACGTCGGTGATGATGGTGAACTGAGTTGCCTCCGAACCACTTCCGGCCGTGGTGGGGATGGCGATGATCGGGAGGGCCGGGCCGGTCGACAGCACGGGAGCCTTGAAGTCCCGCATCGTTCCGCCCTGCACCGCGAGAATGGCCAACGCCTTGGCCGTGTCCATCGGACTGCCACCGCCGAAGCCGATGATCGAATCGGCCGAATGCTGCTGCACCGCTTCGAGACCGGCGACCAACGAATCGGTCGTCGGATCCGGAACGGTGCCCGAGAACAATGCAGGCGTCTTACCGGCCTCGGTCATGATCTTCATCAAACGATCCGCCGAGCCGTTGCCGGCCATGAACGCGTCGGTGACGAGTAGCGGTCGTGACACGTCGAGGTCGGTCAGAACGGTCCCCAGATCCTCGACAGCACCGCCGCCCAGCTTGAGGAACCGAGGAAACGAAATATTGGCAACCATGGTGTGCTCCTTCGTGGTGTCTTCGGAACTCAGCTGTTTTCGGGGAAGCCGAGGTTGATGCCGCCGTGGCTGGGGTCGAGCCAGCGACTGGTGACGGCTTTGCCGCGGGTGAAGAAGTGGACGCCCTCGGTGCCGTGGGCGTGGCTGTCGCCGAAGAGGGAGTTCTTCCACCCGCCGAAGCTGTAGTACGCCATGGGAACCGGGATCGGCACGTTGATACCGACCATGCCGACCTCGACCTCGTTCTGGAAGCGTCGGGCCGCCCCACCATCGTTGGTGAAGATGGCGGTGCCATTGCCGTACGGGTTCTCGTTGATCAGTCGAAGGGCGTCGTCGTAGGTCTCGACGCGGACGACCGAGAGGACCGGTCCGAAGATCTCGTCGGTGTAGACGCTCATGTCGGGAGTCACGTTGTCGATGAGGGTGGGCCCGAGCCAGAATCCGTCGGTGCCGCCGTCGGGCTGGACGGTACGTCCGTCGACGACGAGGGTGGCCCCGGCTGCTTCGCCTGCATCGACGTACGAGGCGACCTTGTCACGGTGGGCCTTGGTGACGAGCGGTCCCATGTCTGCCCCGCGGGTTCCGTCACCGGTGACCAGCGGACTGGTGCGCTCGGCGATCTTCGCGACGAGTTCGTCGGCGATGTTCCCGACAGCGACGAGTGCGGAGATGGCCATGCATCGTTCGCCTGCGGAGCCGAAGCCGGCATTGACCATGGCGTCGGCGGCGAGGTCGAGATCTGCATCGGGGAGCACGACGGCGTGGTTCTTGGCGCCGCCGAGGGCTTGGACGCGCTTTCCGTTGGCGGTACCGGTGGAGTAGACGTACTGGGCGATGGGGGTGGAGCCGACGAAGGAGACCGACTTGATCTTCTTGTTCTCGAGGAGCTCGTCGACGGCCACCTTGTCGCCCTGAAGGACGTTGAACACGCCGTCGGGCAGGCCCGCCTCGGCCCAGAGCCGGGCGAGCCAAATGCTGGCGCTCGGGTCTTTCTCCGACGGCTTGAGTACCACGGTGTTACCGGCCGCGATGGCGATGGGGAAGAACCACATCGGGACCATGGCGGGAAAGTTGAAGGGGGAGATGATCGCTACCGGTCCGAGCGGCTGACGGATGGAGTAGACGTCGACGCCGGTCGACGCGTTCTCGGTGTACCCACCCTTGAGCAGATGTGCCATGCCGCAGGCGAATTCGACGACTTCCTGGCCGCGGGAGATCTCGCCGAGTGCATCGGAGAGGACCTTCCCGTGCTCGGCGGTGATGATCTCGGCGAGCTCGTTCTTACGCGCGTTCAACAGCTCTCGGAACGAGAACAGGACAGACGTCCGCTTGGCGAGGGAGGTATCGCGCCACGCCGGGAATGCGGCTGCAGCCGCGTCGATGACCGCGCGGGCGTCGCCGCGATCGGCCAGGGTGAGCGTGCCGGTGACCTCGCCGGTAGCGGGGTTCGTGACGGGGGCGGTCCGGTCGGAGCTACCGGAATAAGTCTTTCCATCGAGCCAGTGCGCAATGACGTCGGTCAACGTTCGATCCTTCCATCGGTGTGTCTCGAGTCTCACTTGTACGGATGCACATGTCAAAGGCCAAAACCGCAGATCGCTGTGCAGAAATGCACACTGGCGATAGTCTCGGTTGGTGTTCAACGCAGACCATCTCCGCTACTTCCTCGAAGTGTCGAGGACGGGGCGTCTGACCGACGCCTCGCACACTCTCGGTGTGGACCACACCACCGTCGGTCGGCGCATCACGGCGCTCGAGAAATCGGCCGGGCAGCGACTGTTCGACAGAACGCCGTCGGGCTGGCGACTCACCGAGGCGGGTCGACGGCTCGTCGGATACGCAGAGACCGTCGAATCGACACTCATCGCCGCCTTCGAGGATCAGACCTCCGACACCGGCTCCCTGCGAGGGACCGTGCGCATCGCGGCCCCCGACGGTTTCGGAGCGTTCGTCCTGACGGCGAAGCTCGGCGTACTGCGAGACAAGCATCCGGATCTCGACATCGAACTGGTCACCGCCACCGAGCACAACTCGTTGGCCACCAGGGAATTCGATATCGCAATCACGTTGGAGCGGCCGTCGCCGCGATTCGTCGTTACTCGCAGGTTGGCGACGTACTCCCTCGAGCTCTACGCCGCCGCCGAGTATCTCGCCGCGATGTCGCCGATCCGGACTGTCGACGATCTGCGAGAACACACGCTGATCTCGTACGTCGACGCGCTGCTCGACGTGGCGCCGCTGCGAATCCTGGATTCGATCCTGCCGGAGGGCCGCGCGCAGATTCAGACCAACAACATCACCGGGCAGTGGATCGCGGCGAGATCCGGGGTGGGAATTGCGCCCCTGCCCAGCTACATCGGCGAGCCCGACGAGGCCCTCGCGTCGGTGTTGCCCGGCGTCGTCTCGGTCGAACGGACCTATTGGACGGTGGTGCCGCGAGAGCTGACCGGTCTGGCTCGGGTGAAGGCCGTCGACGAATTTCTCCGGTCGGTGGTGACCGACGAACAGCATCTATTTCCTGTGCCGCAGTAACGACGAGAGAAGTGCACAGTCCGAGAGTGTCGGTGGCCGTTGACATTTGGACGTTCCGATGAGACGAGCGTCTCGTGATGACGGACACACGTGACGCCGACCTCAAAGAAGTGGGAAACAGCGGAGATAGGGGTAACAATCTGTTCCAGACACATCCGCGGTCGCGGATCCACTCGAGATTCTGGGGGAATCATGACACTGTTCGTAATGGCAACGGTCGGCTTCGTCGGTATGGCAATCGCACTGCTCAACGACGGAAGCGACATGAATTTCCGTGGTCGCCAGCTGGCGGGCGCGTACCGCCAGCGCTGAGTCCGGCACACCGAATTCCTGCGCCGGGTGCGCAGTTGGCAAGATTCGTGGGATGCGGACACACGCCCGGGCGATCGGACTACTGGTCGGCTACGGCCTCGATCGAGTATTCGCAGATCCACGACGCTGGCACCCGGTGGCAGGATTCGGCACGACGGCGCTGCGCGTCGAACACATCCTCTACCGCGACAGCCGAGCCCTGGGCGTCGTCCACGCAGTCGCGCTGATCGGCTCGGTGACCGCACTCGGTGTCGGGTCGAGTCGCATGGCCGGTCGTGTGGGCGCACCTGCCGAGGTCGCTCTGGTCGCGGCCGCTACGTGGGCCGCTCTGGGAGGTACGTCCCTGTCGAAGGTGGGCCGGCAGATGGCGGACCACCTCGACAACGACGACCTCGAGAGTGCACGAGCTCTGCTGCCGTCACTGTGCGGTCGGGATCCGGAACCACTCGATTCCGACGGCCTCGCGCGGGCCGCACTGGAGTCCATTGCGGAGAACACCTCCGACGCGACGGTCGGAGTGATGGTGTGGGGAGCACTGGCCGGGGTGCCGGGGATTCTGGCCTACCGAGCGAGCAACACGCTCGACGCGATGGTCGGGTACCGGTCTCCGAAGTATCTGCGTTTCGGTTGGGCCGCAGCACGAATCGACGACGTTCTGAACCTGCTACCGGCTCGCGTCACCGGCGTGGCGACGGTTGTCGCAGCGCCCTCGGTGCAGGGTTCGCCCGCCCGAGCCCTGAAGATGTGGCGACGCGACGCCGCGCAGCACCCCAGCCCCAACGCAGGTGTTGCGGAGGCGTCGGCTGCCGGGGCACTGGGGCTGCAGCTCGGCGGCAGAACGCAGTATCGACACGGCGTGGAGATCAGGCCGACACTCGGTGACGGCCACGCGCCGACAGCACGCGATCTTCGTCGATCGGTCGCACTGTCGAGCCGAGTGCAGGAACTGTCTGCGGTCGCGTCAGCGATTCTTGCCGTAGCGATCGGCCAGGCGAGGATCCGACGGCGTCGTCTCGCGTGACGCCGCGCGCGCCCGTGCTCGCTTCTCGCGGCGGGTGGGCAGCGTGAATTCTTCTTCGTCGTCGGGACCGGCCTCGTCCTCGGGCTCGGTGTCCGGCTCGCCGGACATCGCGTCCGCGAGTTCGGCACGTGAATTGCGGCGTTCCCGTATCTCCGCCCGGGCGAAATACGCCAGGCCCAGCGGTGCCATGATGCCGAACGCCAGCCACTGCAGACCGTAGGACAGATAGGGGCCTGCGTCGGTCTGCGGCAGTTCGATCAGGCCCAGACCGCCCGGCTGAGCGTCGTCGAGCTGTAGGTATCCGTCGATGGCGTCGACTCCCACCGCTGCGCCGATCTGTTCCGGATTGATGTTGTAGACCTGCAGCCGACCGTCGTCCTCGACGGGCTCGCGCGAGGTGCCTTCGGCTTGGCGTACCCGTGCGTTCAGCGTCACTTCACCGGCGGGTGCCGCCTCGAACTCCGGCGCTCTGGTTCCCTCCACCGGCAACACGTACCCGCGATTGACGAGCACGGTGGGCCCGCCTTCGATCACGAACGGGGTGATGACCTCGTAGGCGGGCTGATCACGGATGCTGCGCAGCCGCACCAGTACGTCGGAATCGGCGACATAGGACCCGGGAGCGATGACCCGACGCCACTCGTCCTCGGCCGGAAATCCGTTTGCGGTGAGAACATCGGAGATCGGCACCGGATCCGCGTCGACGGATCGGGTGATCAGATCGTTGCGCTCGGACGTCGAGGTGTTCTTCCCCAACTGCCACGGAGCGAGCACGCTGAAACACAGGAACGCGAAGGCCAGCACCACCGCAGCCAGCACCAACCATTTGGGTCGCAGCAAGAACGCTAACTTTCGCACTCCACCACGGTAGCCGGGTCAGTGAGAGAGTCGAGACCGTGCCCAGTCCAGCATGCCGGGAACGGCACTTTCGATCTGCTCGCGCACCTCGGTGAACGCCGAATCGGACGAGTAGTACGGATCGGCCACCGACGAGTCGTCGGCATCGGGATCGAACGACCGCAGCAGGGCGACACGATCTGCCGGAGCGCCGAGCTGCAGCAGGGCGCGCGCATGACCGGTATCGAGCGCGACGATCAGATCTGCCGCCAGGTGATCCGGCCCGACCTGCGCCGCCTCGTGCTCGCTGTCGTAGCCGTGGGCATCGAGCTCGGCGACGGTTCGTGGATCTGCGCCGTCGCCCACATGCCAACCGCCGGTCCCGGCGCTCGAGACACGCACCGCCTCGCCCAGACCGGCGTCGCGCAGATGCCCTGCGAAGACCTTCTCGGCCATCGGTGATCGGCAGATGTTGCCGGTGCACACGAAGGTCACATGCAGTGGCTCGTTCACTGCACGGCCGCCGTGTTCTGCTCCAACACGGTGGCCAGTTCGTCCATGCTCGACGCGGTGAACGCGGCGTCGTCGCTCTCGCCGTCGACGCCGTAGCCCCACTCCACGTACACCGTGGGAATGCCGAATCGAGCGGCACCGTGCACGTCGTGATCACGATCACCGATCATGATCACCCCGGCTGTGCCGCCGTCCGCGGACTCCACCGGATCGATGCCGAGGTTGGTCAGCGAATGCGCGATCACATCGGACTTCGCCCGTCGGGTGCCGTCGTTGCTGGCACCGCCGATGAACTCGAAGTACCGCGACAGACCGAAGTGGTCCAGAATCCGGACGGCGAATCGCTCCGACTTCGACGTCGCAACGCCGAGGCGCACGCCGCGTTCCTGCAATCGCGTCAACACCGTCTCGATGCCGTCGAACGCGGTGTTCTCGGCCCAGCCGCGCTCGTCGTAGCGTTGGAAGTACGCCGCCAGTGCGCGCTGCGCTGCATCCTCGTCCAGGCCGAGCCCGCGCAACGTGTCGATCAGAGGTGGTCCGACGACCATCGACAGCTGTTCCTCGGTCGGTTCGGGAGCCTCGACCGACGCCAGAGCGTGACGAAAACCGGCATGAATTCCCGGTGCGGAATCGGTCAACGTCCCATCGAGATCGAACAGGACAACGGACGCGGGAGCATCGACAGACATGGTCCAAGCCTATCGGTGCGGGCCGTTCGGTGACGGCGCGGCTACGCTCGTCGCGATGTCCGACACAGCTGCCGATCCCGATGCGCTACTCCGTCACCACGGCGACGTCGAGGTCGATTCCGGCTTCGTCGACTTCGCCGTCAATGTGCGCGGTGACGGACCGCCGGCATGGCTTCGCGATCGGCTGGCCGCGGCACTGAGTTCGTTGGGTTCGTACCCGAGCACGGCCGCCGACAAGGCCGCACGAGAACAGGTGGCCGAACACCACGGCCGCTCACCGGACGAGGTGCTGCTGCTCAGCGGCGGGGCCGAGGGGTTCTCGATGCTGCCGCGGCTCGGGCCCCAGCTCGTCGCGACGATCCACCCGTCGTTCACCGAGCCCGACTGGGTGCTGGAGCAGGCGGGCATTCCGGTGCACCGAGTGATCCTGCCGCCGCCCTTCGAGCTCGATCCGACGCTCGTGCCCGATGCCGCCGACATGGTGATCCTCGGCAACCCGACCAACCCCACGTCGGTTCTGCATCCCCGTGAGGCGGTACTGAGTCTGCGCGGATCCGGACGCACGCTGGTGATCGACGAGGCCTTCGCCGACGCAGTTCTCGGGTCGGGGGAATCGGTCGCCTCACAGAGCCTTCCCGACGTGCTGGTCCTGCGGAGCCTGACGAAGACGTGGGCGCTGGCAGGATTGCGATGCGGGTATGCGCTTGGCCACCCCGACGTCCTGGCACGGCTGCAGTACGGCCGCGCGCACTGGCCTCTGGGGAGTCTGCAGCTCGAAGCGATCCGCGCCTGCACCGAACCGTTCGCCGTCGATCGGGCACGCGCCGAGTCCGAGCGAATCCACCGCGAACGAACTGCGATGATCCCGCGACTCGAGGCTCTGGGCCTCGACGTCACCGGACCCGCACGCGCGCCGTTCCTGCTGCTGCGCGTCGACGGAGCCGATTCGGTTCGAGAACGCCTGCGCACGATGGGTATCGCGGTGCGGCGCGCAGACACGTTCCCGGGGCTCGACCGTCACCACCTGCGCGTCGCGGTACGGGACTCGCAGCAGGTCGACATACTGGTGGAAGCGTTGAACACCGTTCTGTGAGGAGAGTATCGACCATGGCAGTGACACTGGCGGACGTCATCGAGGTACTCGACGACGCGTACCCACCCCGTCTGGCGGAGAGCTGGGACTCGGTGGGCCTGGTGTGCGGAGATCCCGAAGCTGTTGTGCAGCAGGTCGTGTACACCGTCGACGTCACCGACGCCGTGGTCGACGACGCCATCGCTCGGGGTGCCGATCTCATCGTCGCCCACCATCCCTTACTGCTCAAAGGCGTCGACACCGTCGCGGCCGACACCGCGAAGGGCTCGGTGATCCATCGCCTGATCAAGGCCGACTGCGCGTTGTTCACCGCCCACACCAACGCCGACTCCGCCGATCCCGGTGTCTCCGACGCACTCGCGTCCGCCCTCGGAGTGATCGACACCAGACCGCTCGATCCCATTCCTGCTCCCGCACATGACAAGTGGGTGGTCTTCGTGCCGACCTCCGACTCCGCCGCAGTGCGACAGGCCATGTTCGACGCCGGAGCCGGACAGATCGGCGATTACAGCGAAGCCAGCTGGCAGAGCGCGGGTCTCGGCCAGTTCCGTCCGGGTCCGAACGCACACCCGACCCTCGGTGTTGCCGGAGAGGTGCACACCGAGGCGGAGGATCGCGTCGAAGTCGTTGCTCCCAAAGGACTACGTGCTGAGGTGCTTTCGGCAATGCGTCGGGCACACCCCTACGAGGAGCCCGCGTTCGACGTCTTCGAGTCCGCGGCTCTACCGTCGTGCACCGGCCTGGGGCGCATCGGTCGACTGCCGAATCCGATGCCCCTCGCCGAATTCACCGACGTCGTTCGCGAGGCGTTGCCCACCACGACGTGGGGAGTACGCGCCGCCGGAAACCCCGAGGCCACGGTCTCGGTGGTTGCGATGTGCGGGGGAGCGGGTGACTCGTTCCTTTCCGCGGTGGCGAGTACCGATGCCGATGTGTACGTCACCTCGGATCTGCGCCACCACCCGGTCGACGAGCATCTGCGGGCGGGTGGGCCTGCGGTGATCGACACCGCGCACTGGGCGTCGGAGTTCCCGTGGTGTGAACAGGCACGAGGCATCGTCGACGCCGCGTTCGGCGATACGGACGGCTGGAGCAGCCGCGTGACCGACGTGCGCACCGACCCGTGGACGCTGTGACCGTAGAACCCCGCGACCGGCTGTCGGGATGGATCCGGCGCTCTCGCCGTTGTGCAGCCGGTAGGGTGATCGGAACCAACTTCCATAGTCGCAGGAGTCATCAAGCGTGAACGTCGATCCCAAAGTCCAGGCCTCGCTGCTCGAATTGGCCGGTGTGGATACCGAACTCTCGCAGATCGCCCACCGCCGCAAGAGCCTCCCCGAGCAGCAGGAGGTGGACAAGCTCGAGACCGAGCGCACCACCCGCAAGGATGCCGCGGTGACGGTGCAGATCTCGATGGACGATCTCGACCGGGACATCCGCAAACTCGAAGGCGAGGTCGATGCGGTCCGGCAACGCGAGGCTCGCGACAAGAAGATGCTCGAGAGCGGCACCATCGCCCCCAAGCAGATGACCGAACTGCAGCACGAACTCGGCAGCCTCGAACGTCGCCAGGGCATTCTCGAGGAGGAACTGCTCGAGGTCATGGAGCAGCGCGAGGCCAGTGAGCGGGACTACGAGCACGCCGGCGCGCAGCTGACGCAGATCGAGGACGAGCTCGTCGACGCCGGTCGCCGCCGTGACGACGCCGTCGCAGACCTCGATGTCGCCGAGAAGCGCAGCGCCGAGCGCCGCGAATCGTTGGCCTCGGGATTGCCCGCGGACCTGCTGGCGCTCTACGAGAAGCAGCGAGCACTCACAGGCCGAGGTGCGGCACTGCTGCAGGCTCGCCGTTGTGGAGCGTGTCGTATCGAACTCGATCGCAACGAGATCGCCAGCATTGCCAACAAGCCGGCCGATGCGTTGATTCGCTGCTCCGAGTGCAACGCAATCCTGGTGCGCACCAAGGAATCCGGAATTTGAGTCAGGTATCGAGGGTCGTCGCCGAGGCCGACGGCGGATCGCGTGGTAACCCAGGCCCGGCCGGGTACGGCGCAGTGGTGTTCAGTGCCGATCGCTCGCAGGTTCTCGCCGAGCGTCGGGCATCGCTCGGCGTGGCCACGAACAACGTCGCCGAGTACAACGGACTGATCGCTGCGCTGAGCGCGGCCCGTGACGTCGGGGCCCGTGAGGTCGCAGTCCGCATGGACTCGAAACTCGTCGTCGAACAGATGTCCGGGCGCTGGAAAGTGAAGCATCCGGACATGATTCCGCTTCAGCGAAAAGCGGCCCAACTTGCTCGCGAATTCGATTCCGTCACCTACGAGTGGATTCCGCGCGCGCAGAACTCGCACGCCGACGCACTGGCGAACGAGGCGATGGACGCCGCGGCCGAGGGCGTGGACCTGTCGGAATTGCCCGATGCCGAGCCGGTTCCGAAGAAGACCGAGTCGCCCGGGTGGACCGGTGCCATGGGAGAACCCACCCGACTGCTGCTGTTGCGCCATGGACAGACCCCGATGTCGGTCGACCGTCGCTACTCCGGTCGCGGCAATCCGGATCTGACCGAATTGGGTCGACGTCAAGCCGATTCTGCCGCAACGGTTCTCGGCTCACGAACAGATATCGATGCCATCGTGGCCTCGCCACTGGCGCGCGCGCAACAGACCGCCTCGGCGACAGCCGACCGCTTGGGATTGCCCGTCACCACAGTCGACGGTCTCATCGAGACCGACTTCGGTGACTGGGAAGGACTGACGTTCACCGAGGCCATGGAACGTCACCCCGAGGGCCACAAGGCGTGGCGTGGCGACACCTCCGTCGCACCGCCGAACGGGGAGAGCTTCGACGCGGTGCGCGTGCGCATCGAAGCGACCCGCGACCAGTTGCTCACCGAGTACGCCGGAAAAACCCTGCTGGTGGTCACCCATGTCACCCCGATCAAGATGCTGCTGCAACTTGCACTCGACGTCGGCCCGTCGCTGCTGTATCGACTGCACCTCGACCTCGCGTCGCTGAGCATCGCCGAGTTCTACCCCGACGGCGGGGCCTCGGTGCGATTGGTGAACGACACCTCGCACCTGGGGCGACTGGCCTGATCTTTTCGGAGCATCGACGGAAGACGCGGTTCGCATGTCCGAGAACAGTATTCGCGAGCCTGCGGCGGCGCGCTGGATTGTCTTGGCATCGTTCGCATCGGCCGTTGCCGGTCTGGCAGTCGCATTCGGGTGGCGGTACGGGGTGACGCGGACGTGGATCGATGCGGATTCACCACCGCCTGTGGCTTCGGGTGACACCGGGTACTTTCGCGTGTACGACTACGTGCAGTACGTGTCGGGTCCGCCGTGGTGGCCGGTTACGTGGGTCGCTCCGGTTGCCGCTCTTGTGATCGGCACCGTCGTGTCGGTCGCTATCGGATGGTTCCGTCTCGGCCGAAAGACCGGTCGGCTGACGCTTGTGGTGGCCCCACTCGTGGCGGGAAGCATCGTCGGCGCGGGGGCAGCATGGTGGGCACGAAGCCAACCTCCCGAAATCCGCATCAGGATGGTCACGGATCCCTATTTCGACGACCTCGGGCCGACCGGCGCAGCGCGTCTGGACATCTACGGCGGTCCGCCGTTGTTCGATACCGTGCATGCGGGGCTGCTGTTGCCGGTGATGGGAGCGGCGATAGGTGCCGCAGTGTTCGGTGTGGGCCTGGCGGTCTCGACACTCCGCGCACGACGCTGCACCTGACTCCGCACAGATATGCCGAGCAGGTTCGCCGACGGCCTTACCCGGCAGCTGTCGGGACTCGCTTGTTCGATTCACGAGCCGCATGGCAAGGGTCAGATCTGCAGCGCAAGCCACAGGCCCGCGACGGCCCCGACAATGGTCAGCGGCGTCGTGATTGCGCCCAAGACCGTGAAAGTGCGCAGATCTGCCGGCTCGTCGTTGGCCGATGCGACGCGTCGCCACAGCATGATCGCCAGCGACCCGACGTAGGTCAGGTTGGGTCCGAGGTTCACGCCGATCACCATGGCCAACAGCAACGCCGGGGGAGCGTCGGCTCCGAAGGCGGCCAGTAGCAGCAGCGTCGCGGGCAAATTGTTGACGATGTTCGACGCCACCGCCGCGATGGCTGCGGCTGCCAGGAGCGACGCGAACGTGGTGTCGGACGGCAGGATTCGCGCCAGCCAGTCGCCGATCGGCCCTGTCGTGACGCCGAGAACGACGATGCCGAGCAGGAATACGAAGCCACAGAACGGTAGATCGGCACCACGCAGAATGGCGCGAGGCGTGGTGTGACGTCCGCGAAGTGCCGGGATCGCGAGCGCAATCGACCCCACTGCGGCCACCCAGAACGGTTCGATGTCGAACAGCCCTGCCACCGCGAAGCCGACGAGTGTCGCGGCGAGGATGGCGAGCGTGGTCCGCGGTGCGGGAACGTCGTCGGCGCTCTGCTGGGTGGAGTTCTCCGGCGGTGCGGCAGTGCGGCTCAGATCCTTGCGGAAGAAGATCAGGAATACCGCCAGCTCGATGACGACTGCGAAGATCCACGGTAGGGCCATCAAGGCAGTGAAGTGCAGGAAGGTCAGACCGGTCGCGGCGAATGCGAGAAGGTTGGTCAGGTTCGATACCGGCAGCAGCGTCGATGCCGAATTGGACAGATGCGCAGTGGCGTAACTGTGTGGACGCGGCGACATTCTCAGAATCCGCGCAGCACCGATGATGGCCGGCGTCAGGAGAACCACGGTGGCGTCGAGACTGAGGACTGCGGTGGTCGACGCCGCCGCTGCGAACACGAGAGTCAGTAGTCTGCGTGGGCTGCCCTTCGCGCCTCGTCGTAGCTTCGCCGCTATCCAGGTGAACACGCCGAGTGCGTCCGAGAGGTGCGCCAGAATCAGAATGAACGCCAGAAAGACCACGGTCGGCGCGAGTTCGAGTACTTGCTCGCGTGCAGCGTCGAGGCTGACGAGGCCGACGAGAAGAACGACTGCTGCCGCTGGAAGAGCAGCGACGATCTCGGGGAGACCGCGCGGACGAACGATGGCGAAGACGAGAACGGCGGCGACCAATGCCGCAGCGAGAACGGTCACGCGAGAATCTTCACGAGAGTCCGAACGTTTCGAGTGGTGGTCGTGGCCTTGTACTTCGCCTTGGCCGTGGCTTTCCCGAACGTACTGTCGGTGGTGTTGCCCTTGCGCACCTCCCAGTAGAGCACGCTGTTCCCCTCGGCGATCCTTTCGAGCTCGGGGTCGAGTTCTCCTGCAAGAGCGGACAATTCGGTCAAATGTCTATCGTCGTTACCGAACACCACATAAGGATGCCAGCCCTCCCGTTCGGCGTCGAACGGGTAGGACTCCACTACCGCTCGAAGGGTCGGCACGTCCAGGACGACAACCCAGGCCTGGTAGCCGAACGTCTGAGCCAGCGCGCTCTCCACCTCCGTCTTCAACGCGGCGACGCTCAGTGAGGAGCTCAGCAGGACGTTGCCGGTCGCGAGGACCGTGCGGACATCGGTGAAGCCGGCCGCTGTCAGAGCCACGCGGAGATCGGCCATCTTGATGTTGATGCCACCGACGTTGATGCCGCGCAGCAACACGACCCATTCGCTCATGGAAGGAACTGTAGTGAAGTGCTCGGCAAACGCCCTTGAGTAAGTAGTTAGTAACCAGTAACTTCAACGCTATGGCTACGCAGTGAAGGCGGATGACCGGACCCGACCGTCGTGAGCAGATCTTGCGAATCGCAGCGGACGAATTTGCTACGGCCGGACTCCACGGCGGTTCGACCGAGGCGATCGCCCGCACAGCCGGGATCACCCAGGCCTACATCTTCCGGATATTCGGAACCAAGAAGGCGCTGTTCTCCGAACTGGTCGTCGCGTCCTTCGATCGGTTGGCAGACGGAATGCGTGAAGCGGCGGGTACGGAGACCGGGCAGCAGGCGTTGGCGTCGATGGGGGAGCGCTACTACACCATGCTCGAGGATCGAACCTCACTGTTGCTGCAACTCCAGGGGATCGCAGCATGTGGCGATCCCGAGGTCCGGGATGCGGTGCGGTCCGGCTTCGGCCGGATGTGGAACACCGTCTCCGACGTCACCGGCCTCGACGCCGTGACCGTCAAGGCGTTTCTCGCGTTCGGCATGCTGCTCAACAGTGGTGCGGCCCTGCAGATTCACGACGTCGACGCACCGTGGGCGAACGGGGTGGGCACTCGCATCCAGGCCGGATTGTTCGACCACATCACGAGCGATACGAACCGATGACCGCGAACGCCGGGACCTGCGACTCGCGACTGCTCGTGCCTGCGTTGGTGTTCGTAGGAGTGGTCGTGGCCGCCGTCGGCAGCCTCGGTGCTCCGTTGATCACCAGTGTTGCAACCACATTCGACGTCTCCCTGTCGAGCGCTCAGTGGACGTTGACGCTGGCATTGTTGACCGGTGCCGTCACGACACCGGTTCTGGGCCGCCTCGGATCGGGTCCGCATCGGCGGGCGGCCATCCTCGGGACACTCGGCGTCGTCTCCCTCGGTGGAGTTCTCACCGCACTCCCGTTGTCTTTCTCCTGGCTGCTCCTCGGCCGCGCAGCCCAGGGAGTGGGACTGGCTTTGACGTCGATGCTGATGGGCGTTGCGCGAGATCATTTGTCCGACAAACGGTCCGGATCGACCATCGCCCTGTTGTCGGTTGCGTCGACTGCAGGTGTCGGTGTGGGCTATCCCTTGTCGGGCTTTCTGACCGAGCACGGCGGTCTCCGCGTCGCATACGGGTTCGGTGCTGCGATGACGGTCATGGCGTTGGCAGTTGCTCTGAAGGTGATTCCTCCCTCGACTCATAAGCGCGCGATTCGCATCGACGTTCCCGGTGCAGTGCTGCTCGCGCTCGCTCTCTCCCTGGTGCTGATTCTCGTCAGTGAGACCGCGCTGTGGACGAGCGGCCCATGGACGGCGGGGATGCTGGCAACGGTCGCGGTCGTCAGCGCAGGCATGTGGGTCCGGGTCGAACTCAGGAGCTCCTCACCGCTCGTCGATCTTCGCTTGTTCCGCCACCGGGCCGTGGTCGGAGCGAACGGCGCAATGTTTCTCGGCGGCATCGGAATGTATCTGCTGCTGACCGTCGTCACGCGCTACGCGCAGACGCCTTCCGGTGCCGGATACGGCTTCGGCCTCGA
Source organism: Rhodococcus sp. 15-2388-1-1a (assembly GCF_002259145.1). NCBI lineage: Bacteria > Bacillati > Actinomycetota > Actinomycetes > Mycobacteriales > Nocardiaceae > Rhodococcus > Rhodococcus sp. 15-2388-1-1a. The sequence goes on along the minus strand of NZ_NPFP01000026.1, from coordinate 78,545 downwards.
CATCTTCAGGGCGGGCCTCGTCCTGGTTCCGTTCTCGGTGTTCGGGTTTCTCGCCGGCAAGCTGTCGCCCACAGTGCTGCGCCGGGTGGGGTCGGGCAGCGCACTGACGGTCAGTGCCCTGATCGTTCTGGTGGCCCTCGCCCTGTTCGCCGGTACCCGCGCAGGCGTCGCGGAACTCTGTGCGGTGATGGCGATTCTCGGGTTCGGAGTCGGAAGCTTCTCGGCCGCGCTACCGGCCGTCGTGCTGCCGATGGTGCCATCCGAGGAGACCTCGAGTGCGATGAGTATCAACCAGGTGGTGCGCAGTGTGGGATTCTCCTTCGGAAGCGCGATCGGTGGTCTCGTACTCGCCGCCGGAACGAGCGCCGGCTCCATCTTTCCCTCGGAGGGGGCCTACTCGTCCGCCGCCTGGGTCGGGGTGGGGGTCACCGCCGCAGCAGCCGTCACGAGTGCAACCGTTCTTCGCAGACGGGGAGTCGCCGGCCCCTAGGTGTGAAACGGGTAGAGTTCGCAATCGCGAACGAGTTGGCCGGACGGCTGCGGCTCGGAGGACAGGCGAACGAGTGTCGTCGCGCTTCGGGCCGAGGAAAGTCCGGACTCCACAGAGCAGGGCGGTTGTTAACGGCAACCCGAGGTGACTCGCGGGACAGTGCCACAGAAAACAGACCGCCTGCGGATCGGTTCTTCGGAGTCGAACTGCAGGTCAGGGTGAAACGGTGCGGTAAGAGCGCACCAGCATCCCAGGTGACTGGGATGGCTAGGTAAACCCCGCCCGGAGCAAGGTCGAAGGCTGCACCGTTCAAGCGGTGCAGCTGCGCAGGTGCTCGAGGGCTGCTCGCCCGAGCCTGCGGGTGGACTGCTCGAGGTACCCGGCAACGGTGTGCCCAGATGGATGGTCGTCGAAGTCGAGCCTGCGAAAGCAGGAACGGCAGACAGGATCCGGCTTACAGGCCGACTCGTTCGCACTCATTATTTCTCCCGCAGTTCTCCTGCGGCGTCGTTCCATGGGGCACACTGGAAGTCATGACCGACGACGACACCTCCTGGTACTACGACATCAACACCAAGCAGGTCGTACAGGGCAAGCAGACCAACGCCCTCGACCGTATGGGCCCGTATCCGGACAAGGCCACCGCGGAGCAGGCGCTGAAGATCGCCGCGGCGCGCAACAAGGCCGCCGATTCCGACGACGACTGGAACAACTGACGGTGCTGCTCACCCGGCTCAGGGCTCCGGGCTTCGACTTCGAGGCCATCAGATCCGAGTTCGCTCTCACCGACGCTTTCGAGGCAGACGTGATGCGTGAAGCGATCGAAGCCCGAGACCTGCACGCCGACAGCAGAATCGACCGCACCGATATCCCGTTCGTCACCATCGACCCACCCGGCTCGAAGGACCTCGACCAAGCCGTACACATCGAGAAGACGTCCAACGGGTTGGTGGTGCACTACGCGATCGCCGACGTGGGCGCACTGGTGACGCCCGGGGGAGCGCTCGACACCGAGACCCGTCGACGCGGCCAGACGTTCTACCTCCCCGACGGATCCGTGCCGTTGCATCCACGGGAGCTGTCGGAGGGATCGGGCAGCCTGCTGGAGGGGCAGACTCGCTGCGCCGCGCTGTGGACCATCGAACTCGACGACGTCGGCGAGGCGGCCGCATGGACGGTCACCCGGGCGCTCGTTCGATCGACCGCCCGGCTCGACTACGCCGCCGTGCAAGCCGATGTGGACGCGGGGACACCGCATCCGTCCATCGCGGCGCTGGCCGAATTCGGGGCACAGCGCGCAGCCGCGGCCAGACGGCGCGGAGCCGTCGACATCACCCTGCCCGAGCAGGAAGTGGTGCCCGACGGGCAGGGCTGGCGCATCGTCCTGCAACCACGCACCGCAGTGGACGGGTGGAACGCCGACGTATCGCTGCTGACGGGAATGTGCGCCGCCAGAATCATGCTCGACGCCGGAATCGGCATCGTGCGCACCCTCCCGCCTGCCTCGTCCGAATCCGTGGACACACTGAAGAAAACGGCAGTGGCACTCGGAATCGACTGGCCCGCAGGAGCATCCGCCGGGTCTGTGCTGGCCGGCCTGCCCACCGACGAGCCGTCGACGCTGGCGATGATGACCCAGGCGACCGGTCTGCTGCGCGGCGCGGACTACCTCGCGTTCGACCGCACGACCAACCCAGTGGACAGTGACACTTCGGTCGAGCATTCGGGAATCGGCGCGCCGTACGCGCACGTGACGGCACCCCTGCGTCGGCTGTCCGATCGCTTCGCCACCGAGGTGTGCCTGGCGGTCGTAGCCGGAGCGCCGGTACCGGACTGGGCGGCGCAGGCATTGCCGGAACTGCCCGCCATCATGCGTGGATCGGATTCCGCAGCGTCGAAAGTGGACCGCGCCTGCATCGACCTCACCGAAGCGCACGTACTGAAAGATCGAGTGGGCGAGCAGTTCTCGGCTGTCGTACTGCGTGGCGCAGAGGGCAAGCGGGATGCCGAGGTGCTGGTGTCACAGCCGATCGTTCTGGGAAAGTGCGACGGGGAACCGCCCGCGGGGGAGTCGGTGAAGGTCCGGTTGACCCGGGCCGACACCGACTCGCGCGCAGTCCGATTCGACTACGAGGCCGTCACGGCCTGAAACGATCCGTGGCCTCGACGAGGTGATGCACGATGCCGGGCTCGGCCGCAGAATGGCCGGCATCGTCGACGATCACCAGATCGGCCGAAGGCCAGGCCTTGTGCAGCGCCCACGCGCTCGTGGCAGGGCACACGACGTCGTAACGGCCCTGCACGATGACACCAGGAATGCCGTCGAGCAGAGGGGCGTCACGCAGCAGTTGATTCTCTTCGAGAAAGCAGTTGTTGCGGAAGTAGTGGTTCTCGATACCGGCGAATGCCAGGGCGAACCGCGCATCCGAGTTGTTCTGCACCGCATCCGGTTTGGGTAGCAGGTAACTCGTTGCCGCTTCCCAGGTCGACCAGGCCACCGCTGCTCGCGTCGCGGCTTCGTGGTCCTCGGACATCAGCTGCCGGTGATACGCCTCGACGAGATTGCCGTCGCGCTCGTCCTCCGGAATGGGTTCGAGAAATTTGTCCCACAGGTCGGGGAAGATGTGGCCTGCCCCGCCGCCGTAGTACCAGTCGATCTCCGACGGCCGCACCAGGAATATCCCCCGCAGTATCAGCCCCAGTACGCGATCGCGGTGCGACTGCGCGTAGGCCAGGGACAGCGTCGAGCCCCACGAACCGCCGAACACCAACCACGTGTCGATACTCAGGTGCTCCCGGAGCGTCTCCATGTCCGAGATCAACCGGTCGGTGGTGTTGACCGACAGATCGGCACCGTCGGCGATGTGCGGGGTCGACTGCCCGCAGCCTCGCTGATCGAACAACACGATTCGATAGGCCTGCGGGTCGAAATATCTGCGCTGCAACGGATTGGTGGCACCGCCCGGACCGCCGTGCACGAACACCACGGGCGCACCATCGGGGTTGCCCGATACCTCCCAGTAGATCTGTTGGCCGTCGCCCACGTCGAGGTGCCCGGTCTCGGCAGGCGCGATCTCGGGGTAGAGGGTCCGCATCCTAGAAGCCAACCAGACCGGACGCGAGGTCCGGAATGTCGAGAGATCGGATGGCCTCGTCTCGTACGTCCGAGCACGTTTCCGTCGTGATGTCGTCGACGATCGCTCGGTTCTGCACCACCTGCAGGTTGATGACGCCGCTCTGCGCCGCCCAGGTCTGCACCAGGATGTTCAGCCCGCCGCGGCCCAGAGTGGGCCCCTGAACGCGCCAATTGGACAGCTGCGCCTCGAGATCGGTGCACAGCTGCTGCTTCTGGGCATCGGTGATCACTGCGTCCGCAGGCGGTGCGGTGACCGTGGTGGTCGGTGCGACCGTCGTGGTGGACGACGAACCGGTGTTGCTGGTGTCGGTGCTGCATGCAGTTGCCACGACGAGAAGCGCAGCCGCGCCTGCCAAGCCGACTGCGCCTCTGCCGAGAATGGAGATCGAACCCCGTCTGAGTTTCATGGTCCGAGTGTGCCACCCGAACCTGGACGAGGCGAGGACGGTCAGTAGCTGTGCTCGGGCCCGGGGAAGACTCCCGATCGCACCTCGGACAGGTACGTGGTTGCCGCGGTGCGCAGTGAATCGCCGACGTCGGCGAACTTCTTCACGAACTTGGCGGTCTTGCCATTGGTGTATCCGGCCATGTCCTGCCACACCAGAACCTGCGCGTCGCATTCGTTGCCCGCGCCGATACCGACCGTCGGAATGGTCAGCTTGCGGGTCACCTGGCCGGCGATGTCGGCCGGAACCATCTCCATGACGACGGCGAATGCTCCCGCCTCCTGGACTGCGATGGCATCGGCCACCAGCTGCTCGGACGCGTCTCCGCGACCCTGCACGCGGAATCCACCCAAAGTGTTGACGCTCTGCGGGGTGAAGCCGACGTGAGCCATCACCGGGATGCCTGCGGCAGTGATCGCGGCGATCTGAGCGGCCACGCGCTCGCCGCCCTCGAGCTTCACTGCGCCCGCGAGCCCTTCCTTCATGAACCGAACGGCGGTTTCGAGTGCCTGCTGCGGGGAGGCCTCGTAGGTGCCGAAGGGCAGATCTGCGACGACGAGGGCGTGCGGTGCGCCGCGGACCACTCCGCGGACCAGCGGAAGGAGTTCGTCGACGGTGATCGGCACGGTGGTGTCGTAGCCGTAGACGACGTTGGCCGCCGAATCGCCGACGAGCAGAACAGGAACTCCGGCTTCCTCGAAAATGCGAGCGCTGGAGTAGTCGTAGGCGGTGAGCATTCCCCAGCGCTCACCGTCGGCCTTCATCTGAAGAAGGTGGTGGGTGCGGGTCTTGCGGGTCAACGCGGTGGATGATGCTTCCTGAGCAGATCCGCCGTACACAGCAGTTTCGGACATCTTTGTCCCTTTCTGGTCCTCGAGGCCCGCTCGGCGGGTCCCCGGGATGGGGTGTGATGACGTGGGCAAGTCTGCCACTGCGCGCGACCTGCCGGAGCGCTACCGGCAGTGCAATTGGTCACATCCCGTGGGGCGTCGAGTAGTCCCGCCAGCCATTGGTGATCGGCATGCGGCGGTCACGTCCGAACGCACGAGAGGTGACCTTGGTGCCGATCGGATATTGACGCCGCTTGTACTCCGACGCGTCGACCTTGCGCAGAATGTCCGCGACCACCGCCGCGTCGAACCCGGCCGCCACGATGTCCGCGAAGCCTTGATCGTGGTCGACGTAGCGAAACACGATGGCGTCCAGTTCGTCGTAGTCGGGCAACGAGTCGGTATCAAGTTGGCCCGGCCGAAGCTCGGCGGACGGAGGCTTGTCGATGCTCGACTCGGGGATGGGAGGGACGTCCCCACGATCGGCAGCGGACTTGTTTCGCCAGCGCGCCAGATCCCACACGAGCGACTTCGGCACGTCCTTGATCGGCGCGAAGCCGCCGACGGCATCCCCATATATCGTCGAATAGCCAACGGCCAGTTCGGATTTGTTGCCGGTGGCCAGCACCAGATGGCCGAAGCTGTTCGACAGTGCCATCAACACCATGCCCCGGCAGCGGGCCTGGATGTTCTCCTCGGCCAAGCCGGTCAGATGCAGCTGGTCGACGTAACAGGCCACCATGTCCGCAATGGGTTCGGTACGGAAATGGATACCGGTGCGCGACGCGAAATCCTCTGCGTCGGTGCGGGAGTGATCCGACGAGTACGTCGAGGGCATCGACACTCCGTGTACCGCATCGTGGCCCAAGGCGTCGACGGCGATGGCGGCGACCACTGCCGAATCGATACCACCGGACAATCCGAGAGCCACCGAACGAAAACCGTTCTTGTGCACATAGTCTCGTAGTCCGGTCACCAGTGCGCCCCACACCTGTTCCTCGGTGCTCGCGATGTCTGCGAGGGACGGCTCGGCTCGTTGCCAGCCGGTGACCGCGACGTCGGGGAGCGTCACCCGATCGATGGTCCAGCCGGGTACCTCGGCGGCATCCGGATGTGGTGTCGTCGGGGCATCGACGTCGACGATCAGCAGATGCTCGACGAATTGAGGGGAGCGGCCCCACATCGAACCGTCCGGCCCGACGACGAAGCTCGCCCCGTCGAACACCAGCTCGTCCTGTCCACCGACGACGTTCACGTAGGCGATCGGAGCGCCGATCTCGGTGGCCCGTCGCAGGGCGATGGAGCGCCGCACCTCGTCCTTGCCCTGCTCGAAGGGACTGGCATTGAGGCAGAGCAACATGTCGACCCCGGCCGCGGCATAGGCGGGCACGGACCCGCCCGGTTGCCAGATGTCCTCGCAGACAACGACACCGAGCCGCAGGCCGTTCACCGTCGTGATACTCAGGCCGGATCCCGGAGCGAAGTAGCGGGCCTCGTCGAACACTCGGTAGGTGGGGAGCGAGTGCTTGTCGTATCGAGTCGTCACCCGTCCGTCGGCGATGACCGCCGCGCTGTTCCGCGAGCCCTCGGCGTCGCGATCGAGGTAGCCGACCACCACGATGCGGTCGCCGCACCCGGCACTGTCCAAGGCGGTCGCCAATTCGGTGAGGGCGTGAGCCGATGCGGCGGCGAACGACGGCCGCAGAGCCAGATCCTCGACGGGATATCCCGTCAGCGCCATCTCGGGAAACACCACCACGTTGGCACCGTCGTGGGCTGCGCGGACCGTCCACTCGACGATCGCGGCTGAATTCGCTGCGAGATCGCCGACGACGGAGTTGATCTGGGCCAGGGCGAGTCGAAGTGCCTGCACTGCGCCCACGCTAGTGCTCGGACGACGTCCCCGCCGGGCAGCGGGAGCGGAGCGCCCGAAAGACCTGGCACGATCGTGCCATGAGAACGCGCACCAGGAGCACGGCCGTGGCACTGTCCACGGTCGCCGTGTTGGCCGTCGGCTGCTCGAACTCCGAGCCGACTGCCACTCCCGAGAACTCCGCCGCGCCCGACAGTTCGTCGTCGGCATCGGCCGTCGGTCCGATCCCCTCGGGGCTCGAAGCGTTCTACACCCAGACTCCGGAGTGGGAATCCTGCGACCGGTACAACACCGACGGCAGCGAACTCGGAAGTGCTGTCGAATGCGCGATGGTGACAGTGCCGTTGGACTACGCCGACCCCGAGGGCACAACGATCGAGGTCGCCATCTCGCGGACGAAGGCAACGGGCGAGAAGATCGGATCGGTACTGATGAACCCGGGCGGGCCCGGCTCGTCGGGGCTCTACCTCGCCGGGCAGGCCGAAGGCACCGCGATCGCAGAGCGCTTCGATCGGATCGGCTTCGACCCACGCGGTATCGGAGCATCCGAGCCGGAGGTGCGGTGCCTGACATCCGACGAAGTCGACCAGGAACGTAGCGAACCAGACGTGGACGTCAGCCCCGAGGGCATCGCGGCGACCGAGGCCGAACATCGGGAGTACGCCGCGCAGTGCGTCGAGCGCACCGGGGCGGACGTGCTCGAGCACGTCGGCACCCGGGAAGTGGTGCGCGACATGGACGTCATTCGCGCAGTTCTCGGCGACGAGAAGATGACCTACATCGGCTACTCCTACGGCACCCGGATCGGGACCGCGTACGCCGAGGAGTTCCCGTCGAACGTGCGCGCGATGGTGCTCGACGGTGCGCTCGATCCGGACCAGTCACCCGTCGACGAGGCAGTCGCCCAGGGTGCGGCGTTCCAGACCGCGTTCGATCAGTTCGCGGCGGACTGCGCACAGACCGACACCTGCCCGCTCGGAACCGATCCGGCGCAGGCCGTCGAGCAGTTCCGATCGCTGGTGGAACCGCTGATCGACCGGCCGGCCGAGACGACCGATCCCCGCGGTCTCAGCTACGACGACGCGATCACCGGTACGCAGCAGGCGCTGTACTCACAGCAGCTGTGGCGTCTGCTGCGAGCCGGATTGAACGAACTGCGCGACGGCAGGGGCGACACCCTGCTCCGGCTGGCCGACACCTACTCCGGACGGCTCGAGGACGGCAGCTACACCAACATCGACGACGCGTTCAACGCCGTTCGGTGCGTCGACGGCCCGCCGACCACCGATCGCGCAGCGGCCGACGAGGCAGACGTCAGGTTCCGTGCCGCCGCGCCGTATCTGGACGACGGCCGGGCGACGGGCAATGCGCCGCTCGATCTGTGTGCTTTCTGGCCGGTGCCGAACACCAGCGATCCGCACATCGTCGACGTCGAGGGACTGCCGACGTTGGTGGTGGTCTCGACGACCAACGATCCGGCCACGCCCTACCAGGCAGGTGTGGAGTTGGCCGCTCAGCTGCGTGGCGATCTGGTGACCTACGAGGGCACCCAGCACACGGTCGCCTTCTCGGGGGTCGAGTGCATCGACGATCCGTTGGTGAACTACCTCGTCGATCTGGTTCCGCCGGGGGACGGATTGCGGTGCTGACGTGCTACCTCACGACCCGGGAAGAGTGCTGAGAGTTTCACGAAGTGAGACCGAATTCACGATGTAACACAGATTTAACTCCGTTTGCTTACTCTCGCGTTCATGGATCGTCAAAAGGAATTCGTGCTCCGGACCCTCGAAGAGCGCGACATTCGTTTCGTCCGCCTCTGGTTCACCGACGTCCTCGGGTACCTCAAGTCGGTGGCCATCGCCCCCGCCGAGCTCGAAGGGGCATTCGACGAGGGAATCGGTTTCGACGGTAGCGCCATCGAAGGATTCGCCCGCGTGTCCGAGGCCGACACCGTGGCCAAGCCCGATCCGTCGACGTTCCAGATTCTGCCGTGGTCCACCAGCAAGGGGCACCAGCACTCGGCGCGGATGTTCTGCGACATCGCCATGCCCGACGGCTCGCCGTCCTGGGCCGACTCACGCCACGTGCTGCGTCGCCAGTTGAGCAAGGCCGCGGACCTCGGATTCAGCTGCTACGTGCACCCCGAGATCGAATTCTTCCTGCTCAAGGACGCCCCGCAGGACGGCTCACCGCCGACCCCGGCCGACAACGGCGGTTACTTCGACCAGGCCGTACACGACTCGGCCCCGAACTTCCGCAGGCACGCCATCGACGCGCTCGAGTCGATGGGAATCTCGGTCGAGTTCAGCCACCACGAGGCCGCACCCGGCCAGCAGGAGATCGACCTCCGCTACGCCGACGCATTGTCGATGGCCGACAACATCATGACCTTCCGCTATGTGGTCAAGGAAGTCGCCATCGAAGAGGGTGTGCGCGCGACGTTCATGCCCAAGCCGTTCAGCGATCAGGCCGGTTCGGCGATGCACACGCACATGAGCCTGTTCGAGGGCGACGCCAACGCGTTCCACAACCCGGACGACCCGATGCAGCTCTCGGAGACCGGCAAGTCGTTCATCGCCGGCATCCTCGAACACGCCAACGAGATCAGCGCCGTGACCAACCAGTGGGTCAACTCCTACAAGCGACTCGTGCGCGGCGGCGAAGCACCGACCGCAGCGTCGTGGGGACCGGCGAACCGCTCGGCACTGATCCGCGTGCCGATGTACACCCCGAACAAGGCATCCTCGCGTCGCGTCGAGATCCGGAGCCCCGACTCGGCCTGCAACCCGTACCTGGCGTTCGCGGTGCTGCTCGCTGCCGGTCTGCGCGGAATCGAGAAGGGCTACACCCTGCCGCCCGAGGCCGAGGAAGACGTGTGGGCTCTGACCTCCGCGGAGCGTCGCGCCATGGGCTACAAGGAATTGCCGGGCAACCTCGATCAGGCACTGAACGCGATGGAAGGCTCCGAACTGGTCGCCGAAGCACTGGGCGAGCACGTCTTCGACTTCTTCCTCCGCAACAAGCGTCGCGAGTGGGAGGAGTACCGCAGTCACGTCACGCCGTACGAGCTGAAGGCCTACCTGGGTCTTTAACAGCACGGCGTCGTCATGGGCTACGTTCTAGTCGATCCTTCAATGGTAGTTCCGATGCCGACGCGAGCACCCTCGCGCCGCTGTGTACTGACGACGAGGTAATTCTGTGGCACCCCGAGGTGGATTCTGATGGTGCGTCCTCCGACCTCCAGATCCGTCGTTCCCGGACCGGGCCGTCTCGGCCTCGTCGAAGAAACTGCGCCGTCCGATCTGCGCACCCTCGGCTGGACGGGGGAGGAAAGCCTCGAGCTGCTGTGGTCGCTCTCCCGTGCGCCCAACGCTGACCTCGCTCTGCGCACCCTGGTGCGGATGTACGAACTGCTCGGTGCCGGGTGGGCGGAGTTCGACTCGGCACTACGCACCGACAAGGGATTCCGCGGGCGCATCCTCGGTCTCGTCGGTGCGTCGAGTGCGCTCGCCGATCACCTGGTAGCCGACGACAGCACCTGGCGTCTGCTGCTGACCAAGGCGGGTCAGAGCAGCGGGGTCTCGGCCAAGATCGAGCTCCCCACCAAGGCCACCCTGGTTGCGGAACTGCTCGAGGTCGTCGGGGCCGAGCCCGAGACCGGCCCCAATGCCGCCCCCGCCCTGTATCGCGCGTCCGTCATCGGGCCGCCCGCCGTGATCGCGCTGCGCAAGAAGTACCGCGACCAGATCATGGTGCTGGCGGCGTACGACCTCGCCGCGACCGTCGAGAACGAACCCGTCCTGCCGTACACGGTGGTCGGTTCGCAACTGTCCGACATGGCCGACGCTGCGCTCACTGCTGCGCTGGCCGTTGCCGTGGCCACCGTGTGCCCTGACGCTCCGTGTCCGACGCGTCTGGCCGTTGTCGCGATGGGCAAATGCGGTGCGCGCGAACTCAATTACGTCTCCGACGTCGATGTCGTGTTCGTCGCCGAGCCCGCCGACTCGCAAGCGAGCCGCATCGCCGGTGAGATGATGCGCATCGGATCCTCGGCGTTCTTCGAGGTGGACGCGGCACTGCGGCCCGAGGGCAAGCGCGGCGAGCTGGTCCGCACCCTGGATTCGCACGTCGCCTACTACAAGCGCTGGGCCAAGACCTGGGAGTTCCAGGCGTTGCTCAAAGCTCGCCCCATGACCGGCGACATCGCGCTCGGCAACGACTACGTCGACGCGGTCAACCCGATGGTGTGGTTGGCCAGCCAGCGCGAGGATTTCGTGCCCGAGGTGCGCGCCATGCGGCGTCGAGTCGAGGAGATGGTGCCGCCGGAGCTCCGCGAGCGCGAGATCAAACTCGGACGCGGCAGCCTGCGGGACGTCGAATTCGCCGTCCAGCTCCTGCAATTGGTGCACGGTCGCACCGACGAGTCGTTGCGCGTACTCGGCACGACCGACGCACTGACCGCACTCACCGAGGGCGGCTACGTCGGCCGCGACGACGCTGCGAACCTGACGGCCTCCTACGAGTTTCTTCGGCTGATCGAGCACCGCCTGCAGATGCAGCGGATGCGTCGCACACACACCCTGCCTCCTCAGGACGACGAGGAAGCCCTGCGGTGGCTCGCTCGTTCGGCGCACATGCGACCCGACGGCAACCGCGACGCCCTCGGCGTGCTCAACGCCGAGATCAAACGCAACGCGCAGCGCATCAGGCGGTTGCACGCGAAGCTCTTCTATCGGCCGTTGCTCGACTCGGTGGTCAAGTTCGACTCCGAGACAGTGCGTCTGACCCCCGACGCCGCGACGCGACAGCTCGCCGCACTCGGCTACGCGACCCCGCAGAACGCGTTGGGCCACCTGCGTGCGCTCGTCGGCTCGGGTACCCGCCGCGGTCAGATTCAGGCCGTGTTGCTTCCGACGCTGCTCGAATGGCTTGCCGACACCCCCGATCCCGACGCCGGACTGCTCAACTACCGCAGACTGTCCGAATCGGCGGGGGAGCAGACGTGGTTTCTGCGCGTGCTGCGCGACGAAGGCGCTGTGGCACAACGGCTGATGATCGTGCTCGGCTCCTCGGCCTACGTACCGGACCTGCTGATCAAGGCTCCGGAAGTCATTCGGTTGTTCGCCGATGGACCGACCGGCCCGCGACTGCTCGACGTCGAGCCGGAAGAGACCTACCGCGCCATCCTGTCGTCCTCGGCTCGGTACGAGGACCCGGTGCGAGCCATCAACGCGGCCAGGGCATTACGACGCCACGAACTGGCGCGGGTGGCCTCGGCGGACATTCTGGGAATGCTCGATGTGCCTCAGGTGTGCCGCGCGCTGTCCTCGGTCTGGGCCGCCGTCATCAATGCCGCTCTGGCAGCTGCCATTCGGGCCAGCGAGATCGAGCGCGGCGAACCGGCTCCGGCAACTCTCGCCGTCATCGGCATGGGACGGCTCGGCGGCGGTGAGCTCGGCTACGGCAGCGACGCGGACGTACTGTTCGTCTGCGATCCGGTGGACGGAGTCGACGAGACCGTTGCGGTCAAGTGGGCCAACACCATTGCCGACCGTATCCGGAAGCTGCTCGGTGCGCCCAGCACAGACCCACCCCTCGAGGTGGACACGGGTCTGCGGCCCGAAGGCCGCAACGGCCCGGTGGTGCGCACCCTGGCGTCCTACGCCGCGTACTACTCGCAGTGGGCACAGGCCTGGGAAGTGCAGGCGCTGCTGCGCGCACATCAGGTCGCCGGAGACCAGGATCTCGGAATCCGATTCCTGCTCATGGCCGACAAGGTGCGCTACCCCGAGGGCGGCGTGTCCGCCGACGCGGTCCGCGAAATTCGACGCATCAAGGCGCGCATCGACTCCGAGCGTCTGCCCAAGGGGGCCGACCCCGCCACCCACACCAAGCTCGGACGTGGCGGACTGGCAGACATCGAGTGGACCGTTCAGCTCATTCAGCTCAGGTACGCGCACAAAGTCCTGACGCTGCACAACACCTCGACCCTGCAGTCACTCGACGCCATCGGTGCGGCCGAGCTGATGAGCGAAACCGACGTCGAATTGCTCAGGGAGGCATGGATCCTGGCGACGAAGGCGCGCAACGCACTGGTACTGGTCCGCGGTAAGCCGACCGATCAGCTGCCGGCACCGGGAGCTGTGCTCTCCGCAGTCGCACAGGTGGCGGGCTGGGAGAACGGCGACGCCGGAGCGTTCCTCGACAACTACCTGCGCGTGACGCGTCGGGCAAAGGCAGTGGTGGAGCGGACCTTCGGCGGGAACTAGTCCCGTCTGTCTCTAATCACTGCCGACGGTGACGAACCCCTGCTGAACCATCCAGTCCCGTGCCACGTCCGCAGGCTCGCGCCCGTCGATGTCGACCTGCTTGTTCAGCTCGGAAATGGCCTCGTTGGTCAACGCAGCCGAGATCGGCGCGGTCACCTCGGCGATCTCGGGGTACTGATCGGCAACCTCCTGGCGGATGATGACGGTCGCGTTGTAGCGCGGGAAGAACGACTTGTCGTCCTCGACAACCGTCAGATTCAGGCCCTTGATACGTCCGTCGGTGGTGAACACCTCACCGAACCTGCACTGCGCGCCCTCGGCCGTGGCCTGATAGATGACGCCGGTCTGCAGAATCTGCACCGGCAACGTGCTCGCGTCGAACCCGTACGTGGCGGCGAGCCCGGGCAATCCGTCCTGGCGACTGTTGAATTCGGTCTCCACACACAGTGCGCCTGCGGCGGGGTCGCGGTTCACAAGAGCGGCGTAGTCGGACAGGGTGCGCACCCCGGTCTCCTGTGCAACCTGCTGATTCATGGCCAACGCATACGTGTTGTCCATCGGTGCCGGGTTGACCCAGTCGATGCCGTTGGCCTTGTCCGCGTCGCGCACGGCCTCGAACTGCTCGGTGGCGTCGGGAATGGGGGTTTCGTTGCCCAGGAAGTTGATCCAGCCGGTGCCGGTGTACTCGTAGGCAACGTCCACCTGGCCGCTCTGCATGGCCAGCCGCACGCTCTGCGAGCCGGCGATGTTGGTCAGGTCACGAACGTCGGCACCGGCCGCGCTCAACGCGAATTCGAGGATGTAGCCGAGGATGATCTGCTCGGTGAAGTCCTTGGAACCGACGGTGAACTGGGCACCTTCGAGGCCGGGGAGCGGGGTGATGCTTCCCGGTTCGACCGACAACGGCATGGCACCGCCGGATTGCAGTCCGCATCCCGAGAGCGCCAGTGTTGCCGCAGCGCACAGAGCCGCGAGTCGTCGAGTGGTGCGCCGCATCAGCGGAGTCCTTTCGGTCCGAGGAATGCCTCGGCGAGTGCGCCCAGCCAATCGACCAGAAGTGCGAGAGCGACGGCAAGAACCGCTCCCACCACCAGGATGATCGGTTGGTTGAGCTTGTAGCCGGTATCGATCAACACGCCCAGACCGCCCGCTCCGACGAGGAAGCTCAGGGTCGCGGTGCCCACGGCCAACACGAGTGAGGTACGCAGACCGGCGAGAATGAACGGAACCGCGAGGGGAAACTCGATGCGCCGCAGGATGCCCATGTTCGACATGCCCTGTCCGCGTGCGGCATCGATGTAGTTGGGATCGACTGTCTGGAAGCCCAACATGGTGTTCCGCAGCACCGGAAGCAGCGAGTAGAACGCGATGGGCAGAACGCCCGCAGTGAATCCGGTCCATCCGGTGGCCAGGAACAACAGCACGAGCAATCCGACTGCCGGCGCTGCCTGACCGATGTTGGCGATACCGATGAACAGCGGAGCCAGCTTTCGATACCCGGGCCGCGTCAGCAGAATCCCGAGCGGTACCGAGATGGCGAGTACGAGTGCCGTCACGACGAACGTGATCGCCACGTGCTCGCGGACGGCAGTGGTGATGCTGCCGGCGTTCAGGGTGCCCGACTGGGTGGCGGTGAGGTCCCGGCTGAACGTGTAGACCAGCAGCGCCGCCACGATGACGAGAACGACGACCGGCTGGATGAGAAGCCGTAGTCGCTCGGCGCGCTTGGCGGCTCGCGCGGTGTCTTTCGTGTCGTCGCCGGTATCTGCGAGTGTGGTCACGACGGCGTCCCGACGTCGCTGCGCGCCTCGTCGTGATCGTTCGCGTGCTGAGACCGCAGGGATTTGATGGTGTCGATCAGTACGTCGATCGTCACGGTGCCGACGTACTCGCCGCGGTTGCCGGTCACTGTGGCCGTCGCGTTGCCCTCGGACAGCAGCGCTTCCAGTGCGTCCTGCAGGGTGGATTGCGTCGAGACCATCTCACCCATCGGCACACCGACGTCGCGCAGGCTCCCCACTCCGACGAGGTGGCGTCGATCGGTCCAGCGGAGCGGGCGCTTCCGTGCGTCGAGGATGATTCCCCACGCCTCGGGATCGGAGCCCAGAGCGGTGTTCATCGTCTCCACCGAATCGTCCTCGCCGAAAACAGGGACGTCGGACAGTTCGATGTCGCGTACCCGCATCAAGGTCAACTGCTTCAATGCCGCTCCGGCACCGACGAAACCGGCGACGGTGTCGTCTGCGGGGTTGGCGAGAACGGCCTCCGGAGTGTCGTACTGGAGGATGGTCGACTGGTTGCCCAGAACGGCGATCCGGTCGCCGAGTTTCACGGCCTCGTCGAAGTCGTGGGTCACGAACACGATGGTCTTGCCCAGTTCCGCCTGCAGCCGCATCAACTCGTCCTGCAGCAGTCCTCGGGTGATCGGATCGACCGCGCCGAAGGGCTCGTCCATCAGCAACACCGGGGGATCGGCGGCGAGAGCGCGGGCGACGCCGACACGCTGCTGCTGGCCACCCGAGAGCTGGCGCGGATAGCGCTGCCGGTACACCGCCGGATCGAGCCCGACGAGATCGAGCATCTCGTCGGTGCGATCGTCGATGCGCTTCTTGTTCCACCCGATGAGCCCGGGCACCATGCCGACGTTCTGCGCGATCGTCATGTGCGGGAACAGACCCGCCTGCTGAATGGAGTAGCCGATGGTGCGACGCAACTCGTTGGGGTCGATCGAGAGCGCATCCTTGCCGCCGATGGTGATGCGGCCCGACGTCGGCTCGATCAGCCGGTTGATCATGCGCATCGTCGTCGTCTTGCCACAGCCCGAGGGCCCGACCAGAACGACGACCTCGCCGGCGGGAATCGTCATGGACACGTTGTCCACCGCCGCGAGCTTCTGGCCCGGGTAGCTCTTGGTCACGTTCTCGAGCACGATTTCCGCGCCGGAGACGTTCGATGTACGGGTCGAGTCACTCACGGATACCCCTCGAGGTGGTCAGTTTGCCGATCAACACGTAGATCCCGTCCAGGATCAACGCCAGCAGGACGATCAGGACAGTGCCGGTGAGGGCCTGCGGTAGGGCCGTTGGGCTGCCTACGCGTGCGAGCCCGGAGAACAACAGGTTGCCCAGGCCAGGGCCCTTCGCATACGCAGCGATGGCCAGGATGCCCATGGCCATCTGCGTGCTGATTCTCATCCCGGTGAGAATCGACGGCCAGGCGAGAGGGATTTCGATGCGCCGCAGCACCAGCGTGCGACTCATGCCGATACCGCGGGCGGCGTCGGCGACGGCCGGATCGACTGCCGCCAGCCCGACCACGGTGTTGCGAATGATGGGCAGCAGGGAATAGAGGACCAACGCAGTCACCGTGGGCCGCACGCCCAATCCCATGATGGGGATGAGAACACCCAGCAGCGCGAACGAGGGGATCGTCAGGATCGTGCTCGCGAGCGCCGTCGCGATCGCCGACCCAGCGGGGCTGCGGTAGACGAGAACTCCGATTGCGACCCCGATGACGGTGGCGATGACGACGCACTGCACGACCGCCGAGACATGCAGATAGGAGTCGATCGCCAGTTGCCTTCGCCGTCCGACGATGAATTCCCACAGTGCATCCATGCAGTTGTCGTCCTCTGTTCGCCGGTAGCGGATAAATACCTTTACCCCGCGTACCGACTATCAAACTCCGACCGGTACGAATTCTTTTGTCGCTTGCCCGAAACGACGCCGAACGGAAACAATCGAGAACGCGACAACGCCCGGCCGAAAAGATTCGGCCGGGCGTTGTCGGTGAGTAATCAGACGATCACACGTCGTAGTACAGCGAGAACTCGTACGGGTGCGGACGCAGGTTCACCGGAGCGATTTCCTGTTCGCGCTTGAGCGAGATCCAGGTCTCGATCAGGTCGGTGGTGAACACGCCACCCTCGGTGAGGTAGTCGTGATCGGCCTCGAGTCGGTCGATCACGGCATTCAGCGAGGTAGGTGCCTGAGGAATGTTCTTGGCTTCCTCGGGCGGCAACTCGTAGAGGTCCTTGTCGACCGGAGCCATCGGTTCGATCTTGTTCTTGATTCCGTCCAGACCAGCCATCATCTGAGCGGCGAAGTTCAGGTAGGGGTTACCCGAGGAGTCCGGCGCACGGAACTCGAGGCGCTTGGCCTTGGGGTTGTTGCCGGTGATCGGGATACGAACCGCGGCAGAGCGGTTGCGCTGGCTGTAGACCAAGTTGATGGGGGCCTCGTAGCCCGGCACCAAGCGGTGGTACGAGTTGATCGTCGGGTTGGTGAACGCCAACAGCGACGGCGCGTGGTGCAGGATGCCGCCGATGTAGTGGCGTGCGAGATCCGACAGTCCGGCGTATCCGGCCTCGTCGTGGAAGAGAGGCTTGCCGTCCTTCCACAGCGACTGGTGGACGTGCATACCCGAGCCGTTGTCGCCGAAGAGCGGCTTCGGCATGAATGTTGCCGACTTGCCGTTCTGCCACGCGGTGTTCTTGACGATGTACTTGAACAGCTGCAGGTCGTCCGCTGCGCGAAGCAGCGTGTTGAACTTGTAGTTGATCTCCTGCTGGCCGCCGGTGCCGACCTCGTGGTGCGCACGCTCGAGCTCGAAGCCCGCGTTCTGCAGGTTGGTCGAGATCTGGTCGCGCAGGTCGACGTAGTGGTCGTACGGAGCGACGGGGAAGTAGCCACCCTTGAAGCGCACCTTGTAGCCGAGGTTCGGGCTTCCGTCGGCCTCGGTCTCGGCTCCGGTGTTCCACCAACCCGAGGACGAATCGACCTCGTAGAACGCGCCGTTCGCCTGCGAATCGAAGCGCACGGAATCGAAGATGTAGAACTCGGCCTCGGCACCGAAGTACGCGGTGTCGGCGATGCCGGTGCTGGCCAAGTACTCCTCGGCCTTACGTGCGACGTTGCGCGGGTCGCGGCTGTAGGCCTCACGCGTGAACGGATCGTGAACGAAGAAGTCGATGTTCAGCGTCTTGGCATTGCGGAAGGGATCGACCTGAGCGGTGGCGTAGTCCGGAAGCAGAATCATGTCGGACTCGTGAATGGACTGGAAGCCGCGGACGGACGAGCCGTCGAACGCAAGGCCGTCTTCCAGCGTGTCCGCCGTGAACGCCTTGGCGGCGATCGAGAAGTGCTGCTGTGCACCCGGCAGATCCGTGAACCGGATGTCGACGTATTCGATTCCTTCATCCGCGATGAACTTGATGACCTCTTGGGCCGTGGAAAACGCCACGCTTTTGCTCCTTTGTTGAGTCCGTCGACCTGACGGTATGGACTTGGTGTTGCCCGCCCGTCAAGCTCGTGTTTCGCCCGTGTTACGCGTCCTGGTTCACGAGTGGCACGAACAACAGTACGTCCGCGTGTTTTCCCGTGTGCCCGTCCGCGCCTATCCTGGAAATCATGGCACGAATGACAGGGTCCTGGTTGTCCGGACCGGCGGCCGCGAACCCGCGTGAACCTCAGAACTTCCGCGGGGAGGAGTTGGGCCTTCCGAAGCAGGGCGTCGGCGCGCTGGCCGGCACGGGACGTCGAATCCTCGCGCTGGTGCTGGATTGGACGATGGCCACCGGCGTGGCGTCGCTGATTCTCGGTGGTTACACCACGAGCGGACTGATCTCGACGATCGTGCTCGCCGTGTGGTTCGGCGTCGGACTGGTGAGCGTCTCGCTGTTCTCGTTCACCCCTGGCCAGTTCATCGTCGGTATTCAGGTGGCACGCATCGACGCGCAGGCGCGGGTCGGCTTCGTGCGCGCGCTGGTGCGCCAGTTGATTCTGCTGTTCGTCGTCCCGGCCGTAGTCACGGACATGGACGGCCGAGGCATGCACGACCGCGCAACGGGAACAGCCCTGCTGCGGGCCCGCTGAGGGGTCGTCGCACCAGGGCTGTCCGAGTGATCGTGAGAGGCTAGCGGCGTTTCATGGTGCGCTGAACGCCCTTCATCTTGGCTCCGCCGGGAATGGGTCCCTTCGGCATCGCCGGGCCCCCCTTGGTGCCCAATGCGGAGAGCCGCGACTCGATGGTGTCCATGCGCTTGCCGTCGATGTTCTTCGGCAACTTGGACAGATACTTCTGCAGACCCGAGAGCGGAATCTGGTTCTCTTCGTTGCCGACGATGATGTCGTAGATCGGAGTGTCGCCCACCAGGCGGGCGGTCTTCTTCTTCTCCTGAGCCAACAGTGACTTCACGCGATGCGGTGCACCCTCGGCTACGAGAATGACACCGGGCTTGCCGATGACGCGATGCACCGCGTCGAGATGGGTGGTTCCGGCGATTGCGTTGGTCACCCGCCACGATCCCTGCAGATTGTCCAGGGCCCACGCGGCCGCGCCGGCCTGACCGTCGGCCTTCTTGTACACCGACTTCTGCACGCGGCGTCCGAAGATGATGAACGCGACCAGGACGCCCAGGAGCAGTCCGATGGGGAGCAGGAACCACTGGAAATCGAAGGCCAGGCCGATGAGGAATCCGAGGAGCCCCAGCCCGACCACCGCGCCGATCATCAGCGGAAGGAGAACCTTGTCGTCCTTGCGCTGCATCTGAAACGCCTGCCAGAGCTGCTTGCGCCGTTCCCTCGATGCCTGCTTGCGCGCTGCCTTGGCAGCCGCTTTTGCTTCCTTGCTGGGCTTTGCTGCTTTGCCAGCCTTACTGCCGTTCGCCATACCTCACAGGATACGTCCTGTGCCGGCGCTCACTCGCACCGCGCCGGGTTGAGGCGAGGATCAGCGAGCAGCCAGTCGTGCCATCAGCGAACTGGCCTCCTGTGACGCTTCGCCACCGTCGGTCAGGTGGCTCATGCTCTCGGGAAGCTGGCGGCCGTGATGTGCCATGGCCTGTGCGTAGAGGCGTCCGGCTCGGTAGGAGGAGCGGACCAACGGCCCGGCCAACACACCGGCAAAGCCGATTTCGGTCGCGTAATCGGAGTGCTCGACGAACTCCTCCGGCTTGACCCAACGCTCGACCGGATGGTGGCGCGGCGACGGGCGCAGGTACTGGGTGATGGTCAGGATGTCGCATCCGGCCTCGTGCAGGTCGCGAATGGCTTCCTGAACCTCTTCCGGGGTCTCACCCATGCCGAGGATCAGGTTGGACTTGGTGACCAGACCGTCGTCGCGGGCTGCGGTGATGACGTCCATCGACCGCTGGTATCGGAAGGCCGGACGGATGCGCTTGAAGATGCGCGGCACCGTCTCGACGTTGTGAGCCAACACCTCGGGCCGTGACGAGAAGACCTCGGCCAACTGATCGGGCTTGGCATTGAAGTCCGGGATGAGCAGCTCGACGCCGGTGTTCGGATTGAGCTTCTTGATGTACCGAACCGTCTCGGCGTACAGCCACGCGCCGCCGTCCTCCAGATCGTCCCGAGCGACTCCGGTGATCGTGGAGTAGCGCAGACCCATGGCCTGCACGCTCTCGGCCACCCGGCGCGGCTCGTCTCGATCGAGATCCTCCGGCTTGCCGGTGTCGATCTGACAGAAATCGCAACGGCGGGTGCATTGCTCACCGCCGATGAGGAAGGTCGCTTCGCGATCTTCCCAGCATTCGTAGATATTGGGGCAGCCGGCTTCCTCGCACACCGTGTGCAGACCTTCACGCTTCACAAGACCCTTGAGCTCGGTGTATTCCGGGCCCATCTTGGCTTTGGTCTTGATCCAGTTGGGTTTGCGTTCGATGGGGGTCTCCGCGTTTCGGATCTCGAGGCGGAGCAGCTTGCGTCCTTCTGGGGCCACAGTCACAGCTTCGATGCTACGCGCCGAAGCGGACCGTCGTGAACTGCGGGTTGATCGACGCCTCCGTGAGCGCCGGATGCTCGATCTCGTGATCCTGCACGGGCATCGACCCGTCGAGCGCAGCCAGAACGGCCTCGGTCACAGCAGCGGTGACCTCGGCGACGGTGACGTCTCGGCCCAGCTCCAGCGACAGCGACGTCACACCCGCATCGGCGATGCCGCACGGCACGATCGCATCGAAACCGGTCATGGCCGCGTTGCAGTTCAGTGAGAAACCGTGCAGCGTCACTCCGCGCTGAACACGGACCCCGATCGCCGCGATCTTGCGTTCGGGCAGCCACACGCCGTCTCTCGGCTGCGCGGCGAGCCACACCCCGGACCTACCGTCGACGCGCCCGCAGCCGATGCCGTAGGCGGACACGACGGAGATCAGAGCTTCTTCGATACGGCGTACGTACCTGACGACGTCGATGGGCTGCGCGAGCTTGACGATGGGGTACCCGACCAACTGGCCGGGACCGTGCCAGGTGATCTTGCCGCCGCGATCGACCTCGACAACGGGGGTACCGTCCCGCGGCATGTCCTCCTCGGAGGTACGCCTGCCCGCCGTGTAGACGGACGGATGCTCGAGCAGCAGCATCGTGTCGGAGCCGGTACCGTCCGCCCGGGCACCGGCCAGCTCGCGCTGCAGTGCCCACGCCTCCGTGTACTCGACGGTGCCCAACTCCCGCACCACGACCGGCTCGGAGCTCGCGCGTGCCGACACGGCGACCGACGAAGAGTTCGCATCACTCATGAATCGGAACGGTACGCCGCGTCAGCCACCCACAGCCACCCGCAGTGCCTCTCCCACGGTGTTGTGCTCGAACGTGTAGCCCGCGTCCTCCAGGGCTTTCGGAATGGCGCGTGGGCCGGTGAGAATGGCTTCCTCGGCGAACTCGCCGATGACGGCCTTCAGCGCGAAGCCGGGGACGACCCAGGGTGCCGGACGGTGCACCGCGCGCGACATCGCGCTGTTGAACTGTGCGTTGGTCACCGGAGTTGGACCGACCATGTTGACCGGTCCACGCAGGGAGTCGTTCTCGATACCGTGGACGATGGCACCGATCTCGTCTTCCAAGGAAATCCACGGGAAGTACTGGCGTCCACTGCCGAGCCGCCCGCCGAGGGCGAACAGATACAGCGGGCGAAGCTTGCCCAACATTCCGCCGCGCTGCGACAGCACGACACCGCTGCGCAGCATGATCGTGCGGACACCGGCTTCCGACGCCGCTGTCGTGGCATTCTCCCAATCGCGACAGACCTCGGCCAGAAATCCGTCACCGACGGGAGCCGTCTCGTCGACCACTCGATCGCCCGTGTCGCCGTAGAAGTTGACGCCGCTGGCATTGATCAGGGTGGGTACACCCGCGTCGGCGGCAGCCCCGGCGAGAACCTCGGTGGGAGCGATGCGACTGTCTCGCACCAGCTGCTTGTACGCACCGGACCACCTCTTGTCGCCGATTCCGACACCACAGAGGTTGACGATCGCGTCGGCACCATCGAGCGCGGCCGCGTCGATGCTCCCGCGCGACGGATCCCACTGCGACTCGTCCGGCCCCGCCGGCGATCTCCGAACCAGGCGGGTGACGTCGTGGCTACGACCCCGCAGCGCTGCGACCAGGGCAGTGCCGATCAAACCCGATGAACCTGCAATGACTACGCGCATGTGAACGAAAGCCTCCTTGACGCAAACGGGGCATCATTCGCGAACGAATGATGCCCCGGATGCACGGTTCGTGCCCCTCTTGTCGAGACTCCGATGCGAATGTTTCGCGCTCTCACGAGAATACGTGAGAGGCGCGATTCGCCGGTTGCCTACAGGCCGAGATCGGCCTCGAACGACGCCACTTCGAGACGCTGCTTGATCGTCGTCAGGAAGCGTCCGGCGTCGGCTCCGTCCACCAGACGGTGGTCGTAGGTGAGCGGCAGGTAGCACATCGAGCGAACACCGATCGACTCGTTGCCCGAGTCGTCCTTGACGACGACCGGACGCTTGACGATCGCACCCGTGCCCAGCATGGCCGCCTGTGGCGGAACCAGGATCGGGGTGTCGAACAGCGCGCCCTGGCTGCCGATGTTGGTGATGGTGAACGTGCCACCGGACAGCTCGTCGGGCTTCAGTCCGCCCGAGCGTGCACGGGAGGCGATGTCGTTGATCGCCCGAGCCAGTCCGGCGAGCGACAGGTCGCCCGCATTGTGGATGACGGGGGAGAGCAGACCCTGCTCGGTGTCCACGGCGATACCGAGGTGGACATCGGCGTGGTACGTGATCTCCTTGGCGTCCTCGTTGATGCTCGCGTTGACGTTGGGGTGCGCCTTGAGAGCCTCCACGACCGCCTTCGCGAAGAACGGCAGGTACGTCAGGTTGACGCCCTCGTTCTCGGCGAACTTCGCCTTCGCCTTGGTCCGCAGACCGGCGATCTTCGTCACGTCGACCTCGAAGGTCTGCGTGAGCTGTGCAGACGTCTGCAGCGACTCACGCGTCTTCTTCGCGGTGATCTGCCGAATCCGGTTGATCTTCTGCGTGGTTCCGCGAAGATGCGCGAGCTCCGGACGAACACCTGCGGTGGCCGGGGCAGCGGGCTTCGATGCGGCGGCGGGCGCAGCAGCGGTGGCCGGAGCGGCCGGAGCCTTCTTGGCCTCGGCTGCGGCGAGCACATCCTGCTTGCGGATGCGTCCACCGACACCGGTGCCCTTCACGGTCGACAGGTCGACGTCGTTGTCCGACGCCAGCTTGCGCACCAGGGGAGTGACGTACGGGCTGGAATCACCCGAGGGTGCCGACTCCTTGGCGGGAGCTGCCTTGGGAGCCTCCTGCTTGGGCTCGGCCTTCGGAGCTTCCTGCTTGGGAGCCTCTTCCTTCTTGGGCTCTTCCTTCTTCGGCTCTTCCTTCTTCGGCTCTTCGGCCTTCGGAGCCTCGGGCTCCGGGGTGGCCTCGGGCTCGGGGGCCTTCTCGGCCGGCGATCCCGATCCGATGACGGCGAGCTGGCCACCGACGGCGACCGTGTCGTCTTCCTCGGCGGAGATCTCGAGCAGAGTTCCGGCGACCGGAGACGGGATCTCGGTGTCGACCTTGTCGGTGGACACCTCGAGCAGCGGCTCGTCGACAGCAACCTCGTCACCGACAGCCTTGAGCCACCGAGTCACGGTGCCCTCGGTGACGGACTCGCCCAACTCGGGCATCGTCACCGGCGTGCCGGATCCGGACGAGTCGGACGATGCACTCGCTGCGGGTGCCTCCTCCTCGGCCTGCGGCTCGGGCTCGGCTGCGGGAGTGGGCTCCTCGGCAGCTTCCTCGGGTGCCGATTCCTCGGCGGGCGCTGCGTCCTCGGCCGGTGCATCGGACGAGGGAGCCTCGCCTGCGTCACCGATCTGGGCGAGCTCGCCACCGATCTCGACGGTGTCGTCTTCCTGAGCGACGATCTTGGTCAGGACACCGGCTGCAGGCGACGGGATCTCGGTATCGACCTTGTCCGTGGAGACTTCGAGCAATGGCTCGTCGACTTCGACGGTGTCGCCTTCTTGTTTGAGCCACCTCGTGACAGTTCCCTCGGTGACGCTCTCACCAAGAGCTGGCATCTGGACGGAGAAGGCCATGTCTGTTGACTCCTCGACAGTTGTATGCGGGTGATGTGGTTCGACGACTTGTGGTCGCAGACCATTGTGCTGGCGGAACAGGGTTCATGGACGAGAGTTGCGTGATTCGGTTCGACGGAGGCCCCGGTGCACACGGCACCGATCGAGCGTGTTCGGCTCGACACAGCGCCCACGTGGACACTCCCTCTCGGCAATTCACTCACTCACTCACTTCACGAGCCTTGGTTCACTATCAAGAGAGCTGAACCCTCTAATGTCATCCTTCCATTGTTATCGCCTCGCCGTTCCCCTAGGGCGTGCAACACGCCTGGCAAACTGGCGGGTAACAACATTCCGGCACCAGAACCGGTGATCCATCGGCCGTACGAAAAGGATGTTCTCGTGGGATTGTTCGATCGACTCAAGCGCAGCGGCGGGGGCGCGAAACGGGCCCCGGAGGGGTCGGTTGCCCAGTACCTGGCCGATTGGACCGCGGCGCGAATCGGTGTCGAGGCCTACGTCGAGCCGAAGACGACGGTCACCCCGCTGACCGTCGTACTGGTCGCGAACGACGGCGAATGGACCCGTCGGCCGCTCGATGAAAAATATGCACGAAAGATCGGACCCGACCTGAAGATCCCGGTCTACGACGTCCGCAAGACCGGGTATCCCCAGCGCATGCGCGACCACGACGCTCGCCAGAAGATCATCAGGAAGCGCGAGCAGCAGCAGCGCGATCTCTGACCTCACCCGTGCGTGCGGGCGACGATCCGCACGCACGGTCGAGCGCGATCAGCCGTTCTCGACGATGTCCTCGAGGACCGCGAACATCGTCCGCACGGGAACACCGGTGCCGCCCTTGCCGGTGTATCCGAAGGGGCCACCGGTGTTGTACGCCGGACCCGCGACGTCGATGTGAGCCCACTCGACGCCGTCGGCGACGAATTCCTTCAAGAACAGGGCGGCGGCCAGCATTCCACCGGCCCGGCCGTTGGTGACGTTCGCCAGATCGGCCACCTTGGAATCGAGTTCGCGTCGGATCTCCTTCGGCAACGGCATCGCCCATGCGTTTTCGCCGATGGCCTGAGAGATCTCGGCGACGCGGTCGCGGAAGTCCTCGGTGCCCATGACCCCCGGAGTTCGATTGCCGAGTGCGACCACCTGAGCGCCGGTCAGTGTCGCGGTGTCGATGAGGTAATCCGGATCGTCCTCGCAGGCGCGCACGATCGCGTCGGCCAACACCAGGCGGCCTTCGGCGTCGGTGTTGATGACCTCGACGGTGATGCCGCCGTACTGGGTCAGGACATCGCCCGGACGCTGCGCGGTGCCCGACGGCATGTTCTCGGCCATCGGCACCGTCGCGATGACATCGAGTGGCAGACCGACCTTCGCGGCCAGGATCACCGTCGCGATGACCGCAGCCGCGCCGCCCATGTCCGAGGTCATGTTCTCCATGCCCGCAGCGGGTTTGATGGAGATGCCGCCGGTGTCGAACGTGATTCCCTTGCCCACCAGGGCGACCTTCTTCGCGCCCCGCTTACCGCCCGAATGCGTCAGCCGAACCAGTCGCGGCAGGCGTGAAGAACCCTTGCCGACGCCGTGAATGCCGCCGTAGCCGTCCTTCTCCAGTGTCTTGTCGTCGAGGATCTCGACCTTCAGGCCCGCTGCCGTACCCAGGGCCTTGGCCTGCGCCGCGAACTCCTCCGGGTAGAGGTGGCTCGGCGGGGTGTTGACGAAATCGCGCGCTACGGCGACGGATTCGGCAATGGCGAGCGATCGTGCCAGCTCGTTCTTGGCGTCCTTGGAGCGGGTGTCGGGAACGATCAACTCGACGCGGGCGAGGGGAAGCGCGTCGGACTTCGGTGCCGACAAGGCCGACTTGAACTCGGTGAACTGATATGCGCCGAGAAAGAAGCCTTCAGCGGCCGCACCGAGGTCGAGTGCCGACAGCGTCGTTGCGGCCGTATCGACGCCTTTCAGCGCACGAGCTGCGGTTCCGGCCGACTGGCGGATGCGCTCGCTGTCGATGTCGGCTGCACTGCCGAGGCCGACCGCCAGCACGCTGTCCACGGACAGGCCGGGCGGTGCCGGAATGCGCACCAGCTCGTCGGCCTTGCCGGTGGCGCCGACGGACTCGAAAGAGTCCAGCAACGCAGCGGCGACGGCGTCGTCGGAAATGTCGTCGGTGATGGCGAGTTCGAGTCCGTCGTCACTCGTACTCAGCGCGACGACGAGAACGTCGACTTTCTTACCGAGCTTGCCCGCGAGGACCAGGTCGGGTCCGAGAGTGCGGGAAGGCGTCGAGGGTGAAGGCACGTGGCTGCTCCTGTAGGGGTTGACGTGTACGTACCCCGATCCTAATGACGACTCGTCGCCGGACGCAGTCGGTCTGCCGGGCCCGCAACGGCCGCCATGTGAGCTAGCGTGACCGCCATGACCGACACCGAGCTGATCGAGGGACCACTTCACGCCGTGCACACCGAATTGGGCGCGACATTCGCACCTTTCGGCGGCTGGACCATGCCGGTGTCGTATGCCGGTGTCGTCGTCGAGCACACGGCAGTGCGAGAGGCCGTTGGCCTCTTCGACGTCGGGCATCTCGGCAAGGCGTCGGTGACCGGACCCGGAGCGGCTGCGTTCGTGAACTCCGTGCTCACCAACGATCTGAACCGAATCGAACCGGGCAAGGCGCAGTACACCCTGTGCTGCACCGAATCCGGCGGTGTCGTCGACGACCTGATCGCGTACTACGTCTCGGACGAGGACGTCTTCCTGGTGCCGAACGCAGCCAACACGGCGGCGGTCGTCGCGGCGATGGCAGAGCAGGCACCCGACGGGGTTTCGGTGGTGAACCAGCATCGTGAGTTCGGAGTGCTCGCCGTGCAAGGACCGAAATCGACCGAGGTCCTGCAGGAACTGGGGCTGCCGACGGACATGGACTACATGGCATTCGAGGACGCCACCTGGAATTCGGTGGCGGTCCGCGTCTGCCGGACCGGATACACCGGCGAACACGGCTACGAGCTCGTTCCTCCCGCAGGAGATGTGGAACCGCTCTTCCGGGCACTCATGGCTGCCGTGCGATCGCGCGGAGGCCAGGTGTGCGGGCTCGGTGCACGCGACACGTTGCGCACCGAGATGGGGTACCCGTTGCACGGACACGAACTGGCACTGGATATCTCGCCGCTCGAGGCGCGCTGCGGCTGGGCGATCGGGTGGAAGAAGGACACGTTCTGGGGCAAGGAAGCCCTGTCCACCGAGAAGGCGAGCGGACCGGCGCGAGTGCTGCGCGGACTGAAGGCCCTCGAACGCGGTGTGCTGCGCCCCGGCCTCGCCGTCAGGGCTTCGGGACAGCAGATCGGAACGACGACGTCCGGCACGTTCTCGCCGTCGCTCAAGATCGGAATCGCACTCGCCCTGCTCGACGCGGAAGCCGCTCCTGAGGTGGGCACGGAGGTCGAGGTCGACGTTCGTGGGCGAGCGTTGCGCTGCGAAGTGGTCGCGCCGCCGTTCGTCGCAGCGAAGACCAGGTGACCGCGCGAGAGCTCAGTGACGTTGACGATAGGATCTCCGGCATGACAGGTGTTTCCGAATTCACGCACGTGCAGCATTCCTCGCCCGCCACTGCCGCGGAGCGCGACGCGGTGCTCGCTGCACCCGGTTTCGGAAAACACTTCACCGACCACATGGTGTACATCGACTACACCCGTGAGAGCGGTTGGCACGATGCGACGATCGCGCCGTACGGTCCGATCGAACTCGACCCCGCCGCGATGGTCCTGCACTACGGCCAGGCCATCTTCGAAGGACTCAAGATCTACCGTCAGCCGAACGGCGACCTCTCGACTTTTCGGGTGGACTCCAACGCCGAGCGTTTCCGCTCCTCGGCTCGCCGTCTGGCGATGCCGGAGTTGCCGGACGAGCTGTTCATCGGATCGATCGAGAAGCTTCTCGAACTCGACCACGACTGGGTGCCCGCGGCCGGCGGCGAGGACGCGCTGTACGTCCGGCCGTACATGTTCTCCACCGAGGCCGGGCTCGGTGTGCGACCCGCCGACTCGTACCGCTACATGTTGATCGCCTCGCCCGCGGGCGCGTACTTCCCCCGCGGCGTCAAGCCGGTGAGCGTCTGGCTGTCCACCGAGTACGTCCGGGCGGCTCCGGGCGGAACCGGTGCGGCGAAGTTCGCGGGCAACTACGCCGCGTCACTGCTCGCGCAGGCGCAGGCGAGTGACGAGGGATGCGACCAGGTGGTGTGGCTCGACGCCACCGAGCGTCGCTACGTCGAGGAGATGGGCGGGATGAACCTGTTCTTCGTCTTCGGCTCGGGCTCCGACGCGCGTCTGGTGACGCCCTCGCTGTCCGGATCGCTCCTCCCCGGCATCACCCGTGACTCGCTGCTGGCCCTGGCGACGGATGCAGGTATTCCCGTCGAAGAGCGGCGGATCTCCACCGAAGAGTGGCGCAAGGGTGCCGATTCGGGTGAGATCACCGAGGTGTTCGCATGTGGCACGGCAGCGGTCATCACACCGGTGGGCAGCGTCAAGTCCACCGAGGGAACGTTCGAGATCGCAGGCGGCGAGCCGGGCGAGATCACGCTCGCACTGCGTGACACGCTCACCGGCATCCAGCGCGGAACGTTCGCCGACACGCACGGCTGGATGACGACGCTCCGCTAGCTCCCCACGAGCAGACCGATCGCGGCCAGCGCGGTGGTGGTCTCGATCCCGGCTCCGAGCACGTCGCCGGAGAGCCCGCCGAAGCGTCGGACGCAGTGCCGAGTGGCCAGTGTCCCGAGCACCAGAACGGCGACGACCACCAGCGGTCCCTGCCACGGGCGGTCGGGCTCTGCGAACACCGAGATCGCCACTGCGACAACCACCCACAGCGCTGGAGTCACGTTCGACTGCGTGCCTGCGACCAGCGCACCGAAACCGTTCGGAGACGACGCGGCCGTGCCCCGGCGGCAGGCGAGCACCACCGACACCCGGCCGATCACCGGCAGGACAGCGATCGCCCACCACAGCTGCTGCTCCGCGAGCTGGCCCAGGCCCGCGGCCTGAACCGCCAGAACGAGTGCGATGGTCGCAACTCCGAACGGCCCGGCACTGCCGGACTTCATGACTTCTCGCGCGCGCTCGGGAGGTCCGTAACAGCCCAGTCCGTCTGCGGTGTCGGCCAACCCGTCGAGATGCATCCCCCGAGTGAGCAGTGCCGTGGCCGCGACGGCGATCAGTCCGCCGAGCAGGGGAGACAGGCCTGCCGTCGTCGATGTCCACAGAAGGATCGCGCTGATGGCGCCCAGGGCGATGCCGACGATCGGAGCGAGCGCTATCGCGCGCCCGGCGGAGTCCCTGTCGACCTCGTCCGGGCCGCGTACAGGCAGCACCGTCAGCCAGGAGAACGCGAGCACCAGTGCATCGGCTCGCCCGCGCACCGTCAGTGCTCTTCGATAGTGCTGTGGGCTTCGATATCGCCGGTACTGACACCGGAGTCGGCGAAGGTGGCCATCGAATTCAGGGTGCCGACACCCGCACGAACCAGAGGCAACGCCGCCAGCGCACCCGAGCCTTCGCCGAGGCGCATCTCCAACTCCACGATCGGCTCGAGACGCAAGTGCCGCAACGCAAGTGAATGGGCGGGCTCGGCCGAACGATGCCCGGCAACCCACCAGCTGCGTGCCCCGGCTGCCGCGTCCTCGGCCACCAGAGCGGCCGCTGTCACCACGAGGCCGTCCAGAATCACGGGGGTTCGCCGATGCGCGGCCTGGGCGAGAAAGCCGGCGAGGGCCGCGATGTCGGCTCCGCCCGCGACCCGCAGCAGATCGGTTGGATTCTTCGCGACCGGTCGTGCTCGACGCATCGCGTCCCGGATCGCTGCGGTCTTCCTGATCCACCCCGCATCGTCGATTCCGGTGCCGCGACCGACAGCGGCAACCGGTTCGGTGTCGGTCAGGGTCGCGATCAATACCGTTGCAGGAGTGGTGTTTCCGATACCCATGTCGCCTGCGATGAGAAGATCTGCGCCGCCGTCCACTTCTTCGTCGGCGATGGCGGCTCCGGCGGCGATCGCGGCCAGAACCTCGTCCTCGGTCAGTGCGTCCTCGCGGTCGATCGATCCGCTGGACCGTCGAATCTTGAACGCGGACACAGAGGAATCCGTATCGGCGTCGACAGCGATGTCGACAACCCGAACCGCGGCACCGGCGATATCGGCGAGCACATTGACCGCGGCACCACCGGCGCGGATGTTCTCGACCATCTGCGCCGTCACCTCGGGAGGGTACGCAGAGACCCCGTGCGCAGCGACGCCGTGATCGCCTGCGAACACGACAACTCGCACTCGTTCGAGAGAGCGCGGCGGGCAGGTGTCCTGGCAGGAGGCGATCCACTCACCGAGCGCCTCGAGGCGACCGAGGCTGCCGGCAGGCTTGGTCAATTCCCGTTGCCGGTCCGCGGCGGCCGATCGAGCCGAGTCGGACGGAGCGGTCACCGGACGGAACGGCGATGACGCCGAATTCTCTTCCGAAAGAATTGTCACACTGTGCCTTTCGCGGTGATGAAGTCCGCCGGAGGTTCCTTGAGAGTCAGCGCGAGTCCCGCGACGACCAGCAGAACCCTGTCACACACTGCTGCGAGCCGAGAATTGAGCAAGCCCAACTCGTCTCGGAAGAGGCGACCGGAACGGGATTCGGGCACCACGGACAGTCCGACCTCGGGACTGACCAAGACGAGAGTGGAGGTGCAGTCCGCGACCGCCCCCACCAGGTTGTCGACAGCCGGTGCGATGGTGCCGCGGGGGAGCTCCCACGCCTGCGCGTCGTCGAGCATTCCCGTCAGCCACGTTCCGAGATCGTCGACGACGGTGGTGCCGTCCCACGGCTGCGACAGGACTCCCGACAGTGTTGCGACGGTTTCTACAGTGGACCAATGTGTCGGTCTCGACGCGCGATGACGGTCGATGCGGAGCTGCCAGTCCTCGTCCGTGGCGTCGCGCCTACCGGTGGCGAGATAACGAACCGGCTCGAGAAGGGCAAGCGACTCGGCGTGCCCGGACTTACCGGATCTGGCTCCACCGAGCACGAGGGTTCGTCTCGGTTCGCCCACCGACGTCAGACGGCCTCGCCGGCGCTGACTCGCGGCTTGGGAGCGCGCATCTTGCGGATCTGGGACGCACGAACGAAGGCGTACCACCCGATCTTGAAACCGCCGTCGGTGGTCTCGGGGAACCGCACCCGAATCTTGTTGTTGATCATCTTGCCGAGGTAGACGCCCTCGCCGACCATGAAGAGCATCATGACGAACATGCCGAGGGTGACGTACTGCTGCACCTGAGGCTGCAGGAACAACGCGAAGATCAGGATCAGCGCGAGTGGCATGAACAGACCAACGAGGTTGCGCCGCGCGTCGACGATGTCGCGCACGTAGGCACGGACCGGACCCTTGTCTCGCGGGAGCAGGTACTTGTCGTCGCCCGCAAGCATGCGTGCGCGTCGTTCGGCTGCGGCGGCGCGTCGCTCGTTGGACGCGGCCTTGCGATCTTCCTTGCTGCCCTTGTTCGCCTTGCGACGCTCGCGTGCCTCTTTGCTCGTCAGCGGAGCAGGAGCAACCGGTCCGCGACGCCGGGCCTCGGCGTCACGGCGCTTGGGGGTCGGTCGGCCCTTGCCGAGAGACACCGAAGTGGTCGCGTCGCTCCCGGCCGTCGTCGACTCGGATTCGTTCGAGTCGTTTCCGTCCGAATTGTCAGAGTTTCCACGGCGTAGCAGCTTCACGCACTCAGAGTATGGGATGACTCGTCGGTGTCGAACACCGGCCAGGTCAGCGGCGAAACAGCGGATGCCGTTCCGGCGCTGCAGCCCTAGACTTCCGACGATGCGAGTGATGATTGCGCCGGATTCGTTCGGAGACACCCTGACTGCCGCGGCCGCGGCGGAGGCCATCGCCAGGGGATGGGCCTCGGTTCGTGAGAACGATCGACTCGAACTCGCGCCCCAATCCGACGGCGGCCCCGGCTTCGTCGAGGTCCTGGCCTCGCGCATCGGCACCGTGCACTCCGCGGACGTCGACGGGCCACTCGGCAACCCGGTCCGAGCCCACTGGCTGCTCGACGGTACGGCGGCGTACATCGAATCGGCCCACGCCTGCGGTCTGCATCTGCTCGGCGGCCCACCCACCACACTGTCTGCCCTGAAGGCAAGCAGCTACGGCGTCGGCCAGCTTCTCGACGCCGCCCTCGATGCAGGCGCTCGTACGGTGTTCGTCGGGCTCGGCGGAAGCAGCTGCACCGACGGCGGGCGCGCGATGATTCGTGCACTGGGCGGACTGGGAGCGGCAGTCGCGCGGTTGTCGGACATCGACCTCGTCGCCGCGTCGGACGTGGAGAACCCGCTGCTGGGCGATACCGGTGCAGCCCGCGTGTTCGGCCCGCAGAAGGGTGCCGACGCGGACACCGTCGCTCGGCTGGAGGAGTTCAACACCGATTGGGCCGCAGTGCTCGCTGCCGCCGGTTACGACGTGGCAGATCGTGCCGGCGCCGGAGCCGCAGGCGGACTGGGAGCCGCTCTGTTCGCACTCGGCGGCAGGCAGCTTCCCGGTGCCGTCGTGGTGGCCGAACGGACCGGTCAGCAAGAACTTCTGGACTCCGTCGACCTGGTTTTGACCGGTGAGGGCAAATTCGACTCGCAATCGCTGCGAGGGAAGCTGGTGACCAGAATCGCTGCCGCGGGCGGCGCGACCGGGATCGACACGATCGTGCTGGCGGGACAGGTCACCTTGTCCGAGGACGAACTGGCCTCGGCGGGTATCTCGTCAGCGCATTCGATCAGTGAGTTCGCGGGATCGGTGGAGCTGGCGATGTCCGACGCGGCGAACCAGCTCGAACAGCTCGCCGCGCGCGTCGCGGCCGACGTTGCCGAAACCTCGGTCGAACCGAGGCGGCGAGCGTGAGGAATAGAGCCACCGGGAGTACGGTTGAGTAATTCACGGGTTGTACGACTGATAGGGAGAGCCCATGACCGTTTCGAATGAGACCACAACGACCGAAACCACGGCGCACAAGGTCACCATGACGGAGACCGCATCGACCAAGGCCAAGGCGTTGCTGGATCAAGAAGGCCGCGACGACCTCGCTCTGCGCATCGCCGTGCAGCCAGGTGGCTGCGCAGGACTGCGCTACCAGCTCTTCTTCGACGACCGAAGCCTCGACGGCGACCTCGCGGTCGACTTCAACGGCGTCACCCTCGCGGTGGACCGGATGAGCGCTCCCTACGTGGAGGGTGCATCCATCGACTTCGTGGACACGATCGAGAAGCAGGGCTTCACGATCGACAACCCGAACGCCACGGGATCGTGCGCGTGCGGCGACTCGTTCAACTGAGCTGACTCGTTCTCGACTGTGACCGGTACACGCACGCGTGTATCGGTCACAGTCGTGTCTGCCTGTCAACACCCCAGCATTTCCGAACCGAAAGGCCCTCCTTCGTGACTCTCGCGGTATCCGGCTCGATAGCGACCGACCATCTGATGCGATTCTCCGGACGGTTCGCCGAGCAGATCGTCGCCGACCAGCTCTCTAACATCTCGTTGAGCTTTCTGGTGGACGATCTGGTCATCCGCAAGGGCGGCGTCGGCGGCAACATCGCATACGCACTCGGAGTTCTCGGCGGTGCGCCACTGCTCGTCGGAGCTGTGGGACCGGACTTCGCCGAATATCGGAGCTGGCTCGAAGAGCACGGAGTCGACTGCAGTGGTGTGAGCGTGTCCGCTACCGCGCACACGGCCCGCTTCGTCTGCACCACGGACGAGGACATGGCGCAGATCGCGTCGTTCTACCCCGGAGCGATGAGCGAGGCCCGTGATATTTCCATCGAGGCACTGGCAGCGCAGCACTCGATGGACCTGGTTCTGATCGGTGCCAACGACCCCGACGCCATGACGGCGCACACGGCGCAGTGCCGCGCTGCCGGCATCCCGTTCGCGGCCGACCCGTCACAGCAGCTCGCCCGGCTCGACGCCGCGCAGGCAACCGACTTGATCGACGGTGCCGCGTACCTGTTCACCAACGAGTACGAATGGGCGCTTCTCAAGCAGAAGACCGGAATGTCCGACGCAGATATCGCCGCGAAGGTGGATCTGCGCGTCACCACCCTGGGTAAGCGGGGCGTCGACATCGTCGCCAAGGGCGGCGAACACACTCACATCGGTGTCGTACCCGAGACGAGCAAGGTCGACCCGACCGGTGTCGGCGACGGTTTCCGAGCAGGTTTCCTCACCGCGCACATGGCCGGAGCCAGCATCGAACGTGCAGCGCAGCTCGGTTCGCTCGTGGCCGTGCTGGTACTCGAGACCACCGGCACCCAGGAGTGGGATCTCAACCGCGACGACGCGATCAAGCGTCTGACGGCGGCCTACGGTGCCGACGCGGGCGAGGAGATCGGGGCATTGCTCCCCGCCTGATCGAGGTTGTTCGTTTGCCCGCCGGATCAATGTGGCTTTGTTGCACTCCGAGTGACCGAAAGTCGCATTGATCCGCCGGGGACGGTCGGCCAGGTCAGATGTTGACCGGATACTCCGGTTCGGCGATCTGCGGCACGATGCGCTTCTCGACGAAGATGCCGTGCCACACCATGAAGATCAGCAGCGTCCACAGTCGTCGGCTGTGATCGGACTTGCCTGCGCGGTGGTCGTCGAGCATTGCGACGACGGCGGCCTTGTTCAGCAGGTGATCGGTCTGCGAATCGGCGATCTGCTGGTGCGCCCAGTCGAAGAGTTCCGGGCCGCGCAGCCAATGGCGCAGTGGCACGGGGAATCCCAGCTTGGCGCGGTGCAGCACGTGACCGGGAACGATTCCCTCCAGCGCCTGGCGCAGTGCGTACTTGGTGGTGCTCTTGGTGATCTTCTGCTCGAGCGGAAGCTTCTCGGCGACCTTGTAGACCTCGGAGTCCAGGAACGGAACTCGCAGCTCGAGTGAGTTCGCCATGGTGATCTTGTCGGCCTTGACCAGAATGTCGCCGCGCAACCAGGTGAACAGATCCAGATGCTGCATCCGAGCAACCGGATCCCAGCCCTGCGACTGCGCATAGATCGGCGCGGTGACGTCCTGATGAGTCCACTCGGATCGGAACTCACGCAGCACCGATCGCAACTGCGCGTCGTTGAAGCTGCGAGCGTTGCCGTAGTACCGCTCTTCGAGAGTCATCGATCCCCGGTTGAGCAGGCTCTTGCCGCGCGTGCCCTCCGGGATTCGCTCGCTCAACGAGCCGGCCGCACGACGAAGGAAGGCGGGGAGCGACTCGAACGGCTTCAACGACAGCGGTTCGCGGTAGATGGTGTAGCCACCGAACAATTCGTCCGCGCCTTCACCTGAGAGCACGACCTTCACGTGCTTGCGTGCTTCCTTGGCGACGAAGTACAGCGGCACCAACGCGGGGTCGGCCACGGGATCGTCCAGATACCAGACGATCTCGGGGATGGACGCCGCGAACTCCTCCGGCCCGACGACCTTCACGATGTGTCGGGCACCGATTGCGGCCGCGGACTCCGCTGCCACGTCGACCTCCGAGTAGCCGTCGCGCTCGAATCCGGTGGTGAACGTGATCAGGTCGGGATTGTGACGAATCGCCAGAGCCGCGATGGCCGTCGAGTCGATGCCGCCCGAGAGGAACGAGCCGACGGTGACGTCGGCACGCATGTGTTTGGCAACCGAGTCCTCGAGTGCCTCGGCGATTTCCTGGTACCGCGCCTTCTCGCTGCCGGGTGCGAAGGGCTGCACCGGAAACTTCGGGGTGAAGTAGCGGGTGACCTTCGGCGCGGTACCGGGGGAGAGGGTGGCGTAGCAACCGGATTCGAGCCGGCGAACGCCTGCGTGCAGGGTTTCGGGCTCCGGGACGTACTGCAGCACCGTGTAGTGCTCGATCGCGCGAGGATCGAGATCGGCGTCGACGCCGAGCAGATCCATCAGCTCGAGCACACTCTTCTTCTCGCTACCGAACGCGGTGCCGCCCGGACCGGTGGCCAGGAACAGCGGCTTGATGCCGAAGGGATCGCGTGCGATGAACATCTCGCGAGTCTCGGTGTCCCATACGGCGAACGCGAACATGCCTCGCAGTCGCTGCACGGCGGCAGCGCCCCAGTAGTGGAACGCCGCGACGATCGACTCGCTGTCACCTTCGGTGGTGAACTCGGCACCGTGGTCGCGTGCAAGTTCTGCGCGCAGTTCCAGATAGTTGTAGATCTCGCCGTTGAAGACGAGCGCGTACCGGTTCGGTGATTCCGGCGGACCCCAACGCATCGGCTGATGGGAGTGTTCGATGTCGATGAAGGACAACCGATTGAAGCCGTAGACGACGTCGTCGTCGTGCCAGGTGCCACCGGGTTCGTCCGGGCCACGGTGTCGCATGCAGTGTGTCGCCGAAGCGACGAGTTCGACTCCGGCGGCGGTCGTTCCGTGAGACGTGAGTACTCCGAGCAGTCCACACACGGCGTCTGCTACCTCTTCTCGCAGTTGGGGACAGTGCAGGGGTCCTGGTCTCCGCGAGTGTCGTCAGCGGGACTGTAGATCAGGATCCGAGTATGCCGCAGACACGCTCGGACGTAGGTAACGACCCAAGGGTGGTTCTCCTCGGGCTTTGGTCTACGCTGCGTAGTACTCGGGCATCTCCATGTGGAAGCCCTTATTCTTCAGTGGTGGGCAATCAGGAAGGCGTGAACGTGGCGCAGAGTCGGATCCTTCGGCGAGCGGGGCTGACAGCATTTCTCGGTGTAGCCGCGTTGATGCTGTCGGGCTGTTCCATCAGCAGCGACAACGTACTCAATTTCGGTTTCGCCTCGGGCGTCACCCCTCAGGGGCGACGCATCGGCGACCTGTGGACGTGGTCGGTCATTGCCGCCCTGGTCATGGGCATCATCGTGTGGGTTCTGATCTTCTGGGTGGTGCTGTTCCACCGTAAGAAGAAGAGTTCACCGGAGTTCCCCCGCCAGACGGCGTACAACGTTCCGCTCGAGCTGTTCTACACAGCGGTTCCGTTCGTGATCATCGCCGTCCTGTTCTACTTCACCGTGGTGGTGCAGAACTACGTCGACGAGAAGCAGGCCGATCCCGACGTCCAGGTGGATGTCACGGCGTACCAGTGGAACTGGAAGTTCGGATACCGGACCATCGACCTCAAGGACGGTGCCGCCAAGTACGAGGGCACCGACGAGGAAGAGCAGGCTGCCGCCGAGGCCGCCGCCACCCCGGGCGAAGGTGCCGAGGGCAGCGAGGACGGCGAGTTCGTTCCGGGCCCGATCAACGGAGCATCCACGCAGGACCTGTCGTACCTGCACTACAACAAGATCGAAACGGTCGGCTCCAGCGAAGAGATCCCCGTCCTGGTTCTGCCCACCGGCAAGCGCATCGAATTCGTGCTCGCGTCCTCGGACGTCATCCACGGATTCTGGGTTCCGGAATTCCTGTTCAAGCGTGACGTTCTCCCGAACCCCGAGGAGAACCACTCCGACAACGTGTTCCAGATCAGCGAAATCGAACGCGAAGGCTCCTTCGTCGGACGGTGCACCGAGATGTGTGGCACCTTCCACTCGATGATGAACTTCGAGGTGCGTGCCGTGTCTCCGGAGCGGTTCGAGCAGTACATCGAACTTCGCAAGCCCCTGTCCGAAGGCGGAGAAGCGCTGACCAACGCGCAGGCGCTCGAAGCCATCGGCGAGAGCCCCGTCGCAACGAGCACCGCGCCGTTCTCGACCGACCGCACCGTCCGAACAGCCGCTGTCGCTGAAGGCAACTGACCAAGGAAGCATGCTGATATGAAAATCGAAGCCAAGATCTTCGAAATCCTCACTGTCTTCTTTCTCCTGGTCGGCATCGTGTACACGTTGTTCACGGGCCTGAGCCGCACAGGAGTCGAGTGGGCCGGAGTCACCGCGATCTTCCTGTCGGTGGGTCTGACCTTGATCATCGGTACCTACTTCAGGTTCGTCGCCCGACGCCTGGACACGCGCCCCGAGGACTTCGACGACGCCGAGGTGAGCGACGGCGCAGGCGACCTCGGCTTCTTCAGCCCCGGCAGCTTCTGGCCGATCGTGCTGGCAGCAGCGGCATCCGTCACCGCCATCGGATTCGCGTTCTTCCAGCCGTGGCTCATCGCCCTGGGCGTCGTCTGCGTCATCGCTGCGGCCGCAGGTTTGGTCTTCGAGTACCACGTGGGTGCCGAGCGCCACTGACTCCACCAGCTACACCCGGAAAGGGCCCCGGTCGTTCTCACGAGCGACCGGGGCCCTTTTCTGCTGTCCGGGGCACAGGCAAGGACGGGATGATCGGCTCACGGCGCTGTGGGGTGTGAACCGGCGGAGATGAACGGGAGAGCTGAACGAGGTGGGGCCGTCAGGAGACGTCGGCCTCCGAGTGGGACCGGACGGAGCTGGACGTCGAATCGGCGAGCGAATCGAGGGAGATGTTCAGCGCACCGCACAGTGCGGCGACGGTGAAGAACGCCGGCGTCGGAATTCTGCCGGTCTCGATCTTCCTCAGAGTCTCGACCGAGATACCGGCCGCATCCGCGACGTCGGTCATGGTTCGACCACCACGGGCATGACGGAGAGCGGAGCCGAGCCTGGCACCTCGGGCGAGTTCGCCGGGGGTGAGGGGAATGCGAACCATGACACCGATAGTAATACCGGTGTTCGCGGGCCCCTGAGCCGAGAACGGTCGGTACACCGGGTCGACGGGTCATCCGCCCGGTGGGGGAGGGGAGGGGCCGTCAGGACCTTCGCCGGTGTGGAGCCGTCCTGTAGCGAAGGCTTCGAGCCCGGATAGTCTTCGCAGACAACAAAAGAGGGCGACACCGTTGCCGGTGTCGCCCTCTTTTTCGGACTCTGTCAGATGTCAGCGTTCTCTGTCGTTGTCGCTTCGACCCGAAGCGATGGCAGTGTCCTCGTCCGAGTGCAGCCCATTGCCGTTCCCGTTCGAGTGGCCGTTCCCGTTCGAGTGGCCGTTGCCATTGGCATGACCGTTCCCGTTCGAGTGGCCATTGCCGTTCGAGTGACCGTTGCCGTGGATGCCCGCCTGGTAGTTGCGGAGCATCGTGAGCTGCTCGTGCTCACCCTTGTGGTGGGCGTCTTCGAGAGCCTTGCTCTGTGCCACCGGATCCGGCGTGAACAGCGATCCCGAGCCGGGCTTTCCGGCCGAGCCGAGCTTGTTCATCTTCTTCGGTACGGGTGCGCCCTGGTAATCGAGGGGAATCGGGTGTCCGTGA
The DNA here is from genome assembly GCF_002259145.1 of Rhodococcus sp. 15-2388-1-1a. Classification (NCBI taxonomy): domain Bacteria; kingdom Bacillati; phylum Actinomycetota; class Actinomycetes; order Mycobacteriales; family Nocardiaceae; genus Rhodococcus; species Rhodococcus sp. 15-2388-1-1a. The sequence continues at coordinate 38,899 of NZ_NPFP01000026.1, read as the reverse complement.
TCGTCGACCGGTCCGAGCGGCTGGTGGATTTCCACGTACTGGCCGTGCGGGAGTCGCTTGATGATTCCGGTTTCGATGCCGTGCTCGAGAACAGCCCGGTCACTGCGCTGCAGTCCGATGCAGAATCGGTATGCAATGAAGTACGCGAGCGGGGGCATGGTCAGAATTCCGATACGACCGATCCACGTCATCGCGTTCAGCGAGATGTCGAACTTGTATGCGATGAGGTCGTTGATGCACGAGAGCGTGAGGATCACGTAGAACGTGAGGGCCATCGCGCCGATCGCGGTACGCACCGGAACGTCGCGGGGACGCTGCAGCAGGTTGTGATGCGCAGTGTCTCCGGTGAGACGCTTCTCGATCCAGGGGTAGGCGATCATCACGGTGAAGACGAGACCCATGATCACTGCCACCCAGAACACTGCCGGGATGGTGTAGCGGCCGGCGATGTATATCTCCCAGGCAGGCCACAGTCGTGCCATGCCGTCGGTCCACATCAGATAGAAGTCGGGCTGTACGCCTGCCGACACTTGCGACGGGTTGTACGGTCCGAGATTCCAGATCGGGTTGATCTGGAGCAGTCCGCCCATTGCTGCCAGTACACCGAAGGTGACGGCGAAGAAGGCACCGGACTTGACTGCGAAGACCGGGAGAATACGAACGCCGACGACGTTCTGCTCCGTGCGGCCCGGTCCGGGGAACTGCGTGTGCTTCTGGTACCAGACCAGGGCCAGGTGGGCTGCGATCAGCGCCAGGATGATGGCCGGTAGAAGAAGCACGTGAGCGACGTACAGGCGCGGGATGATGATCGTGCCGGGGAAGTCGCCGTCGAAGATGAGCCAGTGCATCCACGTGCCGATGATCGGGATGCTCATCGTGATGCCACCGAGAGCGGCGCGGAGGCCGGTGCCGGAGAGCAGATCGTCGGGGAGCGAGTAGCCGAAGAAGCCCTCGAACATCGCGAGGATGAGCAGCAGGCAACCGATGACCCAGTTGGCCTCACGCGGGCGACGGAACGCACCGGTGAAGAAGATGCGCATCATGTGCACGATGATCGACGCCGCGAACATCAGAGCGGCCCAGTGGTGAATCTGCCGCATGAACAGACCGCCACGAACCTCGAACGTGATGTCGAGAGCGGTGGCGTATGCCCTGGACATCGTCACGCCGTTGAGGGGGGTGTACGCACCGTCGTACACGACTTCGCTGAGCGACGGATCGAAGAACAGGGTGAGGAACACACCCGAGATCAGCAGGATGACGAAGCTGTACAGCGCGATCTCACCGAGCAGGAACGACCAGTGCGTGGGGAAGACCTTGTTGATCTGGCGACGCAATCCCGGCGCCAAGTGGTAACGACTGTCTACGCCGTCGGCCTGCTTGGCGGCGAGGGTTTGCAATGTACTCATGAGTCACGCTCCGGACGACGTTCCCAGAAGGCGGGTCCAAGAGCTTCGGTGAAGTCTCCCGAAGCGACGAGGAATCCCTCTTCGTTGACAGTGATGGGAAGTTGGGGCAGCGCACGCGCAGCCGGTCCGAAGATCGGCTTGCCGTACTCGAGCGCGTTGAACTGCGACTGGTGGCAAGGGCACAGAATTCGGTTGGTCTGCTGCTCGTACAACGATGTCGGGCAACCCAGGTGCGTGCAGATCTTCGAGTAGGCGAAGTAGTCGCCGTAGTTGAAGCTTTCTTGGCCCTTGCGCTTGACGACGGTGCTGGCGGCGTCCGGGCGAAGGCGGATGAGCATGACCGAGTTACGAACACCGCGCAGAGAGACGAGCAGGTCGTGCTCGCTCTCGCGGTCCGCTTCGCGGAACGGGAAGACGGTCTCCATGGCACCAGCGTCCAAGTCCTCGGGCCGAACGAGAACGACATCTTCCGGTCGCCCGGTGTCTCGTCGGAGGTAGATGGTCTCTCCATCGTAGCGAGGAGTCCAGCCGGATACCCACAACGGAGAATCTTCGCCCTTCGCCCACGGGTTCTTGATCAGGCCACCGAGGGGAAGCAGCGCCATGACGCCGAGTGCGCCACCACCGAAGACCAGCGATCGCTTGATCACCTTGCGACGACCGATGGTCGACGTGTCGAGGGAGTCGCCCAGCTCGGCGACGAGCGTCTTGCGGTCCGTCTCCGACGAACCACCGTCGTGGCGATCCTGGATCGAGACCTCTTCCGGGATGAACTTCTTGGTGAACTGCACCGCGCCGACACCGACCGCGAGGATCGCCAGGCCCATCGTGCCGCCGATCAGCGGGGTGTACAGCGAGTAGGCCAGGTAGTTCTCTTCGCCGATGCCGGCGTACTGCCACGGCCAGAACAGGTAGATACCGATGAACGCAACTGCGGCGAGACCGGCGATCGTGAACCAGATCGCGACGCTGCGCTCGGCGCGCTTCTCGGCGCGGGTACCTTCCACAGCCCAACGGTTGCGGCGGAAAGCGACGTCGACGCCGTCGAGGTTGGTACCGAGCTCGACCAGTTCGTCGCGGCTCATCGCGGCGAGCTCTTCGTCGGTGTACTTCTTGTCCGCGTTCACGCCTTCGGAACCGGTCGCATCCTTGCGTCCGGATTCGTCGTCGTTGTTCGCGTCCTTACGGCCGGAATCGCCGTCGGTCATGATCTAGCTCCGATCCACAAAGTTGCTCCGACGACGGCGATGATGCCGACCGTCCAGATAGCGATCATCTCGGTACCGGGACCGAAGCTTCCGATGCTCCAACCGCCTGCGGGAAGCGTTTCCTGGGCCGACTTGACGTACGCGATGATGTCGGACTTCTCCTCGATCGTCAGCTGACGATCGGAGAACTTCGGCATGTTCTGCGGACCGGTGACCATCGCGGTGTAGATCTCCTGCTCGTTGGCAGGGCCGAGGGACGGTGCGAACTTGCCCGAGGACAGAGCGCCGCCTTCGCCGGTGAAGTTGTGGCAGGAAGCGCAGTTGAGACGGAACAGTTCACTGCCGCGTCCGATGTCGCCGCCGCGCAGCGACTCCTGGGCGATCTCACCGTTCTCGTCGCGGATGACCGTGGGTCCGCCGCCGTTGGCGTTGATGAACGCACCGAGGGCGTCGATCTGCTTGTCGTTGAACTTCGGCGGCTTGCGCATCGCCTGTGCCTCGTTGCGAACGGCGGGCATGCGGCCGCTCGACACCTGGAAGTACACGGCTGCTTCGCCGACGCCGATGAGGCTCGGTCCGCGATCCTGAACACCCTGCAGGTTGGCACCGTGGCACGTGACGCAGGACGTGTCGTAGAGCTGCTTGCCCTCGCGGATCAGCGCTGCCGAATCGGTATCGGCGGTCGCGACCTGCGGGGTCGGCGTCAGAGCCGAAGCGAGGAACCCTGCGCTCAGAAGGCCCATCATCAGTACGAGCGCACCGGTGATGCGTCGGCGCGTCTTACGCTGCCGTCTCGTCTTGGAGGCGGCGTTGTCGTCGGATGCTGCTGGGGGAGATGAACTCATCTTCTATCCCTTGTCGTGTCGGGACGGACCGAACGTCGGGGGCTGAATCCGTTCGCTCGTTATCTTTGGCGTGCTGACTGTCACTAGCGGATGAAGTAGATCGTTGCGAAGAGGGCAATCCAGACGATGTCGACGAAGTGCCAGTAGTACGAAACGACGATGGCGGCGGTGGCCTGCGCGGGCGTGAACTTACTGACCAGCGTCCTGGTGATCAGGAACACGAAGGCGATGAGTCCGCCGATCACGTGCAGTCCGTGGAAGCCGGTCGTGATGTAGAAGACCGAGCCGTACACGCTGCTCGAGAGCGTCGTGCCCTCGTGGACCATGTGGTAGTACTCGTACGCTTGGCCGGCCACGAAGAACGCGCCCATGACCAACGTGATGATGTACCAGCGGCGCAGTCCGAAGACGTCACCTCGCTCGGCGGCGAACACACCCAGCTGGCAGGTGAACGACGATGCGATCAGCACCGCGGTCACCGGCACAGCGAGAGCGAGGTTCAGTTCCGTCGGCTCCGGCGGCCAGATTCCATTCGCCTGGGCGCGTGCGACGAAGTACATCGCAAACAGCCCGGCGAAGAACATGAGTTCACTAGACAGCCACACGATCGTGCCGACGCTGACCATATTGGGGCGGTTCAGCGAGTGCACGCGTTGGGTGATTGCCGATCCTTGAGTCCCTACAGCGCTCGTCACAAAGAGAAGTATGACCCGTCGTAGTACGGAAGGCATATCCGGGTCCGCTCTTGGCGCGTCGTGTCGGAACGAATCCGAGTGCCTCCTTGTTCCCGTGCTGGTGGAAGGCCCTGTACGGGCCGGTAGGGTCCAGTCGTGCAAGGCTGGCCTCATGGCAAAGCGCACCGAAGGTGGATGGTTTCGGAGACTGTTCTCGCGATCGACGGCCGAACGTCTGGACCCCACCCGTGACGACCTGGTGACAGTGGCGAGTTGCTTCGACGACGCACAGGCATGCTCGGCCGTGCTCGACGAAGCGGCGAGGACCCAGCCGGTGTGGACGGAGGCGTCGGACGTGCTGCTTCGGCACCATCTGCTGTTGCCCGCTCACGAAGTCGAGGACGCCGCGTCCGTCGCGGCGCAGGACGGTTACGAAGTCGGACCGAACGTCGAACTCGAGGACAGCGAGGGCTATCGCCCGAAGGTCGACGACGGTGTCCCTCTGGTGCTGCAACGTGTGCAGGTGCTCGACGCCTTGCACTGCTCGCAGGAGCGTTCTCGCATGGCGGGCCTCGCTCAGCGTCGAGGGGGAGCCGTCCTCGGCTGGGACGCGCTGCAGCCCGCGCAGCCCGACGCAGCGTCTGGCTAAGCTTCCACGGCACCGAGTGCATCGACGGCAGAAGGGCACGGCAGAACCACCATGACCGCAGCGATCAGCGACGAACAGCCGCGAACCTGGCGTCGAATCCTCGGCGCGTTGACGAACCACACCGATCTGTCCAGCGCCGACACCGGCTGGGTCATGGACGAGATCATGGCCGACAACGCGACAGCCGCGCAGATCGCAGCCTTCGGCGTAGCGCTCAAGATGAAGGGCCCGACGCCGGCGGAGGTGAACGGGCTGGCCGAATCGATGCTGGCGCACGCAGTGCTGGTGCACACCGACACCGACGCCGTCGACGTCGTGGGGACCGGAGGGGACGGAGCAGACACCGTCAACATCTCCACGATGGCCGCCGTCGTCGTCGCTGCCAGCGGCATCCGAGTCGTCAAGCACGGCAACCGCGCAGCCTCGTCGAAGAGCGGCACGACCGACGTGCTCGAGGCGTTGGGCGTCCGCGTGACACTCGGGGCCGCCGCAGTCGCGGCGAGCGTCGAGCAGGTCGGCATCGGCTTCTGCTTCGCGCCGATCCACCACCCCGCACTGCGCTTCGCCGCCGCACCGCGCAAGGAAATCGGAATCCCCACGGTCTTCAACGTGCTGGGGCCACTGACGAACCCGGGCCGCCCGCGCGCAGGCCTGATCGGCTGCGCGTTCGAGAACCTGGTCCCCGTGGTCGCCGACGTGTTCGCCGCCAGGGGCAGCTCGGTGCTCGTCGTCCGCGGCGACGACGGACTGGACGAGATCACCCTGTCGACCACCACGACCGTGCACGTGGTGTCCGGTGGTTCGGTGAAAGTCGAGACGATCGACCCGCTCGACTACGGCATCGCCCGAGCGCCCATCGAAGCTCTGAAAGGCGGAGACGCCCAATTCAACGCAGCCGTAGCGCATCGCGTGTTCGCCGGTGAACACGGCCCCGTCCGCGACGCAGTACTGCTCAATGCGGCCGCAGCGATGGCAGCGCACCGTGGCGTGTCCGGCGACCTCCACACCCGGATCGAAGCCGGATTGGCCACTGCCGCAACGACAGTCGATTCGGGCGCGGCCGCACGTCTGCTCGCCGATTGGGGTCGATGCACCAACGAACTCGTCGACTGACGTAGAGGACGCCTACTCGCCTATCGAGAAGCCGGCATCGACATCGGCGCTCGAATAGGACTGGAACGCAATGTGAGTGGTGGTGCTGCGCACTCCCCGCACACGATTGATGTGCTTGGTGATGACCTCTGCGATCGAAGCATGATCGCGAACCTTGACGATGGCGATCAAATCGACATCCCCAGCACACGAGTAGACCTCCGACACCCCGTCGACATCGGCAACGGCCTGAGCCGCCTCCGGAATCAAGTCGGCCTCGGCGTCGATCAAGACGATGGCATTGATCATCTGTGCTCCTCAAGCATCTCGAGCTCGGTGTCCGACGCGAGCTACCCCCAGACCCTAGTTGCTGCCGTGCTGCAAGAGTCGTTCCGCAGGCTCCACTCCTGCCCTGAACGGTCGTTCCGCAGGCTCCACTCCTGCCCTGAACGGTCGTTCCGCAGGCTCCACTCCTGCCCGTGCTGCTTCTCGCGCCGTCCGACACCACGACTCCCACGAACCCGCCGACCGTGCCGGGCTGCAGTACCCACTGCTCGTACGCACGATCCGGACGCCGTCCGTACGCAGCCAGGCCGCAATCAGTCCGACTTCCTCCGGCGGCGCGCCGCGAAGCGGGGTGGTATCGGGCAGCACCGTCTCGGCCGACGCGGTGATGGCATCGACAACAGGCATCGGATGCACTCCGCGCGGCGCGACGGCAGCGCCGGCCAGACGCCCGAAACGCACCACGATCAACTCCCACCCGCCGTCGGACGTCCGCTTCGCCGCAACCAGTTCGGCAATGGTGGCCACTGCTGCCGATCGGTGCATCCTGCGCAGTGCATCGACGGTGATCGCGATCCGGTCGCGTAGACGAGCTGCCGTCTCGTACAGCTCCTTGTCCGCCAACTCGGCGACGCGGTGGCGCATGGAATAGAGAACGGCATCGTCCTGACCGCACACGAGGGCGAGAAACTGTGTCGGGGCGTCCGAGTACTCGTCGGCCGTCAACGGGCCGGACAGTGCCGCTGGGCAGCCTCCGACGTCGGTTGCCGGGCAGTGGTCACCGTGTCGGACCGAGCGAGCCAGACGTCGAGTGCACGTTCGTAGGCGGCAGAACTCCGCGACGAGCGCAGCGGCCTCGGCGGCGTCGCCGCGAACCGAGAACGGTCCGAGGCTGTTCGGTGTCGGTGTGCGAACGATCGACAGGCGGGGAAACGCCTCGTCGGTCAGGGTGATCCACCACCCCTTCCTGGGAAACTTCGAGCGGCGGTTGTAAGGCGGGATGTGCGCCGAGAGCAGCCGTAGCTCGCGGACTCCGGCCTCGAGCGCGTGCGCACACTCGACGTGGTCGACGCGAGTGGCCAATGCGACCATCTCCTTCATCCGGCCTCTCGTCTCCGAGCCGGTGAAGTAGTTGCGCACGCGTCGCTTGAGGTTGTTGGACGTACCGACGTACAGCACCTCGTCGGACGGGCCGCGGAACAGATAGACGCCGGGGGTGCCGGGTAGATGAGCAGCCAGGCCGCGTTTGGCGCGCTGGCCGGCCGAGACCGCGGGTAGGTAGTCGACCAACTCGGCGTAGCTGTGGACTCCCTGATTGCCCACACGTTCGATGAGGCCGTGCAGAACGTCGACGGTCGCCCGGGCGTCGTCGAGTGCGCGGTGGGTGGGCCTGGTGCCGGACCGGAACAATGTCGACAGCGCGGACAGCTTCACCGACGGAGCCTCGTCGCGCGTCAGAACTCGACGAGCCAGCTTGACGGTGCACAGCACCTGAAACCGTGGCCACGCGATGTCGAGACGACTGGCGGCCGCTTTGAGGAATCCCGTGTCGAAGCCGGCGTTGTGCGCCACCAGTACCGAACCGCGGGCGAATTCGAGGAAACCGGGCAGGACCCGTTCGATGCGCGGCGCGCCGATGAGCATCGCCGATGTGATGCCGGTCAGCTCCACGATGTACGGCGGGATGGATCTGCCCGGGTCGATCAGGGTGGCGAACTCGCCGAGAATTTCTCCGCCTCGAACCTTGACTGCCCCGATCTCGGTGATGGCCTCGGTGTCCGCGCTACCACCGGTGGTCTCGAGGTCGACGACGACGAACGTCGTCTCGTGCAGAGGGGTGTCGAGTTCGTCGAACGTCAGCTGGATGGGCAGGCTCACCGGGACGACGTTAGGGCCGACCTCCGACAAGAACGCTCAGCGCGCCGCCGAACGTCGTCGTGTCACGAAACCTGTCGGTGCCCGACGCTATCTTTCGCTTCGTCGGCCGATTCGGCCGCCGGAAACCGCAAAGAGACAAGGATCACAATGATCATCGACTGCAGTGACTGCCTGGTCCGTGACATCGCCTGCGCGGACTGCGTCGTGACGGTGCTTCTCGGGGCTCCGGGGATGCCGTCGAGATCGGACGGGCGGTGGGTCGGTCCGCCGTCTCGTATCACTCTCGAGCAGGAAGAACTCGGTGCCATGGGTGTGCTCGCCGATGTCGGTCTCGTGCCCACTCTCAAGCTCGTCGTGAACGACGAGGACACCGCCGAGGTTCCGTTGTTATCGACTCGTGACACACCGGGGGATCAGCGCGCCGGCTAGCGAGAATCGGGGCGAATTCACTCGCCTCGGCGAGTTGGGGTCGACACAGGGGTATGCCATTTCGTAACCTTCCTGAGACCTTGCGGAGTCTCGCCAGTCCAAACCGGAGTGGCGTCGCAAGTCACCGCCTAATCGATCACTCGCGAGAGTGTTCGTACCGGGAACCCGATATCTACTGGGGTGAATCCCGCTGAGCCACCACACGGTGGCCGGTGGGTAGGGCTGCTCTTCCCAGCCCGAACCCGTCAGCTAACTCGGTCGGCGGACGATAGGAAGAAACGGAGCACCATCTTTCGTGGCGTCACAACTTTCCAACCGATCATTGCGGCGAGTCCTCGTAGCCGGAGCGCTCACGGCAGGCGTGGTCATTCTTCCCGCTGCACCCGCAATGGCGGCCCCCCTCACCATTCCCGGCGTCGGAACCTTCGAGATTCCTGACATCCCGGGCCTCCCTCCCCTCAACATTCCCGGTGTGCCTGCGCCTGGTGCGCCGTTGGCACCCCAGGTCACCCCGGCAGCGAAGGCCGTTCAGGCCGCAGAATCCAAGATCGGTGCACCGTACGTGTACGGCGCTTCGGGTCCGGATTCGTTCGACTGCTCCGGCCTCGTTCAGTGGGCGTACAAGCAGGCCGGCATCAGCTTGCCCCGTACGAGCTACGACCAGGCGGCCGCGGGCACTCCGGTCTCGCGCGACAGCCTCGCCCCCGGCGACGTCGTCTCGTTCTACGATGGCTCACACTCGGGCATCTACGTCGGCAACGGCAATGTCGTGCATGCATCCACGTCCGGCGTGCCGGTCAAGGTTGCTCCGCTTGCCTCGATGCCGTTCGACGGTGCTCGCCGTTACTGATTCGAGCGACCGACGTCTGCTGTGATCGACCGACAGGGTCGAGCCGTTCATCGGCTCGGCCCTGTCGGCGTATCCGGACACGGACCGCGCGACACGCCGGTCCGGTGGACAGGGAAGCATCCAGTTCGTAATCTGATCGAGACCTGGTCGATGTTTATTTTGTGACCTGTCACCTCGAACCCCCGTCGATTTCGGACCGTGTTCACGTCCGCGCCCGTAAGAGCATGGGTATGGTTCGTTTTCGGTCTACTTTTCCAACCGTTGCCTCGGTCGAGGTGACATCTGTGAGGACGGAGAGTCGCTTTCCGTGGCGATATCGAGATCTACCCGAGCGTTGCGTACTGCCCGTAACTCGCTGGTTGCTGTTGCACTGACCGCATGCATCGCCGTGGTGCCGACGACGACGGCGACCGCGCAGCCGGGATTCGGTTCGGCGTCCGACGCGCAGACCGAGCTCGCCGAGCTTTCTCGCCAGTCCGAGCAGACCACCGAATCTCTGCACAATGCTCAGATCGATCTCGACGCCAAGAACCAGCAGCAACTCGACGCGCAGGTCGTCGTAGACCAGAGCCGTGCCGCGGTGGACGCAGCGCAGGCTCAGTTGGAGCAGCTCAAACCGGCCATGGACAAGGTCGCCAACGTCAACTATCAGGGCGCGCGGACCAACCGACTGTTCGCCGTCATGGTCAGCGACTCGCCACAGCAGTTGCTCGACCAGATGTCGGCGCTGGACGTGATCTCTGCGGAGACCGCCGACCAGGTTGCTCGTTTCAAGCAGGCGAGCTCGGATGCCGAGACTGCCGAGCAGGCCGCAACGACGGCCGCCGAGCAGGCTCGCGTCGCCGCGGAACAAGCCAAGGCCGTCAGCGACGACCTCCAGGCCAAGCAGAGTGAGCTGCAGGGGCAGATAGCCGAGGTCATGGCCGCCTACAGTGCGCTCTCGTCCTCGGAGCAACTGGCTCTGGCCGGTTCGGCGCTGCCCGACGGATTCGACCCCGCCACGATTCTGCAGAACCTGACGCCGGGATCGGGTGCCAGTGCGCTGCAGGCCGGCCTGACGCAGATCGGCAAGCCGTACGTGTGGGGCGCAACCGGCCCGGACGGCTTCGACTGCTCAGGGTTGGTCGTGTGGGCGTACAAGCAGGTGGGCAAGACGTTGCCGCGGTCGAGTCAGGCGCAGGCGGCAGGCGGAACTCCGGTGGATCAGAAGGATCTGCAGCCGGGTGACGTCGTCCTGTTCTATCCGGACATCTCACACGTCGGCATCTATGCCGGAAACGGCAACGTGCTGCATGCCTCCACCTTCGGTGTTCCCGTGAAGGTGCAGTCGATGGCTTCGTTCCCGTACTACGGGGCGCGTCGATACTGAGGGTGTGTCTCGACGATCGACTGACGGCGGCATGAACGCCTCGAACCGGCCATCCGGGTTGCAGGTTCTCCTCCGATCGTCATGGCTTCGTTGGACGGCGGTCGTGGTCGTCGCAATCGTGGCCGTCTCGGTCGTCCTGATTCACCGATTCGACGGCAAGCCCAGTGCCGGGACCGCAGACGTGACAGTCGCTCAGGCCCCGCCGACCTACGATCAGCAGCGCCGCGCCGATGTGACCGTCCTCCTCGACCAGTGGGCGCGGGCGGTTCGCTCCGGAGATCTCGATGCACTGCGCGAGTTGATGGATCCGCAGGCCGACCCCGACTTCGTGGAAGCACAGATGCGTCGGGCGGCAGTGGTACCGGGCGTCCCCTTCGCCGAGTTCGGCTACGACCTGGGTGACGACCCCGAGACCCCGGTGCCGCCGCCGATCGCCGCGGCGCTCGATTCAACCGATGTGTGGGCACCCTCGGTGTATCTGCGTTACGCGGTCACCGGTCCGGACGCATCGCCGACGCGGCGGCCGGTCTCACTGGTCGTGGCCGAGCGGGACGGTCGGTGGCGGCTGGTCGACGACGCGGACCTGACCGAGTACCGACGCCACACCTGGCGTGGGCCGTGGGATTTCGGCCCTCTGACCGTGCGCTCGGTGCCCACCGCAGCCGGGACATCGGTGGTCATGGGCCATCCGGACCGCGAGCAGTTCGTCGAGAGCCTCGCGGCCGAACTTCCGTCGGCAACCGCGGCCGTCACCGACTTCTGGGGCGACGACTGGGCGCGCGACGGGCTGGTCTTCGTCGCATCCTCCGCGGAGGAGTTCGCCGAGCTGACGGGATCCGATCCGTCCACCGATGTGGCCGCGGTGACGGTGTCCGACGCGGTTGCGGGGGACGGCTCCCGGCCGACGGGTCAGCGGGTGGTGTTCGGTCCGGACGCGGCGACGCGGTTGACTGCGTTCACCGTTCGCTCGGTTCTGCGACACGAGTTGACTCATGTGGCGGCGCGGGCGCGGACGTCCGACGGTACGGAGTTGTGGGTGTCGGAGGGGTTCGCCGACTATTCCGGGTACCGAGATTCGGGTGCCGACTTCGGGCAACTTGCGCCCACGCTCGCGGCGATCGTGGCGGCGGGTGGGCCGCCGACGGTGCTGCCGAAGAACGAGGACTTCGGGGCCGGTGGTGCCCGGTCGAGTGTGGCCTACGAATCGGCGTGGTCGGTGTTCGCATTCGTGGCCGATCGGTTCGGGGAGTCGACCCTGCGCTCGCTGTACGAAGCTCTTGCGTCCGAGAGCTCCACCGATTCTGCCTTCGCGTCGGTGCTGGGGTCGGACCGCGCACAGTTCGTGGCCTCGTGGGGCGACTGGGTGGCTCGCCAGGCCCGCTGAGACGGGGCGCTACGGTTGACGCCATGCGTCGTACTCTGCTCGTGACGAACGACTTTCCGCCTCGCCCGGGTGGAATCCAGTCCTATCTGCACAGCTTTGCCTCGCAGCTGCCGGCCGACGAGCTGGTGGTCTACGCACCTCGATGGCGCGGCGACTCGCACGAGAAATTCGACGCCAGGCAGCCGTTCGAGGTGATCCGGCATCCGACGACTCTGATGTTGCCCACTCCGCTCGTCGCGCGTCGGGCAGCTCGAATCCTGAAGTCCCGAGACTGCGATTCGGTGTGGTTCGGTGCGTCGGCTCCGCTGGCCGTGATGTCGTCGCACCTGCGCAAGGCCGGGGCCGAGCGCATCGTGGCGAGTACGCACGGTCACGAGGTCGGTTGGTCGATGGTGCCGGGCGGGCGGGCGACTCTGCGCACGATCGGCGAGAACACCGACGTGGTGACCTACGTCAGCAAGTACACCCGGGGGCGCTTCAGCTCGGCGTTCGGTCGGACCGCAGCGCTCGAGCACCTGCCGCCCGGTGTCGATACCGATCGCTTCGTGCCCGACGACGCTGCACGAGCGGAACTGCGCGCGCGCTACGGCCTCGGTGATCGCCCGACCGTTCTGTGCCTGTCCCGGCTCGTTCCGCGCAAGGGTCAGGATTTCCTGGTCCGGGCGCTCCCGGGGATCCGCCGGGCCGTCGACGGTGCGGTTCTGGTGATCGTCGGCGGCGGGCCGTACGAGAAGACTTTGCGCGAGCTCGTTCGATCCACCGGCATGGAGCAGCACGTGGTGTTCACCGGCACCGTGCCGTCGGCGGAGCTCGCCGCCCACCACACCATCGCCGACGTGTTCGCGATGCCGAGCCGAACCCGAGGCGCCGGTCTCGATGTCGAAGGTCTCGGCATCGTCTACCTCGAGGCGTCTTCCTGCGGAGTACCCGTTGTCGCAGGCATGTCCGGGGGAGCGCCGGAAGCGGTGCAGCACAACAAGACCGGCCTCGTCGTCGACGGGACGTCGGTCTCGGACATCACCGACGCGATCGTGAAGATCCTGTCCGATCGCACGCTGGCCACGCAGATGGGCAACGCCGGCCGCGCATGGGTCGACGCGGAATGGCGCTGGGACGTACTGACGGAAAAGCTGCGTTCGTTGATCTAGGCAGTACGGCTCAACGGGCGTAGATCGCCTCGATCTCGTCGGCGTAGGCCGCGGTGATGACGTTGCGCTTGAGCTTCATCGTGGGAGTCAGCTCGCCGCTCTCCTCCGAGAAGTCGTGGGGGAGTAGTCGATACTTCTTGATGGACTCTGCATGCGAGACGGACCTGTTCGCGTCGGCGACGGCGGCGTCGATCTCCGCGACCAGTTCGGGATCGGTCTGCAGATCCGCTGCGGTGGCGTCGGCGGCCTTGCCGTGGGAGGACTTCCAGCGATCGAACGCGTCCGGATCGAGGGTGATGAGCGCGCCGATGAAGGGCTTCTGATCGCCCACGACGACTGCCTGGCTGATCAACGCGCCCGCCCGCAGCTGGTCTTCCAGTCCGGCCGGTGAAACGTTCTTGCCGCCTGCGGTGACGATCAATTCCTTCTTGCGCCCCGAGATCGTGATGTAGCCGTCCTCGTCCACGGAACCGAGATCGCCGGTGCGGAACCAGCCGTCGTCCAGCGACTCGGCGGTCGCGTCCTCGTTGCGCCAGTAGCCGTCGAACACGACCGGTCCGCGGAGTTGGATCTCGCCGTCCTCGGCGATGCGCACCGTGTTGCCGGGCAGTGGACGCCCGACGCTGCCCACGCGTTGGAATCCGATGGTGTTGACCGCGAACGCCGCGGTGGTTTCGGTCAGCCCGTAGCCCTCGTAGATCGTCACGCCGATGCCCCGGTAGAAGTGGCCGAGACGGGAACCGAGAGGCGCGCCGCCGGAGATGGCGAGTTCGCACTTGCCGCCGAGCGCTGCCCGCAGTTTGCCGTAGACCAACTTGTCGAACACGGTGTGCTTGGCGCGCAACACCATTCCCGGTCCGCCGGTGTCCTGTGCCTCGCTCCACGCCACTGCGCATTCGGTGGCGAGGTCGAAGATCTTTCCCTTGCCGTCGGCGTGCGCCTTCTGCTTGGCGGTGTTGAAGACCTTCTCGAACACTCGCGGTACCGAGAGGATGAAGTCCGGCTGGAACGTGCCGAACGTCGCAACGAGGTTGGGGATGTCGCTGGTGTGCCCGAGGGTGACCCCGGCGTCGAACGAGGCGATGGACACCGCGCGTGCCAGTACGTGCGCCAACGGAAGGAACATCAGCGTGCTGCGGCCCTGCCTCATCAGTGATTTCAGCGACGTCTCACGAATGCCGAGTGATTCGGCGAGCAGGTTGGCGTGGGTCAGCTGGACGCCCTTGGGGCGACCCGTGGTTCCCGAGGTGTAGATGAGGGTTGCCGGGTCCGACGAGGCGAGTGTCGAAACCCGTTGGTGCACCTCGTCTTCGGTGATCCCGGTCCCGCCGTCGATCAGTGCCTGCACTGCGTCGGTGCCTGCCGAGTTCGCGATGACGAACGTCTGCCGGACCGACGGGGCAGCTGCCACAACGGACTTCGTCTCCTGCACGTGCGCGTCGTTCTCGAGGATCAGCAGGACCGGCTCGGCGTCTTCGAGAATCCACTCCACCTGCCCGGCCGAGGACGTCTCGTAGATCGGTACCGTCACGCCGCCCGCGGCCCAGATCGCGTAGTCGAGAACCGACCACTCGAAACGCGTCGACGACATCAGTGCGACCCGATCGCCCTGCGCGATGCCCGCGGCGATCAGACCCCGCGCCACCCCGACCACCAGGCGCTCGAACTCGGCAGCGGTGACGTCGATCCACTGCCCGTCCGACAAGCGGCGGAACACGACCGCGTCCGGCGAGGTGCGGGCGCGAGCGAAGACGGTATCGACAGCCGAGTCGGTGTCCGCGATGGCGTATTTTGCGGCGACGGTGAACTCGCGCACGGGATTACCTCCGGATAGAACGGGGAGAACGAAAGTCGATAGCTCGGCTTCACAGATACTCTAGACCCGGGCTCACGGCGTCGAAATGCGCCTCGAAAGAAGGCTGCAGGAACGAGCCTGAAGAGAGGGGACGCGCATTGCCCCGGACCCGATATGTGAAGCTCTGTCGATGAGCAGTATTCAAGTTGCGGATCAGACATTCGTGGCCGCCCCCGGTGAGCGGGTGGCGCAGGCGTTCGCGTCGCCCGAGCGGTGGCGTCGATGGTGGCCGGATCTGAACCTGACCATCACCGAGGACCGGGGTGAGAAGGGGATCCGCTGGGCAGTGCGCGGCGGGGTCGTCGGAACGATGGAACTGTGGCTCGAGCCTGCGCTCGACGGTGTGATCGTGCATTACTTCCTGCATGCCGAACCTGCCGCGGACGTCGACGTGGCGGCGCACCAGCACACTCGGCGGGTGGCCGGACGAGCGATGACGTTCGAGCTCAAACGAGAGCTCGAGGCCGGTCGGTCTGCAGGTGAGGCACCCCACCACGTAGCGTCGACTCCGGCTCGAGAATGAACCGCGCGGTACGGTCGGCCGGTTCGCGTTGTGCGTCGGCGGATCGATCGTGTGAGATAGGCCTGCGCGAGTTCGGCGGTGCAGAAGCGAGCCGAGCTGATCGAAGTACCCGAGAGGAAGCGGACGAGTAGTCATGGCGGAGAAAACCCAGAGGTCGATCGTCGTCGAAGCCCCACCGAGCCGGGTCATGGACGTCATCGCCGATTTCGACGCGTACCCCACGTGGGTGTCGGCCGCGAAGTCCGTCGAGGTCCTCGAAGTCGGCAAGGACGGTCGTGGCAAGCGCGTCAAGTTCGTGCTCGACGCAGGGATGGTGAAAGACACCTACGAGCTCGAGTACGACTGGGCAGCCGACGGCAATTCGGTCTCCTGGAACCTCGTCTCGGGCGAGATGCAGAAATCCCAGAACGGCTCGTACACGTTGCGCGAGTCGGGTAGCGGCACCGACGTGACGTACGAGCTCACCGTGGACCTGAACATTCCGATGATCGGTCTGTTCAAGCGCAAGGCAGAAAAGGTCATCACCGACACTGCGCTCAAGGAATTGAAGAAGCGGGTCGAAGGCTGAGCGAAGCTCGCACCGAAGCCCGCACCACGGTGTTGCTGTTTCTCGGCAAAGGTGGCGCGGGTAAGACGACGCTGGCGGCTGCGTCGGGGCTGCGACTCGCCCAGGCCGGTGAGCGGGTGCTGATCGCCTCCGTCGACCAGGCGCACTCGCTGGCCGACGCGTTCGCGGGGGACGCCGAGGCCGAGGACCCGTCCGGTGTTCGTTCGATCGCGCCCGGCCTGGACATCGTCGAGATCGACACGTTGGCGTTGCTCGAAGCGCGGTACCGGGGGCTCGGCTCGCTGATGGCCGTGGCGTCCGCCGGACACGAACACGGGGTGAGCTTCGGGGCGATCGAACCGGAGGAGCTGCTCGGTCTCCCCGGAGTCGAAGAGTTGCTCGGAATGCACGAGATCGGCCGTCTTGCCGACGAGAATCGCTGGGACACAGTAATAGTCGACCTGCCCGCATCGGCGGATGCCCTACGCATGCTGCAGTTGCCCGACACCATCGCCGCGTACGTCGAGCGGATCTGGCCTCTGCACGCACGGATGGTCGCCGGCACCGGTTCCGATGTACGTCTGACCCTCGTGGTGGCGATGATCGAGCGAATCCTCGCGCAGGTCGACTCCGTACGGTCCCTGATCACCGACTCCGCCCGAACGGGCGCGACCGTGGTCGTCACCGCCGAACAACTTTCGGTCGTCGACGCGGAACGAACACTGTCGGCAGCTGCTCTGCTCGGAATCAGAATCGATCGTGTTCTGGTCAACCGAATCCTGCCGAAGCTCAACGCGTCGTCGATCGGTCTGGTGGGCGCTCATCCGGCCGTGTTCTGGTTCGAGAGGTGGCGGGCGGCGCAGCAAGACGCAGTCGCCGAGCTGCGCCGACGCATCGGCACGGTGCCGATCGTGGAGGTGGAGCACGCTCCCGGCGAACCGGTAGGGTTGGGACCCTTGCAAGATGTGGCCGATCGCCTCGAACCGGACTCCCTCGAACGGCGCGCGCCGGGCTGGGGTGAGCAGCCTTCGGTTGTGCTCGAGTCGGGTCGCGGACTCGAATCCGTGTACGCGATGAGAATGCTTCTGCCGGTGGTGGATTCGACGACCTTGGGCCTGGGGCGAGTGGAGGACGACTTGATAGTGAGTGCCGACGGGAGGCGACGGCGCATCAGACTGGCGTCGGTGCTGCGTCGGTGCGTCGCGGACTCCGCCGAACTCGACGGACCGTGCCTGGTGGTGCGTTTCCGTCCGAACCCCGACGTGTGGCCACTGTGACTCCTACAACCCCGACGGCCGGGGTGTGTCGATGAACTCGGACCATTCCGAGCTGGGGGCGGACCTGCTGGCCCTGGCCGAGACCGTGTTGACGCGACTGGAGCCCATCCTGCGTCGCGTCGCCGAGACACAGCAGGATCGTGACCAACAGGGATGCAGTTGGTGCCCGGTCTGCGCACTCGCGGCGCTGGTGCGCGGGGAGCGCCACGATCTCGTCGAACTCGTGGCCTCCGAGAGCGCCGTGGTGATCGCGCTGTTGCGTCAGTTGCTCGCCGATCACACGACCTCCGGGGCCACGCACTCCGCAACGCAGGCTCCGCCCGCCCCGTCGTCGCCCGGAACCGCGGCCGAACCCGGGCCCGGCAGTGCCGGTGCCCCCTCGGACCCGGCAGAGGTCGCGGACGTGTCGATGGACACGAAATCACAGGACGACCGCCCCGCGTCGTTCGTTCCGATTACCGTTCGAGTGAAGAATTCGCGTTCGGACGAGCAGGAGCGTCCGTGATCGACGCGACTCGGGTGCAGGCCGCGTGGGGGGCGGCCGAGGAAGGCATGAACGAATGAAGCGGCACCACCAGCGACTGACGGTCGGCATCGACGTGGGCGGGACCAGCCTGCGCGCGTCCGTCGTCGACGAGGACGGTCAGGTGCTCGACTCGACGGCCGCTCCCACCCCGCACACTGCTCGCGCGCTCGAACGCGGTCTGGATCGGGCCGTGCAGGAGCTGGCCGGGCGACACGACATCGCGGCAGTCGGGCTCGCCGTCGCCGGGTTCATCGACTCCGACCGCACGACGGTTCTCTTCGCCCCGCATCTGCCGTGGGTGAACACTCCGGTGGCGACGGAAATGAGCATGCGCATCGGTCTGCCGGTGTTGCTCGAGCACGACGCCAATTCGGCGGCATGGGCCGAGTATCGCTTCGGTGCCGCGTCCGGTGGCCGCAACGTGGTGATGGTTGCTATCGGTACCGGCATCGGTGCGGCGCTGCTGATCGACGGCAGGATCTATCGGGGTAGCCACGGCGTGGCACCGGAACTCGGTCACATCCAGGTCGTGCCGGACGGCCGGGCCTGTCCCTGCGGCAAGCGCGGTTGTTGGGAGCGGTACTGCAGCGGTACTGCTCTGGTGGACACCGCGGTCGAGTTGCTGGCGGCGGACCCGGCGTCCTCGACGACCCTGGCACGTGAGGTGTTCCTCGACCCGGGTTCGTTGACCGGCCGCCGGATCGCCAGTGCTGCGCACGAGGGTGACTCGATCGCCCGCCGCACCATGGAAGACTTCGCCCAGTGGCTCGGCGTCGGGCTCTCGATGGTCAGCGACGTGTACGACCCGGATCTGATCGTGTTGGCCGGTGGAGTGGCGACGTCGTCGAGTCAGTTCCTGGCGCGCGCGACCGACAAGTACGCGGAGCTGGTGACCGGTGCGGGGCACCGACCGCTGGCCCGAATTCGCAGTACTCAACTCGGTGAGGCAGCAGGCATGATCGGGGCCGCGGAGTTGGCCCGGGCGCAGTTCGTCACCGGGGTCCGCTGACTGTTCTTCGCTCACTTCCTGTGACCTCTGTCCCCGTGTCGGCGATGATGTGGCTGGTGTCATAAACCGTGGGTACAGTTCACTACGCGGCACGGTTCGAGGACGCACGGCCGCAGTCGATTCGCTTCAGGGCGAGGCGGCACCAAACGAATTCCGGACCATCATCAGGGAGCATGTCAATGTGGTACTGGCTGGTTAAGTACATTTTCGTCGGCCCCCTTCTCATCGCCCTGGGTCGGCCCACGATCGAGGGTGCGGAGAACATCCCGACGGAGGGTCCGGTCATTCTGGCCAGCAACCACAAGGCCGTTCTCGATTCGTTCTACCTCCCGCTCAAGACGCCTCGCCGCATCACCTTCCTCGCCAAGAGCGAGTACTTCACCGGACCGGGGCTCAAGGGCGCGTTCCAGAAATGGTTCTTCACCGCGGTCGGGCAGGTGCCGATCGATCGCACCGGAGCCGACGCGGCACAGGACGCGCTCAACGCAGGCGTACGCGTGATCGAAGCAGGCAAGGTTCTCGGCATCTACCCCGAGGGCACGCGGTCACCCGACGCGCGGCTGTACAAGGGCAAGACCGGGATGGCGCGTCTGGCATTGCAGACCGGAGTTCAGGTGATCCCGGTCGCGATGATCGGTACCGAGAAGATGAACCCGATCGGTTCGCGCGTGTGGCGTCCGGCGAAGGTCACCATCCGGATCGGAAAGCCCATCGACTTCTCTCGCTTCGAGGGCATGGCAGGCAATCGTTTCGTCGAGCGTGCCGTCACCGACGAGGTGATGTACGACCTGATGTTGCTCTCCGGTCAGGAGTACGTGGACGTGTACGCCGCATCTCTGAAAAAGGCTGCACCCGAGGCGGAGTCGGCTCCGACCGCGCAGCGTATCCCGGATTCCAAGGCCAGCTGATCCTGTTCGGCCCGCGTCGCGATCACTGCGCGGCGCGTGTACCGACTGTCGCGTTCGTTCGCTCGGACCACGTGATCGCGGCCGTGGCGACGATCGAGGCGAGCGCCCACCACACGTAGCCCGAGGCAGCGAACTGATCGACGAGCGGCCAGCCCAGCCCGCTCCATCGACCCTCGCCGAGCTTCCAGTGCGGCGGGTAGAGCATCAACGCCAGCCCGACGGCCACCAGAGTCGCCAGCAGCGCACTGCGGCGGCGGTAGCCCAGTACGGCGAGCACGACGACGAACGGGATGGCCCACACCCAGTGGTGTGACCAGGAGACCGGCGACACCAGCAGTCCGAACATGGCGTTGATCGTCAGCGCGAGCGCAGTCTCGCCTGCGGCGAACGCCTTTCGCATCGCCACCGCCGCGATGGCGAGCACCACCACCGACAACGCGAGCCACAGGATCGACCGGGGTAGTTCGTCCAACCCGAGCCGCGCGAGCACTCCGGTGATCGACTGATTGGGCGGGTAGGCCGGGCCGCCGATTCGGTCGGAATCGACGATCGTCTCGGTCCAGTACTTCACCGAGTCCGACCACGTCAGCGCGAAGCCGATCGCGGTGAACACCGCAAAACTCAGTACCGACACCACTGCTGCGCGAAAGTCCTTGCGCAACAAGAAGAACAGTACGAACACTGCGGGGGTGAGCTTGACGGCGGCCACGAGACCGATCAGCACACCTCGGGGCCACGGCGTCTTCTTCGGCAAGCAGTCCAGTGCAACGAACGCCATCAACACGATGTTGATCTGTCCGTAGTTCAGCGTCGAGGTGACCGGCTCGAGGAGCAGCACGGCCACGGCGAACACAGCTCCGGCAGACCACCACACGAGCGTGCGGGGACGCAGTCCGAGCGAGGTGAGGGTCACCACGACGGTCACCAGCAGCAAGAGCATGGACAGCACGGTGACCGCGATCGAGGCGGCGTACAGCGACACCGACGACAGCGGGCTGAAGATCGCCGCGGCGATCGGGGGATAGGTGAACGGCAGCGTCGTACCGGTCGCGATCGGTGGCAGCTGACCGTAGAGATCCCCGCCCTCGGCGAACACCTGCCCGCCCAGTCGATACACGTCCAGATCGAGACGGTAATGCTCACCGATCGTCCGCAGCCCCGGAAAGCCGTTGAGATGGAACAGCACACCGACGACGGCACCGATCAGAACGAGGACCCTGCTCGACGTCACCGCCCAACTCGGCCACCGGCGTCGCGTCGGCGCGGCCGGCTCCGATGCTTCGGCGACCGGACGGTTGGAGTCGGGCGAAGTCACTGGCGTTCCCTTTCAGGGCTCTTCGGATCGGGGCTACCGGTACGTGGGGGACGTGTCGGGGACGCGCTAGGGTGAGCCGCGTGCGCTACTTCTACGACACAGAGTTCATCGAGGATGGTCGCACAATCGAGTTGGTCTCGATCGGTGTGGTGTCGGAGGACGGTCGCGAGTTCTATGCGGTGTCCTCCGAGTTCGACCCCGAGCGCGCCGGCCGCTGGGTTCGACGCAACGTGCTTCCCAAGCTGCCACCGTACTCGTCGCCGCTGTGGATGAGCCGGTCCCGAATCCGAGACGAACTGCTGGAATTTCTCGTTCCGCATTACGGTGCCGAGGTCGAATTGTGGGCGTGGGTGGCGGCGTACGACCACGTGGCCCTCTGTCAGCTGTGGGGCTCGATGACCGAGTTGCCGCGTTCGTTGCCGCGGTTCACTCGTGAGCTGCGTCAACATTGGGAGGATCGCGGCAGTCCCGAGCTGCCGTCGGTTCCCGACGATGCTCACGACGCCCTGGCCGACGCGCGGCACAATCTGGCGAAGTTCCAGGCGATCGAGGAGTACTCGTACCGCGGGTGAACACCCGTTGTCCTGCGGCTTCGGCGGTGCGAATATCCTGTAGCGGTGAACTGGACTGTCGACGTACCCATCGATCGCTTGCCCGACCTGCCGCCGTTGTCACCGACGCTGCGCTCTCGATTGGACGATGCGTTGGCCAAGCCGGCTGCGCAGCAACCGCAGTGGGATCCCGAGCATGCTGCCGACATGCGCAAGGTGCTCGAGAGCGTTCCCCCGATCACCGTCGCCGGTGAGGTGGAGGCGTTGTCGGACAAGCTCGCCGCCGTCGCTCGCGGTGAGGCCTTCCTGCTGCAGGGTGGCGATTGCGCCGAGACCTTCGTCGACAACACCGAGCCGCACATCAAGGGCAACATCCGCACGCTGCTGCAGATGGCGGTGGTGCTCACCTACGGCGCGAGCATGCCGGTGGTCAAGGTCGCCCGCATCGCGGGGCAGTACGCCAAGCCGCGTTCGTCGAACATCGACGCGCTCGGACTGCAGTCCTACCGCGGCGACATGATCAACTCGCTCGTCGCCGACGAGAGCGTCCGCGGCCACGATCCGTCGCGACTGGTGCGCGCCTACGCCAACGCGAGTGCAGCGATGAATCTGGTCCGCGCACTCACCGGTGCAGGCATGGCGGATCTGCACAAGGTGCACGACTGGAACCGCGAGTTCGTCGCACAGTCGCCCGCCGGTGCCCGCTACGAGGCGCTCGCGGGGGAGATCGATCGCGGACTGCGCTTCATGGATGCCTGCGGCGTCTCGGACCCCAACCTGCACACCGCGCAGATCTTCGCCAGCCACGAAGCACTCGTTCTCGACTACGAGCGCGCGATGCTGCGCCTGGACAACACCGACGATCACCCCAAGCTGTACGACCTGTCCGCACACTTCCTGTGGATCGGCGACCGCACCCGCCAACTCGACGGGGCGCACATCGCGCTGGCCGAGCTGATCTCCAACCCGATCGGTCTCAAGATCGGGCCCACGACCACGCCCGAGATGGCCGTCGAGTACGTCGAGCGGCTCGACCCGACCAACAAGCCGGGACGTCTGACGCTGATCTCGCGCATGGGCAACGGCAAGGTGCGCGACATCCTGCCCGCCATCATCGAGAAGGTGCAGGCCACCGGCCACCAGGTCATCTGGCAGTGCGATCCGATGCACGGCAACACGCACGAGGCCTCGACCGGCTACAAGACGCGTCACTTCGACCGCATCGTCGACGAGGTGCAGGGATTCTTCGAGGTGCACAACGGCCTCGGAACGCATCCGGGCGGAATTCACGTCGAACTGACCGGCGACAACGTCACCGAGTGCCTCGGCGGTGCCCAGGACATCTCGGACCTCGACCTCGCAGGCCGCTACGAGACCGCCTGCGACCCGCGTCTGAACACGCAGCAGAGCATCGAGCTGGCGTTCCTCGTCGCCGAGATGCTCCGCGACTGATCAGGGCAGCGACACGACCATGACCTCGGAGCCCGGTTCCACCCGAGAACCGGCTCCGGGGCTCTGGGTGATGACCAGAGACCCGTCGGTGTCCACCACCTGACGGACGTCGATCGTCAGACCCAACGTCGCGAGCGTGCTCCGGGCCGAGCCGACCGACCGACCCAGCAACGACGGCACGGTGACGGCGTTGGACACCTCGAGCACCGCGGTGGACCCGGACCTCACCGTCTGACCGGCTTCCGGTGTGGTTGCGATCGCCTTGCCGCCATCGGTGTCCTCGTCGAAGGTCTCGCGAACCTCGCCGACGGTGATGCCCACCGATTCCAGCGTCGTTCGGGCCTGGTCGACGCTCTGCCCGCGTACGTCGGGTACCTCGACCGGCGGTGCCCCCTTGCTGCGCAGCACCGTGACCGAGCTTCCCGTCGTCAGCACCGTGCCGGGCGGTGGGTCCAGTGCTGCGACCCCGCCGATCGGAGCGGACGTGCTGAAGGCCTCGCCGCCGTCGACGGGCGTGAACGTCCGGTCTCGCAGCTGTTGTTCCATGTCGTCGACGGATGCGTCCGTGTCGATAGAGGGAACGGTGGGGCGGCCCAGCGACACCAACAGAAACACCGTGTCGCCCTTGGCGATTCGCGATCCGCCGGTGGGATCGGTGCCGATGAGAAGGTCGGTGTCCACCGAGTCGGAGTACGTTCCGCGCACAGCCGACTCGAGACCTGCGGCTTCCACGGCGCTCGTGGCACCGGTGGTGTCGAGCCCGTCCACCATCGGGACTGCGGTGTAACGACCCGAGCCCATCCACCATCCGCCGAAGCCGACCAGTACGGCGAGCAGGGCGACAACGAGCAGCCAGACGACGATCGCTCGGCGCGAGCGTTGGCGATCGGCGTCGAAATCGGGGAACTCGTAGTGCCTTCTGCCGGTCGGGGGTGGCCCGGCGGGCGGCGGATCGGTGATGTCGGAGCCGTGGTCGATGCCTCGGGACGTGGGCGAGGTGACCACTCGGGTGTGCTGCACCCCGTCTCGAGGGGGCTGGGGCGGCGAATTGTCCACGACCTGGGTGCGAGCGGCCGGCGGACGGCCGCCTGCGACCGTCGTCGGTGCGCCGGCTGCGGCCGAGCTCAGATGTTCGGCCGAGCGCTTGGGCGCGGGCACTCGGTACTCGGGCAGCGCGAGCGCCGACGCGGCAGCGCGCAGAGCGCGGGCCATGTCGTCGGCATTGCGGTACCGGTGTTCCGGGGCGCGAACGGTGGCGCGTTGGACCACCTCGTCGAATTGCGGGGGTACGCCCGCGATGAGAGTGGAAGGGAGCGGTACGTCGTTGTCGATGCGCTGGTAGGCGATGGACAGTGAAGTATCGCCGGTGAACGGTGTGCGTCCGGTCAGTAGCTCGAACAACACGACACCGACGCCGTAGACGTCGCTGCTCGCGGACGCGGAGCCGGTGGTGACCTGCTCGGGAGACAGGTACGCGGCGGTGCCCAGAATCACACTGCTCGACGTCACGGTGGAGGCTGCGATGGCTCGGACGAGACCGAAGTCGGCGATCTTCACGTCGCCGTCGTCGCTGATCAGAATGTTCTCGGGCTTGATGTCGCGGTGCACCAGACCGGCTCGGTGGGCCACTGCGAGCGCATCGAGAACCGGTCGGATGACGGCCGCTGCAGCGTGCGGGGGCATCGGTCCACGCTCGCGCAGTAGTTCACGCAGAGTTCCGCCCTCGACGAGTTCCATGACGAGGAAGGCGTGTTCGCCGTCGCGCCCGTGGTCGTAGACGGCGACGAGGCCGGGGTGACTGAGCCTGGCCACGGCCCGAGCCTCGAACTCGAAGCGCTGGACGAACTGCGGGTCCTCGGCGAACTTCGGGTCCATGATCTTCACCGCGACGGGGCGGTCGAGCCTGGTGTCGAGTCCGCGGTAGACCGTCGACATACCGCCGCGCGCGATCGGTGCGTCTATTCGGTACCGACGATCGAGCATCGAACCCGGTATCACCGAACCTCCCCTCGTCGTCCATTGATTTCCGGCCTTCGGTGCCGGATGCTGAAGTCGATCGTATCGGTGCCGGAGATGCCGACCGACGATCATGGATCGTGTCCTCGGTCCCGACCGACCCGGATTCTGCGCTTTTGAAGTCTGGACGCCGGACCCGTTAACGTTACCTGCGTGAGTGCCATTCCCTATGCCGACGACGTGCTCGATCCGTCGGTGTCTTTGCTGCAGTTCGCCGATGTCGCGAAGATCCTCGACATCCCCAAGACCCGCGTCGAACAGCTCGTCCGAGATCGCCAGTTGCTCGCCCTGAAGCGTTCGCGCGTGCCCGGTGTGCCGGAGCAGTTCCTCGACGCGAGCAAGGGCACCATCGTCAAGGGGCTTCCCGGTCTGCTGGCCGTGCTGCACGACGGCGGTTACGAGGACGAGGAAATCCTGCGGTGGCTGTTCACCGAGGACGAGAGCCTGCCCGGTGCACCTGTCGCCGCTCTGCACGGCGACCTGATGCGCGAAGTGATCAGACGCGCACAGGCGATGGCCTTCTAGCGAACCGTTGCGCGCTTCCAGCCGGTGACGGCGAACTGCGGAAGCGCGATGCGCGCTCGGGTCAACTGCGGCACCGTCGCGCGTTGGGAGAGCACGCGGTAGCCCTGTGACTCGACCTCTGCGAGGATGCGGCCGTACAGGATCGACGCCGTGCGCATCGACGGTCGCACTCGCGGATCCAGCATCTCGATGCCCGCATCGGACGTGCGGTAGATCGAGCGGGTGACGGCGATCAGGTGCGCGAGAGCGCGGGTGACCCTGGCATCGACATTTCCCGTGGTGCGGCACCATCGAAGAAGTTCTTCGTCGACGCCGAACGCCGCGAGTTCGTCGGTGGGCAGGTAGATGCGGTCGCGATCGAGGTCCTCACCCATGTCTCGGATGAAGTTGGTGAGCTGGAACGCCTCGCCGAGGGCTGCGGCGGGCGGCTCGGCCTCCGACCGCTCGACGACGGTTCCCAGGATCGGCAACATCTGCAGTCCGATGACCGCAGCGGAGCCGTACATGTACTCGCGCAACTGCTCCATCGTGCGGTAGCGGGAGACGAACATCGGGCTTCCCGGAATGTCCATGCGCATCGAGTGCATGAACGCGAAGAAATAGTCGTGCGGAATGTCGTAGCGCGCCACGGTGTCGCACAACGCGCTCAACACTCGATCGGACACGCTGTCGGACAACGGTTTTCCCGCCAACGCGTCGCGCACCCGGGATTCGATCACGTCGAGTTCGACGATGCGACGGGCGTTGAGCTCGTCCGACCCCACGGCGATGTCGGTGCCCTCGAGGTCGACGATGTCGTCGACCATCCGGGCGAACCCGTACAGCGCATGCACGCCTGCGCGCTTGTCGGTGGGGAGCAGGCGTGTGGCGAGGAAGTACGTCTTGCCGTGCTGGGCGTTGAGTTCGCGACAGATGCGGTATGCCTCGTGCAGCTCCGGATCGATACCGTCCAGTTCTTTCATCACGTGGGCCTTCATGATGTGGATTCGTCTCCGGTCGGTTCCGTTGCTGGGGTCCTGGGCGCGTTCGGCACGGCACGGTGTTCCCTGGACCGGTCCGATCGTAAACGCAGCGGATCGACGCGCGTCAGGGCCAGAGCCGCGACGACCGCGGCGAAGATCGCCAGTGCGACGTGCCCGAAGGTGTACAGGCCGATCGAT
Source organism: Rhodococcus sp. 15-2388-1-1a (assembly GCF_002259145.1). Classification (NCBI taxonomy): domain Bacteria; kingdom Bacillati; phylum Actinomycetota; class Actinomycetes; order Mycobacteriales; family Nocardiaceae; genus Rhodococcus; species Rhodococcus sp. 15-2388-1-1a. The sequence goes on along the minus strand of NZ_NPFP01000026.1, from coordinate 12,015 downwards.
CCATCGGGTTGGAAGACGAGCATGAGCCACGTCGACAGACCCGTCAGGATCATCAGGGTCGTGCGCGAGAGTGCGAAGCCTGCGGCGATCGCCAACGGCCACGAGTAGTACCAGGGCAGGGCTGCGGGGGAGAGGACGACGGTGGCCACCAGGGCGATCAGGATGCCCTTGACCGCATCGCGTTCTGATCTGCGACCCAACCACCAGGCCACCGCGAGAACGACCACCAGTGCGATCGCGCACAGCAGACGGGTGACGTCGAGAACGGGTCCGAGGCGCAGATCGAGGAACCATGATGTGCTGACGGTCACCAGGTGCGCCAGGATCGTGGGGAGCGAGAGCCAGTTGATGATCTTGGCCGATCCGGAAAGAGCGGTCAGCCAACCGATTCCGACTCCGGCGATCACCGATGCCACGGCGAACACGGCGACGAAGACGGCGGCTCCGATTCCTGCGGTCTTGACGAATGCCAGGCCGGGCGCCATCGGCGTTCGACCCTCCGCCCGCGCCTTCTCACGCAGATGGATCATCCAGATCCACACCAGAAAAGGCAGCGCCAGGCCTGCTGTGGCCTTGATCGCCACCGCGATCGCGACCAGTGCGATGCCGCCCACGTGCCTGTGCTCGAGCGTCAGCACGATCCCCGCGGTCATCAGGCCGACCATGAGCAACTCGTTGTGCACTCCGCCGATCAGGTGGATCAGCACCAGAGGGTTGAGGACGGCGAGCCACACCGCGGTGGTCGCTCGGCCGCCGAGGTGCTTCGCCAGCCGCGGAACCGCCCACATCATCAGTGCCAGACCGGGCAGCATCGTCAGGCGCAGCAGCATGGTTCCGGCGATGACGTTGTCACCGGTCAGGCTGGTGATTCCGCGACCGAGCAGCAGGAACAACGGGCCGTAGGGCGCAGTGGTGGTGGTCCAGACATTGCTGACGTTGTCGAGTAGAACTCCCGGATTGGCAACGGGTCCAACGGCATACGGGTCGAATCCGTCGCGGAGCAGTGCGCCCTGCGCCAGGTAGGAGTACGCATCGCGGCTGAACATCGGCACCGACAGCAGCAGCGGTGCGGTCCATGCCGGGACGACCCAGCGCAGTTCGCCCACGGTGGTGCGGCCGTGCAGGGTCGCGCGGCCGAGCCGAACCCATGCGGTGATCATCAGCAGTACGCCGACCCACACGATGATGGTCGAGAGTACGAATCCGTGACCGAATCGCAGCCACGACAGGTGCATCTCCTCGAGCAACGGATCGCGTCGGCGCACACTGCCCGCGCCGAATCCACCGAACACGATGCAGACAGCACCGACCACACCGAGCAGTGCGGCTTTGCCCTCGGGACTGCGCAGGAAATTGCCCGTTGCGGTCAGTCTGGACGGTCGTCGCGAAGCCGAGGGCGGGGGGCCGCCGTCCGACGATCGATCCTCGGAGGTGGAGTGCGACGAGATCGAAGACATTGCCGCCTGCTCCTCCTCTGCAACGAGTTGTGGGTCGAGATCTGTACGCCGGACGATGGTTCACGCCGATCACCGAACGATCATGGTCGCAGCAATGAGCGCGACCGGCAAACGATCGCGCTCAGCTTAGTTGGTCGACGCAGTGAATCGAACGAACCTACCGTCCGGTGGGCCCCGTCACCCGCTCTGCGGCGAGCTTTCCGGACACCAGAACAGTGGGAACGCCCACTCCCGGCGTGGTGCCCGAGCCTGCGAGAACCACGTTGTCGAGCCCGGCGACCATGTTCTTGCGTCGGAACGGCCCGGTCTGCCTGAACACGTGGGCGGACGAGAACGGAGAGCCCTCGATCATGCCCTTCTGCGCCCAGGTCTCGGGTGTGTCGATGTGATCGAGCGTGAAGCCGTCGAGCAGACCTTTGTATCCCCGAGCTTCCAGCGTCGTCAGGATCTCGGTGAGGTACGGCTGCGCCAGCTCGCCCCACGGCAGTGGAGCACTGTCGAGGTTGGGGCACGGTGCGAGGATCGACACCGGCTCGCTGCGCACTCCGCCACGCACCACTTCGAGATCGGGATCGCTCACCGACGGTCGGGTGATGAGCAGGGACGGATCGGCCATCAGGGATCCCTTGCCCGATCGTGCGGTGATGCGGCGGAAGGTCTCGGCCCATTCGTCGCCGAAGTCGATGGTGTGGTGCGCGCGGGCCGGCCACGTCGCCGTCAGCTCGACGGGAACGGTTCCGTGCGCGACGACCGCCGACGGTGACACCACGCCGTACCCGTTCCGTCGGCCCTTCTTGGACACCGACGCTCGGTCGAGCAGTCGATCGACCACGGGCAGGTCGGCAGTGAGAACGAGTGCGTCGCAGGCGATTCGACTGCCGGCTGCGGTGACGACGGAGTCGGCACGACCTCGGTCGACGGTGATGTCGACGATCTCGGTGCCGAGTTCGAGCGTGCCGCCTGCGGTGACGAACGCGTCGGCCATGGCCTTGGCGATGGCCGCCATGCCGCCTTCGGGGAAGAACACCCCGAGGGAGGTGTCCATGTGTGCGATCGCTCCGTAGACCGCAAGGGCCTTCTGGGGTGCCATGCCAGCGTAGAGCGCCTGGAACGTGAACACGCGGCGTAGGCGGGTGTCCTTCAGGAACTTGTCGACGCGGGGCCCGAGACGGCCGAAGCCGCCCAGCTTCGTGAGCGTCGCGGTGTCGGAGATCGCAGCTTTCGATCCCACGAGATCGAGCGGTGAATCGAAGTTCGAGTCGATGAAGCGGTCGAACTCGGCGTCGAAGATGTCGGCGAGCCAGCGCCGCAGTTCGCGATATCCCTGCGCCTCGGCGGGGCCGCAGGTGCGTTCCACCTCGGCCGCCATGGCTTCTGGATCGGAGTAGACGTCGATGGACGTGCCGTCGGCGTAGCGCGTGTGATAGGACGGCGACAGTGTGGTCAGTCGAATCGGCGGCGTGGTCGACTCGAAGTCCGCACCCACGGCGGCGAGCGCCTCGAGCACCAGGTTCGGCATCGTCAGCACGCTCGCACCGTTGTCGATGTCGTACAGGTGCGATCCGTCGGCGTCCGATACCGGGTACACCCCGACTCGGCCGCCCACGGTCTCGTCACGCTCGACGATGGTGACTTTCTTGCCTGCTCCCAGCAGATGCAGACCGGCGGCCAGGCCGGCCAATCCCGCTCCCACGACGACGACGGTGTCGGTGGTGCCGGAGACCGTGCGGATCGAAGACATGACGCTCTCTTTCAGTACTGCCGTTGGATGGCGGCGGTTGCCATGGCGCGCAGGTGCGCCGCAGCGACCGGTTCGATCGAACTGTTGTCGAGGGCTGCGACGGCCCGGGTCCCGAGCTCGTCGATCTGCTTCTCGACCGCGTCCACTGCGCCGAGTTCGACGAGAATGGAACGGATGTCGGCCACTTCGTTCGCGTCGAGTTCGGTTCCGAGGCTGGCCCTGATCGTGGCTGCACGATCCGGCCGGGTCTCGTCCGCCTTCTGCAGTGCCAACGCGATCAGCACGGTGCGTTTGCCCTCGGTGATGTCGTCGCCCGACGGTTTGCCGGTCACCTCGGGATCACCGAACACTCCGAGGAGGTCGTCGCGCAGCTGGAACGCGATTCCGATGTCTGCACCGAAGTTGCGGTAGGCCGAGATCAGGTTCTCGTCGGCATCGGCGAGAGCTGCGCCCAGATGCAGCGGCCGCTCGACGGTGTACGCAGCTGTCTTGTAGCGGTTGACGCGCATCGCAGCCTCGACACTCTCGTCGGTGCCTGCCTCGGCTTCGATGTCGAGCAACTGGCCGCCGAGAACCTCGGTGCGCATCGCCGACCACACCGGCTGGACTCGCCGCGCGGCATCGGCGTCGATACCGGACTCGCGCAGTAGATCATCGGCCCAGCACAGGGCGAGATCGCCGACGAGGATGGCTGCCGATTCACCGAAATGGTCCGCGTCACCGGACCAGCACGCGTCCCGGTGGCGCTGGGCGAAGCCGACATGCACCGTAGGGAAACCACGTCGCGTGCTGGAGGAGTCGATGATGTCGTCGTGGATCAGGGCGCAGGCCTGGATCAGTTCGAGAGCCGAACACGCCCGCAGCACTGCTTCCGCACGGGCACCGGTGGATTCACCGCCTGCACCGAGCCACGCGGTCCAGGCGAACGCGGGGCGCATGCGCTTGCCGCCACGAAGCACGAACGCCTCGAGATCGGCCACCGCAGCGGGATAGCCGCCGCCCACGGTGTCGACTACACCTCGGCGTGAGGCGAAGAACTCGGCGAGGGTCGCATCGACGGCCGTGCGCATCGCCTTGGGGTCGTTCGCGGCGGCGGGTGTGTCGACTACGGGCGAAGAAAAGTCTCCGGACAGGACAATCCTCCAAGGTTGCTGTGGATTACATGAATTCTGAATCCCACAGTAATGGCCGTGCAAGCCCTGGACCGACGTGCAGCGAACATCTTTCGTCAGGGAGGCCCGACGGGCTTCGTTGGGGCGCGACCTATGATCTCCGGGTGAGCGAAGATTCCGTCAGGGGGCGGTCGAGTCGAGGATTCGTGACGAGGACACCGTCCATCGTCGACCGACTACGGACAGAACCCGAGGCCAGGATCCCGTTCTCGGTAGAGTTCTCGCCTCCACGAGACGAGGCCGCCGAGGCCAGGCTGTGGCGGGCGGTTCGTGAGTTCGAACAACTTCAGCCGGCATTCGTGTCGATGACCTACGGCGCAGGCGGTTCGACCCGCGATCGCACGGTGCGCGTCACCGGGCAGATCGCCGAGGAGACCACTCTCCTTCCTGTGGCGCATCTCACTGCTGTCTCGCACAGCGTGGACGAGTTGCGATCGATGGTCGGGTCCTACGCGGACCGCGGCATCACCAACATTCTCGTACTGCGCGGAGATCCCCCAGGAGATCCACTCGGCGACTGGGAGAAGCATCCGGACGGAGTCGAGTACGCGGAGGAGCTCGTCCGGCTGGTACGCGATCTCGGCGACTTCCACGTCGGCGTTGCGTCGTTCCCCGAAGGGCACCACCGCGCTGCCGACCTCGAGCAGGACACTCGCTGCCTGGTCGGCAAGTTGCGGGCGGGTGCGGAGTACTCGATCACCCAGATGTTCTTCGATGTGGACGACTACCTGCGCCTACGGGATCGCGTGTGCGCGTTCGACGCCGAGCAGGGTGCCAAACCGATCATTCCCGAGATCATGCCCATCACCTCGCTTCGGTCGGTTCGTCGGATGCTCGAGCTCTCGGGCACGACGCTCCCGTCGCACCTGGACGAGAAGTTCACTCGCGCCGCCGGATCCGGTCCTGAGGAGGACCGCGCCGCCGTCCGCGAGGTGGGCATCGAACTCGCCACGAACATCGGTGAGCGCCTGATCTCCGAGGGCGCGCCCGGATTGCACTTCATCACCCTGAACTTCGCGCGCGCGACGCGTGAGGTGCTGAGCAACCTGGGGCTTGCGGCCGCGCGAGTGTGAGACGGGTCAGGGCTGCGGCGCGGGCATCGGGCGCGACTTCCACGACAGCGCGCCACGACGCCTGCGCACGTGGGATTCCGCGACGAGTCCGACGAACGCGAGAATCGACACCGGGTGCAGTGCCGCGTCGAGTGCGTCGCCCACCCCGAACCGCGACCCCACCTCGCGCCGCCGGGTCGACAACCGAGACACCGTACCGGCGAGGTACCCGGCGAATCCGAGGCGACGCGCGCGACCCGAGGACGTGAGCGCCGTGATCGGGGGCAACACGTACACAGCGGTCAGTGCCAGGGCAGCCGCAGCCGAACCTGCCGGTCCACCGAACTCGTTCCACAGCCACCTGCTGTAGCCGGATCGAAGTTCTGCCGCCGATCGATACATCCGGCAGCGGACGAACCCCGCACCCGACGCCACCGCCGTCGAGAATCCACGCCGACGCAGAGCACGTGCCAGATCGAGGTCCTCGGTCGCGCTCGCGGCGACGCAACCGTGGCCCCCGATGGCGCGATAGGCGGCGGCATCGAAAGCCATGAACTGCCCGCAGGCGACCGCCATCGACGGTGCGAGCGTCGCGTTGCCCAGGAGGACGGGGAGCGTGGACATCCACGACCATGCGAGCAATGGCTGGACGAGTCGCTCGACGGTGCTCTCGGCCAGTTGCTCCGGCCACGGGCACAGCAGGGAAGCGCCACGCCTTCGCAGCATCCGGGCGGCTGCCGCCACGGCCTCCGGTTCGAGTCGCACATCGGCATCGACGAACACGATCAGCGACGTCACCGGGTCGTCCTCGTCGACCAGCCTCGCGAGTTCGGCGCACGCAGCTGCCTTGCCGGTCCAGCCGGCCGGGGGAGCGACACCGGAGGTCACGATGCGAATCCTCGGATCGCCGTCCGCAGCCGCACGGGCAGCGGCCGCCGTTCCGTCGGTCGAGTCGTCGTCGAGAACGATCACTCGCAGATCCGTGCACGATCGTTGCCGCGCGAGATCGCCGATCAGCGCAGGCAGCGTCGCGACCTCGTTACGGGCGGGAATGCAGACCACGACGCGCTCGGTGACGGCCTGCTTCGGGGAGCGCAGGCTCGGCATGAACCGCGAGTTGAACACGGACACCGCGGCTGACGCCGTTGCGAGAACGCTTGCGGTCGCCGTCGTGCGCGCGAGCAAGCCGTCCTTCACGCAGACGTTCTGTCGGTGGAGCTTCCGGACTCGGTACCGCGCGACCCGCGGACCCGCAGCGGTGGATTGCGCGAGACCCACGCCATGGCCCCGACGATGGCCGCGACGCCGACGGTCACGCCGCCCACGATGCCGGCCCAGCCGGCGAAGCTTCGGGTGTTGGGATCGGGATAGTTGACCTCGGCGCGCATCGAGGTGACCTCTCCTGCCGGCAACTTCCACGAAATCGAGTTGTCGCTCTCGCGGGTGCCGTTGGTGGTGCCGATGCGGGCCGGGAACGCGATGGTGAACTGTACGTCCGAACCCTGAGCCGGAACGGAGGACAGATCGGCGTTGCCTGCCAGAGTGACGGTGTCACCGGAGCGCTGCAGCGTCAGCTGGAACGAACCGGCCGCGTTCTGGAAGATCGAGCCGAGGGTCTGCACGTCGCCGAACGAGAGATCGTCGAAGATGGCCTGCGACCCGACGTATCCGTCCTGGCTGTACGGCTCGACGCGAACCTTGTCCTCGATCGAGGAGGGAACCACCAGTTCGGGACCGGTGTCGGAGTCCGATGTCGGCACTGTGGCAGCCACGATCTGACCCGCGACGCGGTCGTTCGCCGACACGCCCATCGTGACCTGCACGCGCAGGCAACCGGCCAGCATCGGCGCGACCAGCAGCGCCAGTGCGACCACCGAGAGAACACGGCGGCGGTGGGTTCGATGAGATGTTCGCGATGTCGACTGCACAGCGACATCGTGCCAGGGCATCGAGGTGATGTCAGTCGGCAGGGGTTGTCAGCGAGGCGTGTCGGTACCGGAGCGATCGACCGTCGCACGCGGCTCGGACCCGAGTGGTCGACCGCGACGGGCATTCCATGACAGACGGACATTCCACAACAGCGGGATACCGACGACGCCCATGACGACGAACCCGTACACCGCCGAGTACCGAAGTTCCGGACCGTCGAGGAACACCGCGTGCGCGAGCGCCGATCCGAGCCACGTCCACAGGAACAACCCGATGGGCACCGTGTCGTCGGATGGCTGTGGGCGACCGACGGCGCGGTCGAGCGATTCCATCACCGCAGCCATCAGCGTGGCCACCACCAGCCAGCCGAGGTAGTTGGTCAGCGGAATCGACGGCACTCCGGGCAGCCCGACGGAACCGGCGGTCCAGGTCCACTGTCCGTCGGTGACCATCTGAGGATCGAGGTAGAGGTCCCAGCCGACCATCCCCACCGCCACTGCCACGATTCGGAGTGCGGTGGCGCGCGCCTGCGTCGTGTCGAGACGGCGAACGACGAAGGTCACGGCGCACCAGATCGGGTAGAACCCGGCCGTCCACGCCAAGGGAACCACGACCGGCACCTCGAACAGGCTCGGGCCCAATCGATTCTGCGCGTAGAAGTACTCGCCGAACGGGATGCCGGTTGCCGTGCCGACGAGCTCGGACGCGAACCCGGTACCTGCGGTCACGACGACGAGAATGGTGGCCCACACGACGCCGCGGTTCAGCGCCGCGTGCAGGATCGACGCGAGCGCGAGCAGGGCCACCACCGCCACCGTCACCACGTCCCTTGTCGATCCCGATACCAGTGGATAGACGATCTGGCAGCCGACAGCGGCGGCAGCCACGACGATCGGCACAACCTTCATTCCCGTTTCCTTCCGAAGAACGTGCGACGGCGGGCTGCGCGGGCGTCGGCGATCGCGATTCGCGCCGCCGACCGACCACTGGCCGCAGTGACCCCTCCGCCGGGGTGGGTCGATGCGCCGGTGAGATAGAGCCCGTCGGCACCGGGGACCCGATGTCCGGCCAGTTGAGGGTGTGGTCGCCACATCATCATCTGGTCCAACGACATGTCCAGGTGCATGATGTTGCCTCCGATCAGACCGAGCTCACGCTCGATGTCCGGCGGCGATTGAACGAACCGATCCAACACCGATCCCGCGAAACCGGGTGCGTACCGGTCCAGTTCGGCCACGATCCGGTCCGCCTCGAACTCGGCCAACGAGCGCTCGCCCGGAACGTTCGATCGCCATTGTCTGCCGTCGGCGAGGGTGTGGGGATGCCACTGCGACCACAGTGAGATCTGGTGCTGTCCCGGCGGCGCGATGGTGGGGTCGAGTGCGCTGAACGACATTCCCAGGACAGCCGGGGTGGGCGGCAGGTCGCCGGCGAGCGCGTGCCCGTGCGCCAACCGCAACTGGCTGCGGTCGCGTACCAGCAGCGCCAGACCGTGGGTGCCGTCCTCGATCCGGTCCGCACTCGGGTACGCCGGTAGGGCGTCGGTGGCCAGCCTGACCGCGGTACCGATCCCGGGCCCCACCCGAATCGTGCTGCGCCACCGGGCGATCTGCGCCGAGTCGTGTCCGCCTGCTTCGAGGAGGTCGAGGGTGGTCACGATGTGGCAGCCGGCCACGACTACACGGCTGTCGATCTCCCGTCCCGACGCGGTCCTGGTGGTCCAGCCGTGTGGCCGGCGTACGAGCGAGGTCACGGCGTCGCCGAGTGTCAGTTCGGCACCGTCGCGCTGCAGCCGAGCGATCATCGCCTCAGTCAGTGCGCCGCTGCCGCCGACCGCGCGGCCCGGCGGAAGGGTGTGCATGAGGGCAGCGAATCCGACCATCGGTGCGGTGCCCGGCTCGGACATCGGCGGACCCGACTGCGCGCCGAACCACGCGAGGGCGGCTTTGAGTCGTTCGCTCGAGAACATCTCGTCCAGCAGGGAATCGCCGGTGGCGAGAAATTCACGCGAGAGCATGCTGCCGCCGTCGGGCGCGCCGAGGCCCCAGAAGGATCGGAGCAGTTTCGGGCCGGTCGGTGGCCCACCGAAGGCGCGCATGGTGCGTTCGCTGCGAGGGCCCCAGACGGAGACGAAGGTGCGGTAGGCGCGCGCGTCGGCTGCGCCGCAGGCGGCGGCGATGGAGTCGCAGGTTCGGTCGAGGTCGCGATGGAAGACGATGCCGCGTTCGTCGGTGTCGACAGCTCCCGGCGCGAAGGCCCAGGGATCGCAGTCGATGTAGCGCAGTCCGAACTCGGCGAGTCCGAGCTCCTCGATGATGCCGGTGTGACGAATCATGATGTGCGCCGACGAACCGCGGTCGACACGGTGGCCGGGAAAGCGTTCCACCGTCGAGACCGCGCCGCCCGCGACGGTGTCGCGCTCGAGAACCTCCACCGACATACCGGCATCGGTCAGATAACAGGCAGAGGTCAGGGCATTGTGGCCGGAGCCCACCACCACAGCATCGATCACGCCTTCAGGCTACTGGCCCGTCGAGAGGCAACCGGCGGCCCAGGACTGCGAAGGGGCGTCGGTCGCCGGCGAAGGTGAAGTCGCGCAGCACGTCCTCGAACCCGAGCCGCCGGTACAGCCGCCAGGCTCGGTTGTCCTCTCCCGCGACCTCCGGTGTGGACAACATCACGTTGTCCGCGGAGACGCCGCCCAGCAGTCGGCTGCACAGTCGTCCGCCGAGCCCGTGGCCCTGAGCGCTCGGGAGGACGTGCAACTCGGTGAGTTCGAAGTAATCGTCGAGCGTGGCCTCGACACTGTGCGGGGAATGCCCCGTGCGCCGCAAGCCGTCGCGCACCTGCTGATGCCACCACTGGTGCGCGGCACCGTGGTAGCCGTATGCGACGGCCACCAGCGAATCCGGCTGGTTCGGGTCGGTGTTCGGGAGCAGTGCACCGACTGCTCGCCAGCCCGGCCGGTGCAGATGTTCGCTCCACATCGGTGCCCTGCTCTGTTCGGTTCCACGCGGATAGCCCATGGCCTCGACGTAGATGGACAGTGCCTCGAACAGCCGCTGGCGGAATTCCGGGGGCGTCAGATCGACCAGGTACGGCGTTGTCTGCGCATCGGTGACGACTGTTCTCAACCTTTCTTCGGCAACTTGTCGGTGGGCACAGCTATATTGAATGTGTCGAACGGGTGTTCGACAATCGGGGCCGAGTGCGCCGGTGGCTTCGGCTCGGATCGTCGAGACGGATTCTCCGGAGTTCGACTGTAAGGCTTCGCCACGGTTCCGGCCGCGTCAGGTACGCGCCGGAGATTCGAACTGGAGGTGTTCGAGTATGACGATCACGAAGGCATTCGATGCCGGAGTGCGGTCGCCGGTGTCGCGTCAGGCTCAGGTTCTGCTGGGTCGAGCCGATGCCCTGCTGTCCGAGTCCATCGGGGAGAGCGACGCCGGAGATCGATTTCTCGGGAGCTACGCCGCCGCGTTGAAAGGTGCGGCAGCTGTGCTGGCGTCGATGCCGAATTCGATCGGAGCACGTCCCCGTTCACGCAGTGCATGGGTGCTGATGGCCAAGGCGGCACCGGATCTCGCTGTCTGGGCCGACTATTTCGCGTCCTTCTCGGCCACGCGGGCCGCGGTCGAGGCCGGCGCGTCGAGCACGATCGCCGATCTCGATGCCGACGATTTTCATCGGCACGTCGGTCGTTTTCTGAACTCGGTCGAGGATCGACTCGGCGGGCAGGCTCGATTCGCGTCCGTCGATCCGATGACTGCACCCTTGTCGGCGTAGCTCACCGAGCTGGACGCCGGGTGACAATCGCCACGTCATACGGTGTTCGCTCGGAGTTTTCGGGACGTCCGTCTCCAAAACTTCGGTGTTTCTCAGGAACACATCGACCGAGTAGGTGGTAAGCGGCCGATTCAGCTCGTATCATCGACAGCAGGTAGCCGCCAAGGTCAGCTTCCCGTCGTTTCGCAACCGAAATGACCTTCAATATCTGTGCAGGGGGAGGTACCGTGCCACTCTCCGAGCACGAGCAGCGCATGCTCGATCAGATCGAGAGCGCTCTCTACGCCGAGGATCCCAAATTCGCGTCTCATGTGAGGGGCGGTCGCGTACGCGCGGCGTCGAGCAGGAGGCGCTTTCAGGCTGCCGCGCTGTTCGTAGTGGGACTCGTGTTGCTCGTCGCCGGTGTTGCGTTGTCGACGAACAGTCTGGCTTTTCTCGTCGTCAGTCTCATCGGTTTTTTGTTCATGTTCGGTGCCGGGGCACTGTTCCTGTTCGGCGGTTCCAACAAGGGAGCCGCAGCGTCGCAGGACGAAGGCAGCACAGCCAACGATGCTGCCGAACCGTCCGGGCGTAGTACCGGGCAGAAATCGAAGGGTGGTCGCAAGGGCGGCAGCTTCAGCTCTCGCATGGAAGATCGTTTCCGTAAGAGGTTCGAGCAGGAGTAGTCGACCGGGTTCGACGGACCGCTACCGGCTCGTCTCCACAACTTCACGCGTCAACGTAGAACAGCATCTCACCTTCGGGTGAGGTGCTGTTGTCGTTTCTGCCCTCGGACGGACGCCGCCGAATCGCCCGTAGCCCTCCGCTTCGCGTCGAGAGCCGGCTCGGTCGTCCCCGCGCACGGGAGTTCTGGGATGCCTCCCCGACATCCCCCCACT